>CANQOX010000032.1 GCA_947625595.1 uncultured Clostridia bacterium
AGCAGCGGGGCGCACAGATGTGCGCCCCGCTGCCGCTTCCTTCATTCGCTTCATTCATTGATGACGTTCTTCATCACTTCCGCCGCCTCGGCGCGCGATGTGACGCCCAACTTCTCATAGATCGCCGAGATGTAGTTTCTCGCCGTGCCGTCCGTCAGCTTGAGCGCGGAGGCGATCTGCTTATTGGTGAACCCTTCATAGAGCATCAGCGCGATCTCCACTTCCCTGTCCGAGAGGTTGAACTTCCGCTTCAGGCGGATCTCCCTGTCGTTTGCGACCATCTTCGCGGCGTCGGCGATGCGCCTTGCGATCTTCGCGGGAAGAATGGTGTCCCCCGCGTAAGCGTTCTTGATGGCGTCGATGAGGGCGGGCGCGGAGGTGTCCTTGAGAAGATACCCGCTCGCGCCGTTGTTGATCGCGCCCAAGATATAGTCGCTGTCGTCAAACGTGGTCAGCACGATGACCTTCATCTCGGGGTATCTCTGCTTGATCTCCTGCGTGGCGATGACGCCGTTCATTTCGGGCATGCGAATGTCCATCAGAATGACGTCGGGGCGCTTTTTGCCCGCAAGGGCGACGGCCTCCGCGCCGTTTGACGCGATGCCCACCACTTCGATCTCCGCGCTCGAAGAGAGCACGCTCCTGATCCCGTCGGCAAGGATCGCCTGATCGTCCGCAAGTAAAACTTTGATCTTCATGATTCGTCTCCCGTCTTCTTCCCGTCGAGGGGAAGGGTGATGTGTATCTCAAATCCCTCGTCCGCTTCCGTGACGAAGGAGATCTCCCCGCCGAGCGCCTCGGCCCTTGCCCGCATGCCCGACAGTCCGAATCCCTCCTTGAGCTCCTCCTGCGCCATGCCGCGGCCGTTGTCGGAGAGGGAAAAAATTAGCCTGTCCTCCTCCCTCTTGAGTTCAAAGAGAAAAGCTGTCGCGCCGCCGTGGCGGAGGCCGTTGGAAATGCCCTCTTTCAGGGTGTTGCAGAGAAACCGCCGCTTGCTCTCGCTCACATCTGCGTCGTCCACGGAACAGCGGACGACGATCTCCGTCCCCTCCATGGATTCCCGCGCGATGGAGAGCAAACTCTCGCGCAGGGTCATGTGCTCGGTAGAGCCCGAGAGGAGGTGGACGCTCTCGCGCAACTCCTCGAGGGCGTGCCGCGCCTGAAGGTTGGCCGCCGTGATTTTGAGTTTGGCGTCCTCGACGTCCTTGTCGATGACGAGCTTGGCGGCCTCCGTCTGCATGATGACCGTCGTGATGGAGTGCCCCGCCGTGTCGTGAATGTCCTTCGCGATGCGCTGGCGTTCCTCCAGAACGGCGAGCGCCCTGTGTTCCTCATTGAGCCGCCGAAGTTCCCTGTTGCTCGCCTCAAGTTCCTCCATGGTCGAGGCGATCTCCTTGTTCTTCCGATAGATCTGGACCATAAAGTTCATGAGGAGGAAGTGCAGGACGAGAATGATGAGGTCGTTGAATGCGCTCGTGAGCAGGGAGACGAGGCCGAGCGAATCGCCGCGGAAGTACCCCGAGACGAAGAGCGTGATGAGGAAAGTGCCGATGCTCGAGGCCCCCATGGCGATATTTCCCGTGAGGGACTCCTGCCCGATGTAGAATTCGGACAGAATGACGATATAGAATGTCGAGATGAGGCTTCCGTCCGTGAAGATCGTGATGAGAAGGAGCAGGAGAACGTCTAAAACGTAGAACGGGATCTTCTGCCAATATTTCTTGACCGCCCAGATCTTGATGGCGTTCTCGCCGACGAGCACGGCGACGGCGGGCAAAACGACGTACCACGCGGGGAAGCCGAGGAAGGAGGCCTCCCAGTTGTTCGCGATGACGATGATGCTGACGAGAATGAGGCCAGTGAGGACGAGCCACTTCGACAGGCGGACGACAAAGCCGTTGGCCGACAGATTGTCGGGCAATTTGAGATCGTTTGCCATGGCTTTCCTCCTCGCTTTTTCTTCGTTTTCGCTCCTTTTTCCATTGTACCATATTTTGAAGAAGTTTGCAAAAGGTTTCGCTCGTTTTTTGTAATTTTTTCAACGTTCTCCCGCTTGACAATGGTACATGATTATGATACAATATGCTATGGTGTTCAAAATTTTTACGGGAGACCTTTATGCGACGTTATTTTCACGATGCGGTCGCCTCCATCTGTGAGAGCATCCGCTTCGATTCTTCTCTCGCCCCTCGCACGGCAAACATGCCCTTCGGACAGGGGGCCTACGACTGCCTGCATCATTTTCTCGGCCTTGCCGAACAGCTCGGTTTCGAAACGCACAATTACGATAATTACGTCGGGGAAGTCATCTTCGGCAGCGGCGAGCCTTTCGCCATTCTCTGCCATCTTGACGTCGTCCCCGCGGGCGAAGGGTGGACAAAGCCTCCCTTCGGCGGCATCATTGAGGACAAGAAGATCTATGGGCGGGGCGCGATCGATGACAAGGGCCCCGCGATTTGCGTTCTCTACGCGATGAAGATGCTCAAGGATAAGAAATTTACCCCGCGCAAGGAGGTCAGGCTCATCGTCGGCTGCAACGAGGAGAACGGCTGGGGCTGTATCGAGTACTACAAGCGCGTGCGCGGTCTGCCCGAGAACGGCTTTTCGCCCGACGCATCCTTCCCCGTCATCTACGCGGAGAAGGGGATCCTGCACGTCCGTCTCCACTATCCCATCCCCGACGCGCCCTTCCTCTTCCTCGAGGGCGGCACGAGCGCAAACATGGTCTGCGACTTCTGCGAGGCCACGCCCCGTTCGATCGGCGCAAGGAAGGCCACCGACTTCGGTCTCGAGATCAAGGGGAAGAAGTTCTTTTCGCACGGAAAGAGCGCGCATGGCTCGACCCCCGAGAAGGGCGTGAACGCCATCCGCCCCATGCTCGAATATTTCGGCGTCAGGAACGACACGATCAGGACGATCGTCGCCGATCTCTTCGAGGACCGCTGCGGTCTCACGCAGCTCCATGACGACACGGGCTACCTCACCCTCTCCCCCAACATGATCAAGTACCGCAAGGGAGAGTTGCAGCTCGTGTGCGACATTCGCTACCCCTCGACCATTCCCGTGGAGAAAGTGCATGAGAAGCTCGCGGAACTCGGCGTGAAGTACGAGACCATCAGCCATCAGGCCCCCATCTACCACGACAAGAAGAGCGAACTCATCAAGACGCTCTCGGGCGTCTATGCGTGGTGCGCGAGAAAGCGCTCCAAGCCCATCGCCATCGGCGGCGGCACGTACGCGCGGGCGCTCAAAAACGGCGTCGCCTTCGGCCCCGAGATGCCCAAGGACGAGAGCGTCGTCCATCAGCCTGACGAATACATCACCCTCGCCCGCGTCAAACTCCTTCTCAACATCTATCAGAAGGCGATCGAGAAACTGACGAAGAACTGACGCCCTCTCAAAATTTTGGCCATAAAAAAATTGTCGGATCGCTCCGACAATTTTTTTATACATCAAATAATTCAACCCTGCTTGACGAGGGTCAGGACGACCTTGTCGCCGTTGATGTCGAGCTCCTTCCCGTCGGGCTGGACGGGCGCCTCTTCGGCGGAGACGGCGAGGACGTCCTTCAGAATGGCGCCCTTCTGCAACATTCTCTTTGCCCTCCCCTCGGCGGCGTAGCGGACGGCGATGCGGTCAGTGACCTCAAAGCCGAGCTCCTTGCGCAAGGTCTGGATCTTGGAGACAAGTTCCCTTTCGCACCCCTCGTCGAGGAGCTGTTCGGTGAGCTCCGTCCGCAATCCCACTGTGACGCCCCTGTCCTCGGCGACGGCAAAGCCCTCCGCCGAATCGGTGAAGATCTGCAGATCCTCCTCCGTCAGGGTCACTTCGCCCTCTAAATCGACGGTGAAGGAGCCGACGGAGCGCACGGCGGCAACGACTTCTGCGGCGTCGCACGTCTTCAAAAATTCAGTGATGGCCTTGAGCTTCTTGCCGTACTTGGGGCCAAGCGTGCGGAGCTGGGGCTTGAGAGTGATGCGGACAAGTTCGGACGCGTCGGAGATGCGCGTGAGCTTTTTGACGTTGAGTTCGTCGAGGACGACGGCCTCGAGTTCGCCGCCAAACCCGAGAGGCGTGCGGCTGGCGACGAGCATCTCCGAGAGGGGCTGGCGGTTCTTGATGCCGCTCGCGTTGCGCGCGCTCCTGCCGAGTTCGACGATACCGCGGACCTCCTCCATGCCCTTCTCGAGCGCGGGATCGATCCAAGCCGTCTCCGCCGCGGGAAAATCACACAGATGCACCGATTCGGGCGCGTCGGGATAGAATGCGGGCACCAAATTCTGATACATCATCTCGGACATGAAGGGCGTATAGGGCGCGAGGAGCTTTGCAAGGGTGACGAGGACATGGTACAGCGTCGTGTAGGCCGCCGCCTTGTCCTCGGTCATTTCACTGCCCCAATAGCGGTCGCGGCCCCGCCGCACATACCAGTTGGAGAGCTCATCGACGTACTCCTGAATGGCCCGTGCGCTGTCGGTGATGTCGTACTCGGAGAGCCATTTGTCGGTCTGAAGAACGAGCGAATTGAGCCCCGAGAGCGCCCACTTGTCCATGAGGGAGAGCTTGCACTTCTTCAAGTCATACTTGCTCGGGTCGTACTTGTCGATCTCGGCATAGAGGCAGAAGAAGGCGTACGTGTTCCAGAGCGTCCCCTGAAATTTCCGCTGTACCTCCGAGACGGCCTCCTCGTAGAACCTCGAGGGGATCCAAGGGGCGCTGTTGGTGTAGAAATACCAGCGGGTCGCGTCGGCGCCCTGTTTGGAGAGGACGGTCCAAGGGTCCACGACGTTGCCCTTGTGCTTGCTCATCTTGACGCCGTCCTTGTCGTTGACGTGGCCGAGCACGATGCAATTTTTGAAGGGGGCGCGGTCGAAGAGAATGGTCGAGATGACGAGGAGCACATAGAACCAACCGCGCGTCTGGTCGACGGCCTCGGAGATGAAGTCGGCGGGGAAGGTCTCCTCGAAGAGGTCTTTATTCTCGAATGGATAGTGATACTGCGCGAAGGGCATGGAGCCCGAATCGAACCAACAGTCGATGACCTCGGGCGTCCGCGTCATCTTGCCGCCGCACTTCGGACATTTGCAGAAGAATTTATCCACATAGGGGCGGTGAAGCTCGGTATCGAGGGGCGCGCCCGTCTTGTCATGGAACTCCTGCCGCGAGCCGATGACTTCGATCTCGCCGCAGTCCCCGCACACCCACACGGGGAGAGGGGTCCCCCAATAGCGGTCGCGCGAGAGGCCCCAGTCGATGACGTTCTCGAGGAAGTTCCCCATTCTGCCGTCGCGGATGGTCTCGGGCATCCAGTTGACGGACTTGTTGGCCGCAATGAGCCGATCCTTGACCTTGGTGACCTCGATGAACCAGCTCGAGCGGGCATAATAGAGCAGGGGCGTGTCGCACCGCCAGCAGTGGGGATAGCTGTGCTCGAAGAGGAGCTTTTTGAAGAGGGAACCGCTCTCCTGCATCATCTTCAGGAGGACCTTGTCGGCGTCCTTGGCGAAGAGACCCGAAAGTTCGGGACAGCGTTCGTCGAAACACCCCCTCTCGTTGACGAGCTGGACGACGGGAAGGCCGTACTTCCTGCCCACCCTGTAGTCGTCTTCGCCGAAGGCGGGAGCGATATGGACGACGCCCGTGCCGTCCGTCAGGGTGACGTACCCGTCACAGACGACGTAGAAAGCCTTTTCTCTGAACGTGCCGAGGGACCACGGGAAGAGCGGTTCATACTCCATTCCCTCATACTCTCTCCCCTTTCTCCGCTCCACGACGGTGAAATTCTCGAAGAAGGAGGGCACAAGCGCCTCGGCGAGAATGTAATGAGTCCCCTCGGCGTCGATCTCGACGTAGTCCTCATCGGGATTCATGCAGAGGGCGACGTTGGAGGGAAGGGTCCACGGCGTCGTCGTCCATGCGAGAATGAACGTGTTCTCCCTGCCCTTGACGCGGAAGCGCACGACGGCGGAATTTTCCTTCACCAATTTATACCCCTGCGCCACCTCGTGGGAGGAGAGCGCCGTGCCGCAGCGGGGGCAATAGGGCACGATCTTGTGTCCCTTGTAGAGAAGGCCCTTCCTGTGGATCTCCTTGAGGGCCCACCAGACAGACTCGATGTAGTCGTCGTGATAGGTGACATAGGGGTGATCCATGTCCACCCAATAGCCGACGGCGTCCGACATCTTCTCCCACTGGCTCTGATACTTCCAGACGGAGTCCTTGCACATCTTGTTGAAGGGCTCGATGCCGTAGTTCTCGATGTCCTTCTTGCCGTCGAGGCCGAGGGTCTTCTCGATCTCGAGCTCCACGGGCAGGCCGTGGGTGTCCCAGCCCGCCTTGCGGAGGACATGCCTGCCCTTCATCGTCTGATAGCGGGGCAGAATGTCCTTCATGACGCGCGTCAGGACGTGCCCGATGTGCGGCCTGCCGTTGGCGGTGGGCGGCCCGTCGAAGAAGGAAAATTCCTCTCCCCCCTCGTTCTTCTCGATGGACTTCTCGAAGATGCGGCGCTCTTTCCAGAACTTGACGATCTCCTGCTCCCGCTCCACGAACGAGAGCGATGTGTCTACTTTCTTGTACATGTTCAAGCCTCACTTTCCCGATTTTTCGGACGGCCCTGCGGCCTTTTTTTCATAAAATAAGCCCCCGCGTTTCGGAATACGCGAAGGCATATCTACCACCAAAACAAACTATCATTTGCCGCGGGGATAACGGTCCGCGAATCCGTGCGGAGTTACTGCCATTTCTCCCCGCAGGCTGAAAGGCGATACCCGATGCCCTGCTGTCTCTCCCCTTTCACCTTGCGGGAGCTCTCTGTGCACAGCTTCAGGCGCGGGCGTGTCCTTTGTCAACGCCGATCCTATTTTTTCTTCTATTATAGCGCGAACTGCGGGGAATGTAAAGTGTTTTTCTCCCCTTTTTGCGCCCCGCACGCTTTCGCGGGAGACAAAATTTTACATTTTGTCGATGATGTCCTTTCTCTTCGCCTGATACTCTTCCTCGGTGAGAATACCCTTGTCGCGAAGCTCTCTAATGCGCTCGAGCTGTTCCTCGACCGACTTCTCCTCTGCGGGCGGTGCGGAGGGCGCGGGACGCCTTTTCCTGCCGCCGACAGCGGGAGCCCTCTTCGTTTCGGCCTCGTCGAGGCTCACTGTCGCGTCATAGGTGCCCTGAAGGATGTCGTCGTCCGTCGCCGTATAGGCCGCGCCGATGCCCTGCGTGAAGAGGTCCATTCTCTCCCTGTAGACCATCTTGTCAAGGGCCACCATGATAATAATGAAGGCAATGAGCGCGAGAAAGCCGATGACCAGCATGGGAATGTCGAGCGGCGTCGCCAGCCATATCATTTCGCCCTCAAGGGGTGCCACGAGCGTGCCGAAGAAGAGCAGGCCGATGATCCACGAGACCCAGATGTCGAGATAGACGAGCGCGACATAGGAGATGATGCGAATGGTGAGGAATTTCTTCTGATAGCGGACGGCGCTGGCCGTGATCGCAGAGGCAACGCAGACCTGAATGGTGAGCAGGATCGCGAAGCAGAGGAATTTCAGCACATTCTCCTGCTCGATGACATGCTCGGCCGTTTCTTCCCCGAAGGCGCGCTCAAAGAGTGCGGCAAAGGTATCGACATGGACGATGAACACGGCGATGATCCAGAGCGCGACGCAGACGGCGATCGCCGCGACGAAGCCGAAGCCCAAATACTTCCGCCACGCAATGACGGGATAGCCCTCCTCCTTCAACCGCTTGTCGCGCTCCAGAACGTTCACCCAAGGGAGCACGATGAGCCCGCCGCAGCCGAGCGCGACGAGGACGAGCGCGATGTGAAGGAAGACCCCGAAGTATCCCTGAAAGACGAATCCACAGCAAAACAGGGCCACCCCGAACACAAGGCAGATGATCGCGAGGACCTGAATGAGCCGATAATATTTAGACTTCGGCTCGCGCAAAGCTTTCAGGTTCGGGTCGTTCATGGCCCGATTTCTTGAAAACATGTTGTTAAAAAGTCCCATATCTCCATTTTCTCCTCATCCCGCGATAAAAAAACGGGGATCTATGCGTCGATTGTAACACACATTCTGGAAGTTGTCAACAGTTTTGGAAATTCTTTTGAGCGTTTTCGGCACCCATGCACCGATTTTCACCCCCGCTCATTCTGACCTTGTCATGGTGAGCCTGCCGAACCATCGCCTTATACTTGTCGCCCCTTTTAGGGGAGATGTCATGAGCAACGCGAATGACAGAGGGGTTTCTCTCGGCTCCTCCCAAGGAGGAGCTGTCGAGCGAAGCGAGACTGAGGTGGGCATGATTGGTCGTTGCCCACCCCCCTACCCCCCTCCTCGGGAGGGGGTGAAAAAAGGAGGGAAACCCTTGTCGCCCCTTTTAGGGGAGATGTCACGAAGTGACAGAAGGGTTTCTCTCGGCTCCTCCCAAGGAGGAGCTGTCGAGCGAAGCGAGACTGAGGTGGGCATGATTGGTTGTTGCCCACCCCCCTACCCCCCTCCCATGGAGGGGGTAAAAGACGGCACCCCCACGGAGGGTGCGCGGTTTCTCTCTTCTTGCCTGCCCCCTTCCCAAGGGGGCGGGGTTTCTCTCTTCTTGCCTGCCCCCTTCCCAAGGGGGCGGGGTAGGGGTGGGGGTTCATTCTGATGGCAAAGCCCGAAGGATCCCCTTCGCCGTTGTCCCCCCGCCATGAGCCCCCTCTACACTCACATATGTTTCGTATGTAGCAGATCCGTAAAATCGAGTTTCCATTTTCCGTCGACTTTGTCGAATCTGTTCCACAGCCACAGAAGATAGCCGAGGACGAGGAAGATCGCAAGGAGCGCGAGGACCCAGAGGCACACGCCGCCGTAGCCGAGTTCCGCCACATTCAAAAAGAAATAGGGATAGGGAAATTCGGGAATGCACGCGCCGAGGAGAAAGATGTACCCCACATAGATAAGCGGCGGAATGACGCCGAACAGGGGCGCAAATACGGAGAGCGTGCGCTTTTCGTCAAACAGTATGTAGTCAAAGACGAAGAGGAGCGGCGCGAGACAGTGATAGGACATGTTCCCGATATTCTGCCAATAGTCAGCCTCGAGGGGCGAATTCAGAAGGAAGATGACGACAAGGAAAGTGACGAGGATCATGACGACATTCATGAATTTGAAGGTGCGCCACATTCTCTGATGGCCCTCCCTCTCCCCCTTGAGGACCCGTCTCGCCGTCTCGATGAGCCCGACGAGCGCGCAGACGAACACGCTGTAATTGGAGAGATTGGTGTAGTAGATGAGAATGGTCCAACTCGGCGCCGTCGGCCCCTGTCCCGCGTAGAACACGCGGAAGGAAAGGAGCACGGCGAGGAAGGAAACACAGCACAAAACCGTCCGATAGATGAGCTGAATGACGAGATTTTTCCGCATAATTGCCTCCGAATTTTGTTTACAAAGTGTATTATACCATCATTTTTTGTCTTTGTAAACCGATTCGCACGCATTCCGAAAAAATCCCCCCCCTCGGGGGGGGCGAGAATGGGGCAGCGAGGCACCCCCTTCCCTACCCTCCCCCCTCAAGTATAAGGGGGGAGGCGCTGGTTTTTTCTTGCCTGCCCCCTTTTTAAGGGGGCGGGGTAGGGGTGGGGATTCATTCTTTATAACGTCATGGTGAGCTTGTCGAACCATCGCCTTATGGTGAGCTTGTCGAACCATCGCCTTTTTCTCGTCGCCCCTTTCAGGGGAGATGTCATGAGCAACGCGAATGACAGAGGGGTTTTGAAACCCCTTTGGCTCACTACGTTCGCCACTTCCCCTAACAGGGGCAGCGAGAGGAAGTCTTTCTCCTACAGGGGCAGCGAGAGGAAGTCTTTCCCCTATGAGGGGCAGCAAGGTGACTTCCCGAAAACAAAAAACCTCCCGCGGTTGGCGGGAGAATATGCGATTTTTCAGCCGAAAATGCCCTTGCGCGGGCGGATACACTTGACGAGGAAGCCCGCAAGCTCGATCGCCTGCGTCAGGACGGAGTCGGGCAGGGTGGTCTCGACAAAGACGATGTTCTTCTTATAATTTGCCTTCGCGCCGCTCACGCCGTCGAGGAGCAGGAGCTTCTTCTCCGCCCGCTCCGCGCAACGCTTACAGCACAGGTCCTCTACTTCGATGACTTTTTTCATGACCCGCCCATTGTAGCACAGAAATTCTTCTGTGTAAATCTATTTTGGGCAGGATCGCGAAAATTATCGATTTTTGCCGCAAAAAGTGGCAATTTCGCTCATTTTACCGAATAAAGAATGTCCGCATAGGTCGGGAAGGGCCAATATTTCGAGGAACACAGCTTTTCCATGCTGTCCGAGAGCCGCCGCACGGCGTCCATGTCGGGGACGACGACGTGCGCCATGTGCTGGGAGGAGGCGGCAAGCCCCTCGGGCAGGGCCGAAAGGTCGCCCTCGAGCTTTGCCACGGCGTCGGCCATCGCCTCATTGCGCTGGGAGAGCGTCCTGACGAGGGAAATGTCGGCCGCGCAGGGAAGTTCGGCGGCGGACTTTCTCGCGATCGTCTCGCAGAGTTCGGCGATATAGCCGTTGACGGCAGGATAGACGTCCTGCCGCATCATCTCGATGAGGGTCAGGGCCTCGATCCTGATGGTCTTGACATAGTTGGTGAGGGCAATGTTCGCGCGGGCGGTGATCTCCTTCTCCGTATAGACCCCCTGCCGCACGAAGACGTCGATGTTCTCGCGCTTGAAAAATTCGGGCAGGGCGTCGGCGGCCGTCTTGTTGTTGAGAAGTCCCCTCCGCACCGCCTCGGGCTCCCAGTCGGGGCCGTAGCCGTTGTAGTTGAAGATGATGCGGTAGTGCTCCTTGAGAAGCCGCTTTGTGTACTCCGTACACGCCGCCCTGAAGTCCTTCGCGCCCGCGAGTTCGTCCGCGGCCTCGGCGAAGGCCTGCGCGGCGATGGTGTTGAGAATGATATTCGGGTCGGCGACGGAGGCCTGCGAACCGAGCATGCGGAATTCAAACTTGTTCCCCGTGAAGGCAAAGGGCGAAGTACGGTTCCTGTCCGTCGCGTCGATGGGGAAAATGGGGCTCTCGGGCACGCCGATGGACCCGGGGACGGGTTTTTTCGGCACATATTCCTTTCCGAGGACGATGCTGTCCACGAGGGGGCCGAGCTGGTCGCCGAGGTACACGGAGATGATCGCGGGCGGGGCCTCGTCCGCGCCGAGACGGTGATCGTTCCCCGCGGAGGCGACGGAGGCCCGCAGAATGCCCTGATATGTATCGACTGCCGCGATGACGCAGGCGAGGACGAGCATGAAGAGCGGATTGTCCTCGGGATTTTCCCCGGGGTCGAGGAGATTGAGGCCCGTGTCGGTGGAGAGCGACCAGTTGTTGTGCTTTCCCGAGCCGTTCACCCCTTCGAAGGGCTTCTCATGGAGGAGGCAGACGAGGCCGTGCCGCCGCGCGACCTTCTTCATGAGCTCCATGGTGAGCTGATTGTTGTCGACGGCGATGTTCGTCGTCGTAAAGACGGGGGCAAGCTCGTGCTGGGCGGGCGCCACTTCGTTGTGCTCGGATTTGGCATAGATGCCGTAGCTCCAGAGCGTCTCATCGAGGTCCCGCATGTACTCCGAAACGCGCGTCTTGAGGGCGCCGAAGTAGTGATCGTCCATCTCCTGTCCCCGCGAAGGGGGCGCGCCGAAGAGCGTCCGCCCCGTCAGAATGAGGTCCTTCCGCTTCAGATAGACTTCTTCGTCGATGAGAAAATACTCCTGCTCGGGCCCGACGGTCGTCGAGACCTTTCTGCACTCGATGCCGAAGAGCTTGAGGAGGCGCTTGGCCTGCAGATCGAGCGCGGTCACGGACTTCAGAAGGGGCGCCTTCTTGTCGAGCGTCTCCCCCGTATAGGAGATGAAGACGGTGGGGATATAGAGCGTCCCCTCCTTCACGAAGGCGGGCGAAGTCGGATCCCATGCGGTGTAGCCGCGGGCCGCGCTCGTCTTCCTCATGCCGTCGGAGGGAAAGGAGGAGGCGTCGGGCTCGCCCACGATGAGATTTTTGCCCGTGAGTTGCAGAATGGCCCTGTCCCCCGAGGGAGTCACAAAGCTGTCATGCTTCTCGGCGGTGAGATTGGTGAGCGGCTGGAACCAATGGGTATAGTGGGTCGCCCCCTTTGACGCCGCCCAATCCTTCATGGCGTTGGCGACCGCAGAGGCGATGGACGTGTCGAGCGGCTGTCCCTCGTCGATGGTGCGGCGGAGAGAGGTATATACTTCCCTCGGCAGGGAATTCTTCATGACCTCGTCATTGAAGACATTCGTGCCGAAATACTCTGTAACGTTCATGCGTTCTCCTCCGAAGTTCTCATTCATGGTTCATTATATGTTTTTTTCTCCGTGAAGTCAAATGTTTGAGCGAAAAGCCGCAAAAAAAGACGGCCGCCGCCGTCTTTTTTTGCTCTCTCTTACTTCGTGTGGACGCGCAGGCAAACGACCGAATATCCCCCTGCCGTGACGCCCATCACATTCTCCGTGAAGCCGCCGATCGCCGACGTGCGCGGCTCGATCAGCGTCTCTTCGAGGCCGTTGACGTCTTCGAGCTCCCCGAGCAGGCGCGTGACGTGCGCGACGCCCGTGAGAGACTGCCCTGTGAGGTCGATGTTGAGCTTGACGCCGTTCTCGCCCGCATTGACGATCTTGATGATGACGTCCCCCGTCTCCTCGTCAAGGCTCGTGACATAGTAGAGTTTGTCAATATCGTACTCCCTTCCGTCCAAAGCCGTGAGCGGATAGGTCGCCTCAAAGCCCTCGCGCAGGGTGAGCGAAGAAGTGAGTTTCTTCGTCCCCGTGTTCTGCATGAAGAGCTGTTGGACATAGTAATTGGCCGTCCTAACGAGCTGTGTATTGGTGAAGAGCATCATATCGACGGGCCAATGGCGATAGGCCGTGCTGACGGGCGCAAACATGGGCGCGTAGGCCGCCAATTTCACGATGTCGCCGTTTCGCTCGAAGCCCGTCATCGCCGCCGCCTCGGAGAGCGCGGAGAACCAGTTGTTGATCTGATAGTAGCGGTCAAAATTGCCCGATTCTTTGAAGTTGTTGTTGGCCGAATACTCGCCGACAAAGACTTCATACCTGTCATTCCCCTCGCGGGTGTAGTTGTCGTACATGTGGGCGTGGAGAAGAAAATCGACAGGGCTGTTGTAGTAGTGTTGGTCATGAATGCCGTACTCCGAGAGCGCGGTGATCTTGCCCTTGTTGCGGTAGGCGATGGCCGCGTCCTTGGCGACGCCCGACGTGCGGGGCGTATTCGTCGCAAAGTCGATGGATCCCTCACAGTGAATGAGCTGTTGGTGGTTGCCGACAATGAGCTGTACGCCGTACTTTTTGCAGGTCGCCATAAAGTCTTTGTCCTCGAGGAACTTCTCATAATAGGTCTCGAAGTAATCGCTCTGCGGCGTGCCCGCGTCCCACTGCTCGTTGCCGATGCCGATATAGTTCATCTCAAAGGGCTTGGCGTGTCCCAAATCGACGCGGGTCTTCCCCCATTTCGTCGTTTCGTCGCCCTTGGCGAACTCGATGAGGTCGGCGGCGTCCCTGATGTAGTCGTCAACGCCCTTCCCGTGCCTTCCCGCAAGGGGCGCGCCAGGATAGGCCTGTCCCTGACAGCTCAACCCGCAGGAGACGACGGGGAGCGCGGACGCCCCGAGCGATTCGCAGAGGCAGAAGTACTCATAGAACCCGATGCCGTAGTCCATGAGGAAGTACTGGCTCCCGTTGTTCTCCCAGAGGTTGACGTTGGGCCGCCGCGTGACGGCCTCGCCGTACGTCGTCGTCTCCTCGAATCCCGTCGTGTTGCCCTTGTTGACCTTGTAAGTGAGGGCGGGAACGACGTCGTCCCCCGCATTCCCCCCGTTTGCGACGGCGCCGATCGAGTTCTTCCAATCGTAGGTCTGGTTGATGTTTTCGCCCTCGGTGATACAGCCCCCGGGGAAGCGGATAAACTTGGGCGAAAGCTCCTTGACCGCTTGATATATGTAGTTTTTGATGCCAACGGTCGCATCGGACGTCTCGAGCGCGACGCCGTCAACGCCCACCGTCCCTGCGGTGGAGAAGGTGAGTTTTAACTTGAGATCTGCGTCCGCCGTGCCGTTCGCCCTGACCGTGCGGACGTATTTGGTCCATTCGTTCGAGGGATCGAGCTCGATGGTCTCGCTCAAATAGTCCTTCGCCCCGTCGGTGACGGTCACGGTAACGGCCTTGACCGAATCCGTCCTGAAGAAGGCAGAGAAAACGTAGTCCGTCCCCTCCTCCACTGCCATGGGAACGGGCACATAGCCGCTGTTGATGAGCGCCCCGCCCGCCTCCGTCACGACAAGGGCATACGACGCGGCGGGGTTTGTCCCCCTGCTGTCGGCAAAGCCGTCGCCGAGGAGACCGTTTTCGTTCGTGACGGTGAACGTCGCCTTCTCGGCCGTCCAGCCGTATCTGTTGGTCTCTTTTGCACCCGAAGCCGTCTCAAAGCCGCCGTTGACGATGAGATCGTCGTCGAGGGCCTGCGAGGCGTAGTTGATGTCCTCGAGAAAGACGCCGAAGAGCTCGTCCGAGATATCCGCGTACTTTTCGGCCACGCCGCTGACTTTGAGTGTGGCGTCTGCATTGTCGTAGGCGGGCGCCGCTTTCACGGGTTCAGAGCCGCCGTTTCCGCCCCCTCCGTCGGTGGGACCGCCCGTTTCGCCGCACGCCGAAGCCGCAAAGAGCATCGCCGCGCTCAAAACGCCTGCCATGAAAATGTTCAAAATTTTGTGCATACTTTCCCCCTTTGCGGTTATTGTAGCATATGAAAGAGGGAACTGTCAAGAATGAAGATTTCTATTCGCTCAAAAAATCTTCTCTGCGGAGGCCGAGGCGGAGCTTCTCGAGGGCGCGCTTTTCGATGCGGGAAACGTAGGAGCGGGAAATTTTCAGCTTCTGCGCCACTTCCCTCTGCGCGAGCGGCACGCCCCCCTTCAGGGCATAGCGCATGCAGACGATCTCCATCTCCCTGTCGCTCAAAATTTCCCCGATCGCGGAGAGAAATTTCTCCTGCATGATCTTCTGTTCGACGCTGCCGAAGACCTTATCCTCCTTCTCGAAGAGGAGGTCCATGAGGGTGAGTTCGTTGCCGTCCTTGTCCGTCCCCACGGGATCGGAGAGGGACATGTTGCCCTTGTGCTTTTTGCCCGCGCGGATGAGCATGAGGATCTCGTTCTCGATACAGCGGGCGGTGTACGTCGCAAGCCGCGTCCCGTGGCCCTCCTCGTAGGTATTGATGGCCTTGATGAGGCCGATCGAACCAACGGAGATCATATCGTCCGTCTCCGCCGCCCCCGTGTACTTTTTGACAATGTGCGCGACAAGCCGCATGTTGTGCTTGATGAGCATCTCCCTCGCATGCGCATCCCCCGCGCGAGAGAGCCGTAAATACTTCTCCTCGTCCTCCTTGGAGAGCGGCTTCGGGTACGAACTGCCGTCGTCCACCGCCCCCGTAAAAAAGAAGATCCGCCCCAAAAACGCATAAATTATCCCGAGCATCTTCCACCTCTCCCCATTATATGAAGCGAGGGATTTGTCCTATGCGCCGAGAATTTGTCCTGCGCCCCGAAGCGGATCGCCCCTTTGGGCGGCCCCTGAAACAAAGCCCCCCAAGCGGGAGGCTCCTGAATGTTGGGGGCAAAAGTTGGGGGCAGATTGAAAACAAGACGTTTTTTTGAATAGGAAAAGAGGGATTTTTACCTAAAAACCTCTCTTTTTTTGGTTGAGCACCCTGTGCGTAAGTTGAAATTCAAGTTTTAGGTGGACAGGTTAGAAAGTTTAACCTTCTTTATGCAAGTGATTCATTAAATGAACACTTTACCATATAAAATGACCATTTCCTATTCCTGGACTGAAACTACTTGGTTCGATTTTTATTTTCAGCCAGTTTTCATTTGTAACTTCGATAAAAGAAATGTCCGCCATATATTCACTGACATTGCCGCACTTGACACCATCGAGATACTTAACTGTAATAAATTTTTTTTCATTAGACTGCAAGTTACGCATATCGAATTTTGTCGGAATGATTATACTCGATAAAATGCCATTTTCATATTCTTCGACAATGGGCAAGTCGTTAAGAATAAACGCATTTGATATAGATACCTCTTTACACATAACTTTTACTTTGGTAATTTTGCTCTTGACCATATAATATTCCCCTTTCTTCAAATAACATCTATCCTAAAATCATTTGCATTTCAATATCGCGGCTTATTTGTACGATTTCTTGCGCAATATCTTCACATCGTTTTGTTATATCTTTCTCCCAGT
>CANQOX010000033.1 GCA_947625595.1 uncultured Clostridia bacterium
TTGGAGAGAATGATCTGCGAACCGATCTCCTTGAGGTCGCGCGGAAGCATGCCCTTGACGGTCGCCTGCGTGCCGACGGGCATGTAGACGGGCGTCTCGATGTCCCCGTGCGGGGTATGGAAAACGCCCGCCCTCGCCCCCGTCTCGGGGTCCGTCTTCTGAAGTTCAAAGGAAAAATATTCGTTGTTCATAGGTTACAGTTTGATTTGGGATCTGATTTGGGATCTGAATGGAAATGCGGCGATGGTTCGACTGCGCTCACCATGACGAGATCAGAACAACACCCCTTCCGTCACTCGCAAGGGGAAGGACGGAGCCCTCTCGCTGCCCCTTTTAGGGGAAGTCCCCGAGCTTGCGAGGGGAAAGGGGTTTTGAAACCCCTCTGTCTCGGCTACGCCTCGACATCTCCCCTATGAGGGGCGACGAGGATCTCCCGCTCATTCTGAGCGTAGCGAAGAATCCCCTTAAACGAAGTCCGTGGGTTTATGAGATCCTTCGCCTGCGGCTCAGGATGAGCGCGGGAATCAGAACGATATCCCCTCTGTCACTCACTGCGTTCGTGACATCTCCCCTAAAAGGGGCGACAAGTGTAAACTGCGTCATTCTAAGCGTAGCGAAGAATCCCCTTAAACGAAGTCCGTGGGTTTATGAGATCCTTCACTGCGTTCAGGATGAGCGCGGGCGCTCAATTTTTAATTATACAAACAGGCACGCGTCGCCAAAGGAAAAGAAGCGATATTTCTCCCCAACCGCTACCTTGTAGATCTCCAGCACTTCCTCGCGGGAGCAGAGACAGCTCACAAGCATAAGAAGGGTGCTTTCGGGCAGGTGAAAATTGGTGATGAGCGCGTCCACGCACTTCATGCGGTAGGGCGGATAGAGGAAAATGGACGTTTCGCCGCGGCCCGCGTTCACTGTGCCGTCGGCATTTGCCACCGTCTCGAGCGTGCGGACGGAAGTCGTCCCGACGCAGATGACCCTTCTGCCCTCCCGCTTTGCCAAATTGATGCGTTCGGCCGCCCCTTCGCTCACTTCATAGAATTCGCTGTGCATGACGTGCTTCTCGACGTCCTCCACCTTGACGGGTCGGAAGGTGCCGAGGCCGACGTGGAGCAAAACTTCCACGACCTCCACGCCCATGGCTCTGATTTTTTGCAAAAGTTCCTCGGTGAAGTGAAGCCCCGCCGTCGGCGCGGCCGCCGAGCCGTTTTCGCGGGAGTAGACGGTCTGATACCGCTCGGGGTCCTCGAGTTTTTCGTGGATATAGGGCGGCAAAGGCATCGTGCCCGCGCGGGAGAGGACGTCCTCAAAGGCCCCTTCATAGAAAAATCTGACCCGCCGCTCCCCCGTCTCGGTGACGGAGAGGATCTCGAGGGAGAGTTCGTCGTTGACGAAAAGTTTCGTCTGCGGGCGGCACTTTCTCCCCGGGCGGACGAGGCACTCCCATGCGTCGAGGTCGAGGCGTTTCAGGAGAAGGATCTCGACCTTTCCCCCATTCTCTGTATGTGCAAAAAGACGGGCGGGAAGCACTCGCGTGCGGTTGACGACGAGCACGTCCCCCCGCTTCAGATAGTCGGTGATGTCGCGAAAAATGCGGTGTTCGATGGTCTTTGTGTCCCTGCGGTAGACGAGGAGGCGGGCGGAATCCCGCGGTTCGGCGGGCATCTGCGCGATCAACTCCTCGGGCAGGTCATAGTAAAAATCGGATGTTTTCATAAAAATAAAGAGTTATTTCGAACGATTTCTTTTGCTTCGCAAAACAAATGCGTTCGAGGGGTCAACGCTGTGCATTCCATAGCCCAATCAGCCCACGCACTTTCGCACCTTGAAAGACATTGTGGTTCCCGTTGGGTACCAAATGGGGTCGCCCACGGCGGAAGTGAATTCCGCCTAAGGCAAGGAAGTGGGAATGTTTCGAACATTTCTTTGCTCGCCCCGCCACTTTCTCACTCCCTCCGTGGGGGTGCCGCGGCGCAATTCTGCTCAACAGTGCGGTGCACTGTGAGCTGCGCCGCGGCAGGAGGCGTGGCCTCGCCGACCGCCCGCACATTCTTTGTGGCGTCAAAGGGCGGCACGAGCGGCATAGCCGCGAAGTACGGGGTTACGGCGGTCCCTGCCGCCGTAACGGGAAGGGGGTGGGTCACCGCATTCCTGCGTCATTCTGAGCGAAGCGAAGAATCCCGTGTACGAAGTCCTTAAGTTGCGGCGTCATGCTGAGAAGTAAAGTGATACGAAGTCGGAAAAAGCTGACCCGAAGCATCTCGCCGCTTCTATGTGTACATCGCCCCGCGAGATTCTTCGGTTCCGCTTGTCTGACTTCGTTTCGTCCCCGTTTCTCGGAATGACGCGGGGCCGCTCCGTGGGTCTATGAGATCCTTCGCCTTCGGCTCAGGATGAGCAGTCCCCCCCACAGCCTTCGGACTTCGTTCAAGGAGATTCTTCACTGCGTTCAGAATGAGCGCGCGGGCTGACGGGGCTTCTTTATTCCTCCGTGTCGAAGACGGAGAGTTGCTTTTTGACGGCTTCGGGCATCTTCATGCCCATGTGTTCGTAACCGCCCTTCAGACAGATCCTGCCGCGGGGCGTGCGGGCGATGAACCCGAGTTGAATGAGATAGGGCTCGTACACGTCGAGAATGGTGTTGACGTCCTCGTTGATCGTCGCGGCGAGAGTGTCGAGCCCCGCGGGTCCGCCGTTGAACTTCTCGATGAGGGCGCGGAGAAGGTTCCTGTCCGTCTCGTCAAGGCCGAGCTCGTCGATCTCCATCTTGCGAAGGGCCCTGTCGGCGTCCTCCCTCGTGATGGCCGTGCTCCCCTTGACGGCGGAAAAGTCCCTCACCCGCTTCAAAAGTCTGTTGGCAATGCGGGGGGTGCCGCGGCTGCGCCTTGCGATCTCATAGCTCCCCCCCTCCTCCACGGAGATGCCGAGCGTCCGCGCCGAACGGGAGACGATCCTCTGCAATTCCTCGGGCGTATACATGTCGAGGCGGCACATGATGCCGAAGCGGTCGCGCAGGGGGCTTGAGAGCATGCCCGCCCGCGTCGTCGCCCCGATGAGGGTGAAGTGTTTGAGCGGAAGGCGGATATTCCGCGCCATGGGGCCCTTGCCCACGATGATGTCGAGGGCAAAATCCTCCATCGCGGAGTAGAGCGTCTCCTCCACCGTGCGGTTGAGGCGGTGGATCTCGTCGATGAAGAGGACGTCCCCTTCATTGAGATTGGACAAAATGGCGGCGAGGTCCCCCTGCCTCTCGATGGCGGGGCCCGAAGTGAGCTTGATCTGCGATCCCATCGTATTGGCGATGATGTGCGCAAGGGTGGTCTTGCCAAGCCCGGGGGGCCCGTAGAGAAGGACGTGGTCGAGGGCTTCCCCCCGCTGCCGCGCCGCCGCCATGTAGACTTTGAGGTTCTCCTTGACCTTGTCCTGCCCGACATAGTCCTCGAGCGTCTTGGGACGGAGGGCGTTCTCCTCTAAATCGTATTCGCTTTTCTCTCCCGAGAGCAGTCTCTCGTCCCCGAATTCTTCGTCAAACATATGCTTCTCCGTTGATGTGACTTGATTGCGCTCCGCTGTCTCTTCGGCGGAAGGTCAGGCATCCGTCTTCTTCCCGCCCCAGATCACGACGGCGATCTGGGCGATCGCCCCGGGGATACTGCAGAGAATGGTCCCGATGATGGTCCAGAGGAAGAAGGACGCCGTATAGCCCGCAGTGAGCTCCTCGATCGGGGGAATGAGCGCGTTCCCGATGAGGGAGAAGATGCCGAGGGAGGCGATCATCATGAGGGGGGCAAGCATGCCGCCGTAGGTGATGCCGCTATGCGCGGAGTGGCCGAACAGGATCTCGGCGATCGTGGCAACGAGGGCGGCGATCGTCCAGATGACGGTCATGATCCGCACCTCGATCATGAGCTCCGAAAAGGCCGAGTCGGGGACCTTGCCCAGCAGGAAGGCCTCCTCGGCCTCGGCGAACCGCGGAAGGATCTTCCCGAGGTTCATATTTGCCCAAACGATGATGCCGAAGGAGAGGATAAACCCGGGAAGCACAGCGGCGAGATGAAAGTCCTCCCCGCTCTCAAAGGCAGTGAGGCAGACGATGCTCTCGATGCCGCAGAAGATAATTGCGCTCCAGAAGGGCACGTCGGGGATAAAGCAGATGGCTAGCGTCCCCATGGAGAAGATCACCCAGCAGATGGCGTTGGCAGTGGGATTGCTGCTCCTGAGGCGGAAGATGCCGACGAAGACGAGAATGGTCCCGACGGCCGCGGGGAACACGAAGAGCAGGGCCTGCAGCAGAAGAAAGAGCAGGTAGCCAAACCCCTTTGTGCTCTCTTCGAGCTGGGCCTGCGTGCTCAAGGCGAGGGAGAGCGAGGCCGCAAAGCTGATGAAGGTGACCGCGACATAGACATAGATCATGCCGTCGAAGTCCATTTCCATCGCCTCGAGGATCTTCCCGAGCAGGAGGGCCGTGCCGCTCTCGCAGTAGAGATACCACATGACGGCCTGACTGATGGCAAAGGCGCACAGGGAGATCGGCAGGGGCGCGTAGGAAGCGTTCCCCTTCCGCACGAGGGCGTAGACGGCGATCGCGGGAATGATGAGGAAGGCCCCCGCGACGGTGGGCATGAAGAGCATGACCGCGCCCGAGAAGAGCACATACAGCCATGCGGGGAAGGACCAGCCGTCGGAGACATTCTCCCGCACGGTCAGAATGATGAGTACGGTCGAGACGAGGGAGAGCGCCGCAGTGAAGATCGCGGCGATGCGCGCCCCATCCCCGAAGAACTGCGTCAGCAGGAAGAGTTCCTCCTTCTCGAGATAGGAGAAGAAGGAGCCCGCAAGCCCGCCGAGGCAGGCCGCGATCGGCACGAGGACGAGGAGAATGAAATTGAACTTATTGGCCCGCTCCCGAAGCCTTCTCTCCCGCTCGCGGTTGAGCCGTGCGGTCTCGCTGTCAAAGTTCTGCCTTGCGCGGCGGGGCTGGTTGGAGAGGACGCGGTCGATGGTGACCGAGAGCCCGCTGTTCCCCCCGACGGAGGCGAAGAGCGCGGCCTTTTTGAGATTTTCGTTGTTGGTGACGTCGCGGGTCAGGGTGTAGAGCTCCTCCTCTCCCGTGACAGAGCAATCCTTGAGGAAGGCCTTCCAGTACTTCTGCGACTGCTCCTTGATCTTGTTGCGGATCGTCGGGCGGCATGTCAGGATCTCCGACTTGTCGCGAAGGCGGACGGCGCTGATCGCAAATTCGATACAGGCGTCGTCCTGAAGCAGTTCGGCCAGCTCCTTGAGACAGGTGTAGATCGAGAGGTAGATGTTGTTCTCCACTTCCCCATGGCGCATGAGGTAGAAGTCGAGGGCGTGCTTGTAGTTTTCGTCCTCGATGAGGGTGCCGACATAGCGAAGTAGCGAGAGAGGGTTGTTGGTCCTGTGGTCGATGAGCACGCGGTTGAAGTAGGCCGCGTCGTCGTGGGGATCGATCTCGAGGAGAAGGTCGTTGTATCTGCCGATCCTGTCGTACATCTCCCCGTCGAAGAGGAGGGAAATGAAGGCGTTCACATACCCCGCATAGAGGTCGTTGGCATCGCTCGGGAACATCTGCAGGAGGAGATCGAAGGCTCTGCACGCCCCGTCGGGGTCGCTGCCCAAACGGCGGGAGATCATGCCGAAGAGTTCCTTCACGGCGTAATCGTTGAAGCCGTAGGCGAAGAGACTGCTCTCCACCGTGGAGGCGTTCTCCGACTTCGCGCAGAAGGTCACGACGGCCTTGTCGGACGAGAGGTCGTGCTCGGCGCGGAAGACGGCAAACATGGCCTCCTTGTGCCCCGCGTAGGCCTTCAGAATGTTCTGGAAATAGGGGATCGCCACCCGTCCGCCGCCGAGGGCGTGCGCAAATTCATCGTTCATGGAGATGTATTGCTCCGTGTCGGTGACAGTGCGGATGACGGTGTCAAAGACGTCTTTGTTCGTCTCGCGGAGGGCCTTGCGGTACATGATCTCGCTCAATGCGGCGATGTCCCCTTCCGCCGACTCGGGGAGCGCGATGTACTCGCAGTAGGCGGGGAAATCCTCCCGCCTTACAACGTGACGATAGAGCACAGTATAGTAATTGCGCCGCTCGGCCTCGCCCGAACAGGCGAGGGCCTTTTCGTAATATTCGAAGTTGTCGATGGTCTGCTCCGTCTCGGCGATGGCGTCGTCGTCCTTGCAGCCGTACTGCGCGAGGAAGAGGATCCAATAGGCGCGGGCGATGCCCTTGTTGCGCCCGAGGACCTCCATGCAGTAGCTCTTGGCGTACTTGAATTCCCCCTTCGCCAAAAAGCCCTCCGCGATGGACAGCTGTACCTCTTCGGAGACGTCGGCGGCGGGACGGATGGTCTCGATCTTGCGCTTCTCGATGGTCTGCTTCATGGCCGCCTTGGGCGCGACGGAGGCGTCCCCGTATTTCTTGCGGCCCGTGAGGCGGACGTCGTCCCCGAGGACCTGCCGCCGCACATACTCCTCGATGCGCTCCATGTGGTCGGGCTTGCCCCAATCGATGCCCTGAATGCGCTTGGAGTCGTGCTCGAGGGGCAGACGCTCCACGGGACGGCCGTCATAGACGAAGGTCAGCGAGTCGGGCTTCTTCATTCCGCCCGCTTCCCCCCGCCGCATGTTCAGAAAGCGGGTGTATTCGTTCTTGACCCAAGGCGTCTCGAGGTAGTCGGGATTCGAGCAGACGATGAGCATGCACTTGGAGGTGTAGAGGGCGTAGAGAATGAGGGCCTCGTAGGGACTGCCCGTCCTCCCCTTGTTCTCCTCCTCCGAATAGAAGGGTCTGTAACCGAGCTTCTTGAGCTGTTTATAAATCTCGGCGGCGCGGGCCTTGTCGGCCGTGGGCGTCACCCTGTCCTCCTCGGTCACCTTGACGCAGAGAAAGCAGTCATAGACCGTCCCCTCCCGTTCGAGGCGGGAGAATTCGTCCTTGATCTCGTCGATCTCCCGTCCGCGGGCCTCGTAGTCCTCCCTCTGTGCGGGCGTCGCGAGGGAAAGTGCCTTCTGATAGTCGGCGTCGTCGCAGAATTTCCTCTCGCTGATGTCCGAAATGGCATAGCAAAGGGGCTGGAGGCGTCTGTTGACGACGTCCTTCAGCGTCTGGACCCTGAACTTTGCGAGGGCCATGCCGAAATAGGCCTCGGGCTCCTCCGCTTCGAGCTCGGCGACCTTGCGGTAGGCCGTGAGGGCGTCCTCGAAGTGGCAGGTATCGAGGGCAAATTCGCCGTTCCTCAAATAGTGCAATGCCGCGGGGGAAGTGTTCTCCTTGGGCAGGGTGCGGTAGGTCTTGCAATACTTGCACTGCACGATCCCGCCGACCGCCGCGAAGATCTCCTCCCCGAACGGTGCGCCGCAGTATTTACAGATCAATTCTTCAGAACCGTTTTGTCCCATGTTGACTCTCCTTTCCTTGGTAAAAACGCCCCGTCACATTCCCCGAAG
The DNA here is from genome assembly GCA_947625595.1 of uncultured Clostridia bacterium. Classification (GTDB taxonomy): domain Bacteria; phylum Bacillota; class Clostridia; order Christensenellales; family Borkfalkiaceae; genus Gallimonas. The sequence goes on from CANQOX010000033.1 coordinate 7,468, forward strand.
TGCGAGAGACAGGATCTCCTCCACCGTCTTTGCGCCGTTCGCCTTCGCGCGGTCCACGGCGCGCGCGCTCTCCTGCCGCGTGAAGCCCATTCCCATGAGGGCGGTGACGGCGTCCTCGTCCTCCGAACTCACGGGGGCGGAGATCTTTCCCCCGATGCTGTCCACGCCGAGGATCTCGTCTGCGGAGATCTTGCCGTGCAGTTCCAAAATGATGCGCTCTGCCGTCTTCTTGCCGAGGCCCTTGACGGAGGCAAGACGCTTGCTGTCGGCGGAGGCGATGGCCTCGGAGACCTCCGAGGGCCGCATCGAGGAGAGGACGGACATTGCCAGCCTTGCCCCCACGCCCTGCACGGAGGTGAGCTTCAGGAAGAGCCCCTTCTCCTGCGGGTCGGCGAAGCCGAAGAGCGTGATGTCATCCTCGGAGACTTTGAGGTAGGTGAAAACTTCCCCCTCCTCTCCCTTTCGCACGCCCGAAAGCCGCGAAAACGCCGCCCCCGAGCAGACGACCTCATACCCCACGCCGTTCACCTCCATGAGCACGAATGACGGGTCGAGCGCTTTGACTGTTCCTTTCAGATATCCTATCATGATGCACTACCTTTGATGACAAAAAATTCAACTTTTCCCTATCTGACGCCGTAGAGCGAGGAAAATCTGCTCGTGAAGGCGTGGCAGAGGGCGACGGCGAGGGCGTCGGCCGCGTCGTCGGGGCGGGGAATGCTCTTGAGGCGGAGATGGGAGGCGACAATGCGCTGCATCTGCTGTTTGTCCGCCCCGCCGTAGCCCGTGAGGGCCTGCTTGATCTGGTTGGGCGTGTACTCAAAGATCTTCCCGCACCGCTTGTTACAGGTGAGGAGCATGACCCCCCTCGCATGGGCGACAGCGATGCCCGTGGTGATGTTTTTGGAGAAAAACAGCTCCTCCATGGCCGCCTCGTCGGGATGATATTTGTCAAATACGGCGTTGAGCTCCTCCTCGAGAATGCACAGCCGCACGGGAAAACTCTCCCCCGCGGGCGTCTTGATCGCGCCGTAGGCGACAGAGGCGCAGTTGCCGCGCGCGTCCTTCTCGATGACGCCGTACCCCATGGTCCCGAAGCCGGGGTCGAGCCCCAAAATAATCATATGTTTATTTTACAGGAAAACGCAGGTTCTGTCAAGAAATCCGCCCGTATTTTGTAAACAGTACTTGCTTTTTTCCCGAAAAAGGAGTACCATAGAGGGAGAACATGGATACGATCGAACAAAATGTTGCGGCGCTCCTAAAGGAGATCGCGGGCGGAAACGGGTTCGGCGAGCCCGTCACGCTCGTCGCCGCGACCAAGACACGGACGCCCGAGGAGATCCTGCGCGCCATCCGCGCGGGCATCTCGGCCGTCGGCGAGAACAAAGTGCAGGAGTTCCGCGACAAGTACGCCGCCGTCAGCGGCGCAGAGCGGCACTTCATCGGAAATTTGCAGACCAACAAGGTGAAATACCTCATCGGGAAGTGCGACCTCATCCAGTCCGTCGGAAGTTTCCTCCTCGCGGAGGAGATCTCCCGCCTCGCCGAGCGCAACAGCCTCGTGCAGGACATCCTCCTCGAGATCAATCTCGGCGAAGAGAGCAAGGGCGGTTTCCCCTTCGCGGAGGCGGAGGAGGCCTTTGCGTCCGTCTCCCGCCTCAAAGGGGTCAGGGTACGCGGCCTCATGGCAATGCTTCCCGCCGACGGCCGCGACGGACCCGTCCTCTGCAGGGAGATGCGGCAGCTCTTCGGGGAGCTTCGCCGAAGGGACGGCGATGTCTCCTTCCTCTCCATGGGAATGAGCGGCGACTGGCGGCTCTGCCTCGAACACGGCTCCAACATGATCCGCATCGGCACGGGCATCTTCGGCGCAAGGAACTGACCCGCGGCAAAGTCTCTCTTCGGCCCTGCCGCAGAGCAACATCAGGAGAATTTTATGCCATCTGTCATCACACACGAACTGATCGCAAAGAGCGCGGCCGCCCTTCTTCCGTCGGAGGAGAGGCAGGCGATCGCCGCCGCCCCCGATTATTACTATTTGGGCGCACAGGGGCCCGATCTGTACTTTTTCTACAGGCCCCTCGACGGCAAGAAGAACTGGGGCAAGGTCCTCCACCGCGGCAAGATCTACCGCTGGTTTGAGGCCCTGCTCTCGGCCCTTGAGAAGAGAAGCGGCGAGGAGCGGCAGAAGTGCCTCGCCTATGCCCTCGGGTTCTGCACCCACCTCGAGGCGGACGGGGCCTTTCACCCCTTCGTCTACAGTTTTCTCAAGGAGCACGATCTCAAAAAGAAGGAGCACCAGCGCATGGAGAACGACTGGGACGTCTACTTCGCCGCCGAACTCGAACAGAGGGACGCGCGGGGGTATGAGTTCCCCTTCGATCTCAAAAAAATCGCCCGTGAGGGCGTCCTGTATCGTTACCTGCGCGAGGCCGCAGATGTGTTCGGGAGGAAAATTTCCAAGGGCACGTTCGATCACATGCTCCGCTTCTTCGGGTGGTACTGCAAGCACTTCCACAGAAAGCGGTTCCGCTATCTCCTGCCCATTCTCTCCTCCCTCTACCCGCGCAAAACGCCGAACCCCGCCATTTTGGAGGGGGAGGAATTTTCCCGCCTCTCGGGGGCGGAGAGTGCGTACGCGCTCTTTCTGACGGCCGCACAGCGTGCGGCAGTGCGCATGGAGGAATTCCTGCAATGCGCCGACGGAGGGTCCCTGCCCGCAGACTTCTCGAGACATCTGCTCACGGGCGAATCCGTCGCTGTCGGCCCGTGAGGGCAAAGTTACGGCGAGGGCCGTTTGGAGAACACACAGCCGCAATAGTCCTGCCGATAGAGGCCGTACTCTCTCGACAGCTCGATGGAACGGAGGTATCCGTTCCTTTTTTTGAAGTCGGAGGGAAGGTAGCTGACGCCGTATTTCTCGGCAAGGCCGAAGCCGATGGCGTTCAGCGCCTCGCTGTCCTTGAGCGGGGAGACGGTGAGCGTCGTGCCGAAGAAGTCATAGCCCCCCTTCTTTGCCTCCTGCGCCGTGCGCTCGAGGCGCAATAGGTAGCACCGCTTGCACCGCTTCCCCCCCTCGGGTTCGTCCTCGTACCCTGCGGAGACCGCGCGGAAGGCCTCGGGCTCGTAATCGCAGTCGAGAAGGTCGGCAAGCCCCGTCTCCTTGAGGAGGCGGATCTGCTCATTTTTGCGGCGGAGATATTCCTCTTCGCTGTCGAGATTGGGATTGAAGTAAAAGACGGTCGTCCTGAATACGGGGGCGACCTGCGTCAGACAATAGCTCGAACAGGGCGCACAGCAACTGTGGAGGAGCAGACGTTTTCCCTCGCTCCCCCGCATCACTTCGAGCATCTCCCTGTCGTAATTTCTCCTGTTCATAGCAAAAGCCTCCCCTCTGCGGGAAGGCGATTTTTTTCTCGGAACTTACTCTTCCCCGTCGTCGTCGGCGCCGTCAAGCTCCGCCGCCTCATCTGCGTCCTCGAAATCCTCGTACTGGTTGCAGAATTCGGCGAAAACTTCGTCAAGGAGGGCGTCGTCCTCGATGGTCTCGAGCTGTTCATCGTTCTCCCCGCCGACAAGACGGTAGATGATGACCTCGTCTCCCTCCTCCTCGTCGGCCTCCTCGGCCTCCTCGGCGGTGACGGCGGGCGTCAGGGCGACGTACCACTCCCCCTTGTACTCAAAGGTGAGCAGATGCTCGAAGGAGAGCGTATTTCCCTCCTCGTCCACGAGTTCCACAAGGTTGTCGTCTTCGTAGTTGTTTGTTTCCTCTTTCATGGTTTCACCTCTCTTTATTTCCTCAAGATATCGTTCGAGAATGTAGGCCGCCGCAAGCGAATCGACATTCTTCTTCTTTTTGTCGCGCTTTGCACTCACCCCCATGGCCCGCAAATCTCCCCGCGCCTGAAGGGTGGAATACCGCTCGTCCTCCACGTCCACGGGGATCGGGGAGATCTCCCGCAGGGCGATGACGAAACGCCTTGTCTTCTCGGTCTGCACGCTCTCGGTGCCGTCGGCGTTGAGCGGAAGGCCGCAGACGATGAGACCCACCCCGTGACTTTGGGCGATGGCGAGGACGGCTTTGACGTCCCCCTGAAAATCTCCCGTACGGAAATAGGTATCCAACGGCATGGCGTATTCGTTGAAAGGGTCGGAGACGGCGACGCCGATGCGCCTGTCGCCGATGTCGAATGCGATGATCCTCGGCTCCATGCCGAAAGTATAGCACACAATCGCGCTTTCGTCAACTGAAAAACAGAAATATTGCCGCGAGACCCCATGGGGTTCCCCCTTGTCGCCCCTCATAGGGGAGATGTCACGAAGTGACAGAGGGGTTTCCCTCGGCTCCTCCCAAGGAGGAGCTGTCACCGCAGGTGACTGAGGTGGGCAGGATTGGTCGTTGCCCACCCCTACTTTGCGGCGGCAGGGACCGTCGCAAAGCCCGTCGCGCTTGCCAGCGCTCCTGTCGCGGCGCAGCTCACAGCCCACTGGGCTGTTGAGCAGAATTGCGCCGCTCCCCCCCTCCCATGGAGGGGGTAAAGACGGCACTCCCATGGAGGGGGTAAATGCAAGGGGCAGCGAGGGAGCCCCCCACGCGTCATTCTGAGGGAGCGAAGCGACCGTCCCGCCCGCATTTTTGTTGCTCCAAGGGCGGCACGAGCGCGAAGCGCGAAGTAAGAATCTCGCGGGACATATACGGGGCATTCCAAATTGCGTCATGGTGAGCCGCGCGAAACGCGCATGTCGAACCATCGCCTTATTTTCTTGCCGTAAAGTGTACGGCGAGATGCTTCGGGTCAGGATCCGTAGACTGCGTTCATTTTCCGTACCTCAGCATGACGCCGCTTTCACGGACTGCGTTCTTCGGGATTCTTCGCTTCGCTCAGAATGACGCGTTAGTCGCGGACTTCGTTTGAGGGGATCCTTCGGGCTTCGCCCTCAGGATGAGCGGAGGTGAGGGGCAGCGAGGGAACACCGCTCAAAAAAAGAGCGGGGCGAAACCGCGCCGCTCCCTTCAGGATCTACTTCTTGCCCTTTTTCTCGGGCGTCTCTTCCGCGGGCCTGCGCTCGTCGGACTTGAGCTTCTCATCCATCATTTCGTCGAACTTCTGCATCATCTCCGCCTGACTCTTTTTGACGAGACAGCGGACCTTGTAGCTGTTCGCCACGATGAGCGCGCCGCCCACCATGCCGAGCGCAAGCCCGAAACAGAATAACTTTTCCATAGTTTCCTCCCTGCATACAGTTTGTGAGAGGACACGCCGCTTATTCCTGCTTTTCCCTGCGCAATTTTTCCAATTCTGCCTTCAACCTCTCATTTTCCCGCCTCAGGTCGATGGCGAGACGGGAATAGAGGGCGTCGATCTCCCGCTCGAGCTTTCTCTGCAAAAAGCTCTTCTCCTCGGGAATGCCCGCCTCCCGTGCCGCCCGCTCTACGCGTTCGGGCTGCTTTTTCAGGAGGTTCCTGTACTTGTTCTGCATGCGGAGCATGAGTTTTTCGTCGCCGCCGCAGACGTTCATGATCGCCCGCCGCACGGAAAAGCCCTTCTTGCGCTCGGCGAGAATGCGCTTGAGCATCTCATCGGTCTCCTCCTCCGTGAAGGGTCTGATCTCGCCCGCGGAGAGGTTCTTCCCCTCGAGAATGCGCTGTACCCTGCTGTCCTCCGTCTGCTTCTTCAGGAAGGCGTAGTAGTAGTTCCTGACGCTCCCCTTCGCCCTGCTGTGCTCCTTTCCGTACGTCTCAAAGAGATAGGAGAGGGTCTTGCCCGCGTTTTTGCCCGTGTAGATGTACTCGATGAGTCCCGTCGCTTCCTCTTCGGTGTAGCCGTTGATCTTGTTCATGATATCACCTCGGGAAGATTTTTGACATAATTTTATCCCGCTATACATCTAATATCAATATGCAGGTGATTTTTTTGGCCGAAAAACAGTGTGCGCTGACCGTGAACGGGGCATACTTCGGCACGGTGGACGGATTTGAACGGCGGGCGGAACTGGACGTCAAGGACGGGCTCTTCTGCGAATTCCTGCCCTCGGGGTATCTCCCCGTGCGCTTCCGCCTCGACGAGGACTTCTTGCTCTCCCCGCCGCCGCAGATCGATCTGTACTTCATCAAAAGCGGCGTCGCGATCTACTGCCGCGACTTCGTGCGGTGCGACCCCTCCCCCGCCGTCCTCTGGCAGGAGAGGCAAAACGGGACCCTCCTGACCCTCGTCATGCAGGGCAGGCTTCGGATAGAGCTCGAAAACGAGACGGGCCGCCACATCGTGCCCCTCCCCGAGGAGCTTGCCGACTGCAAGCTATACCCCTCGGGCGAAGAGTTCCTGTTGGAGGGAAGCGGCGGATTCGCCGTCCTCTCGCGCGGGGGAGAGTTGCTCCTCCTCACCGAGGGAAAGGTCCTCGCGCGGGGGGAGACGATGAAGGCGGAGATCCCCTTCTTCGACAGCATGGGACACACCGCCGTCATCGAGAGGCGGGCGGGAAAGCTCGTCTCCTGCGCCATCCGAAGCGTGTTTCAGCCGACGGAACGGACCTTCGCGCTCGCGCTGTTCGAGAGCGTGCTCATCGGCGCGGATGCCGTCCCCTTTCTCGCCGACAGCCTCAAGGAAAAGGCGGGCTCGCTGAAAAAATTTTTAGGCAAGTTCGTCTCCGTCTCGCTGACCGACGACCCCGCCCTCACGGGGCTCGTGTATGAGCGCAAGCCGCACATCTTCGACGTCCGCTATTTCCGCGTGACCCTCGAGGGCGGCAAGATCTCCAACATCACCGAGGAATGATTTTATGCGAAAAATGGCGTCTCCGCAAAGGAGACGCCATTTTTCGTTAGGAAGAAATACCGATTACTCTTTCACCCAGATCTCGATCTCATCGCCGCTGAAATGCCACCAATTTTCGCTCTCCTGCCACATTTCCTCCGTCGGCATTGTGTCGGAGTAGTAATAGCGCGTTGCACTTGTCAAATCAGAATTATATTCACTGCTGATCGAAATTTCACACCACTCCTCGGGCGTACCCTTATAGTAAACTGTTTTAAGCGAACTGCACCTATTGAACACCTCAATTCCAATCGAGATCACGCTGTCGGGAATGATGATACTTGTCAGCCTACTACAGTCATAGAACGCATAACGTTCAATCGTAGTCACATTATCAGGAATTGTAATGCTCGTCAGCCCGTCGCAACCCCAGAACGCACTATCTCCGATCGAAGTAACACTGTCGGGAATTGCTATGCTCGTCAGCCCCCAGCAATCATAGAACGCAGAATCTCCAATCGAAGTCACACTGTCAGGAATGATGCTGTTTTTACAACCTACGATCAATGTATTTGTTGCAATTTCAATCAGACAATCCTGTTCGCTCCGATAGTTCTTATTGCCTTCCGCTACCGTAATATGTTCAAGCCCGCTACAATCCAAAAACACAAAATCTCCAATCGAGGTCACACTGGCGGGAATGGTGATACTTGTCAGCCCACTGCAATACCAAAACGTATTACTCCCAATCAAGGTCACGCTGTCGGGAATGGTAATGCTCGTCAGCCCGTTACAGCCACAGAACGCATAACTTCCAATCGAGGTCACACTGTCAGGAATGATGCTGTTTTTACAGCCCGCAACCAATGATTTTGTTTCAATTTCAATCAGACAATCCTGTTCGCTCCGATACACTTTGTTACCTTCCGCTACCGTAATATGTTCCAGCGAACTACAACGCATGAACGCACCCGCTTTGATCGATGTCACGCTGTCGGGAATTTCAATACTCGTCAGCCCCCTACAATTCTCGAACGCAAAGAATCCAATCGAGAGCACACTGTCGGGGATTGTAATGCTTTCAAGCGAATAGCAATCGCTGAACGCACTCCATCCAATCGAGGTCACACTGTCGGGAATTGCAATGCTTTCAAGCGAATAGCAATCGCTGAACGTACTCCATCCAATCGAGGTCACACTGTCGGGAATGGTAATGCTCGTCAGCCCACTACCATAAAACGCATACTCTCCAATCGAAGTCACGCTATCTGGAATCGTAATTTTGTAAAACTCGCATTTCTGGAACGCATAATCTCCGATTTTGGTCACGGCCTTGCCACTATAGCCGTAAGGAATCGTGACGTCCCATATTACGCCGTCGATGCCCGTGACCGTATAGGAATCCGTATCGCTATCGAGGGTGTATTTAAGATTTTTTGAATACTTCCATTTGTCGCCGCAGATGCTACAAACATTCTCCACCGTGTAGACATGCTCGTGGGCGACGGGGCCCTGTTCCTTATCTTCGTCGGGACAGCTGTCGTCGGGATCCTTTTTTTCATCATCGGGCGCTTGTGCGCCGTCATCGGGCTTTTGCTGGCCACTCTGCACGGTCCCACCACTCTGCACGGTCCCACCGCCTCCGACGTTTCCCACTCCGCTGCCGCAAGCGGCAAGTCCGAATGTTACGGTCGTCATCAGAAAGGCCGCCAACAATCCGAGTACAAGTTTGTGCTTCATTTGTTACCTCCGAAAAAAATTTTTTTCGCGGTGGGTGGCACAAAAAAAGTGTGCCTTCAACCGAAGACACACCGCGTTGGTATCTCCGATTGTCGTCACACAAGTTTTTCCAGAATAAAAAGTTCACAAGGAAAAGAGAGATACGCAATGCCTATTATGCGTTCCCAGTGAACTTTTTATTTACTTGTGTGACGCAACCAGTATACCACGCGAAAGAAAATTTTACAAGAGTTTTCCGCAATTTCCCGCTCATTTTCCACACAAAAGCTGTAAAAGAACTGCCCACCCCCCTCCTTTGCGGCGGCAGGGGCCGCCGCAAAGCCCGTCGCGCTTGCCAGCGCTCCTGTCGCGGCG
>CANQOX010000034.1 GCA_947625595.1 uncultured Clostridia bacterium
AGCCGGAGGGACCGATGAAGGCGGTGATCTCCGCTCGACACCCACCCCTCAAGGGGTGGGCAAGAGAACATTCCAATTTACGTCATGGTGAGCTTGCCGAACCATCACCTTATCCCTCGTCGCCCCTCATAGGGGAGATGTCGAGGCGTAGCCGAGACAGAGGGGTTTGAAACCCCTTTCCCCTCGCAAGCTCGGGGATTTCCCCTACAGGGGCAGCGAGAAGATACTCCGCTCATTCTGACCCTGAGCGAAGCGAAGGGGAAGAATCCCCTCAAACGAAGTCCGAGGGTTTATGAGATGTTTCGCTACGCTCAACATGAGCGGCTCGCCTGCTCCTTGGGGGTAGAACGCTCATTCTGACCCTGAGCGGGGCGAAAGGGAAGGATCCCTTCACTCGCTCATTCTGACCCTGAGCGGAGCGAAGGGGAAGAATCCCATGAACGAAGTCCGAGGGTTTATGAGATGTTTCGCTACGCTCAACATGAGCGGCCCTTTCTCCCCTATCATTCTGCTTCCTTCGGCTTTGGACGGTTTTTTCACAAAAAAAGGCCTGCCGTATCGGCAAGCCGTGTTTTTTATTTGACGATCCTTGCGCAGGCCACTGCCAACGCCCCGGGGCCGATGTGGCAGGACACCGAGAGCGAGAGGGGATCGATGAAGCAGAGGGGAACGTTCGGGAAGGCCTCCTTCAGCTCCTCTGCGAAGATCTTCGCCTCCGCATCCTCAGCAGTGTAGGCGACGGAGATCTGCATGTCGCCCGCCTCGACGAGGGCTTTGAATCTCGTCTCAAAGTCCTTCTTGATGGCGGCGATCATGACTTCCTTGGCCTTCTTGAGCGTGTTGACTTTCTTGAAGGCGTCGAGTTTCTCTCCCTGTATCTGCAGGACGGGCTTGATGCGCAAAATTGTCCCGATGAGGGCCGCCGCAGGGGTGAGCCTGCCGCCCTTTTTCAGATATTTCAGCGTGTCGAGGGAGATATAGATACTGCTGTCAAATTTGGTCGCGAGCAGGATCTCCTTGATCTCGGCCGCGCTCTTTCCCTGCTTTGCGAGGGTGATGGCGTCGTAAACGCTCTGCCGCTGGGTGATGGAGATGCGCTGGTTGTCGACGACCTGCACCCTCCCGCCGTACGATTTCGCAAGGTTCTCCGCCGTGTGGCAGGACTCGGACAGCCCGCTCGACATGGGAATGTGAACGATCTCACTGCCGTCCTTCAGAAGTTCGTCCCAAAGGTCGGTCACGCTTGCGACTGCGGGCTGGGAAGTTGAGACGCTCGCGTCTCCCCTCAAATGTTCATAGAACTGTTCCTGCGTGAGGTTGATGTCCTCAAAGTACTCTTTGCCGTCGATCAAAAAGGGCATCGGGAGCACAAAAATTCCCAGTTTTTTTGCGTCCGCCTGCGTGATGCCGCTGTTTGAATCGGTGACAATCTTTACAATTGCCATATCCGCTCTCCAAATATTTATTTTGTGAACGTTCTCATTATACATAATTCTGCGGACAAAGTCAAGGATTTACATCGGCCCGCAGGGATTTTTTATGCTTTTTTCGCGATAGATTGACTTTTTTTTGACGCCGTGATAAGATAAAACCATGGTTCGCATCTTAACGAGAAGAGAACTTAATCCCAATGTCACGATGATCGAGGTCGAGGCGCCGCGCATCGCCGAGAAGGCCCTCGCTGGGCAGTTCGTCATTCTCCGCGTCGACGGGCGGGGGGAGCGCATTCCGCTCACGATCGCGGGGACGGACAGGGAAAGGGGAGCCGTTGCCGTCATCTTTCAGGTCGTCGGCGGGACGACGATGGCATTGAATGAGAAGAGAGCGGGGGACACCCTCGCCGATTTCGTCGGGCCGCTGGGCAATCCCACCGACATCGCGGGCGTGAAGAAGGCGGTCGTCGTGGGCGGCGGCGTCGGCTGTGCCATCGCCCTTCCCGTCGCGAGGCGGTTGAAGGAGGCGGGCGCCGCGGTGCATTCCGTCATCGGTTTCCGAAGCAAAGAGTTTGTCATTCTCGCCGAGGAGTTCCGCGCGCTCTCCGATTCGTTCGCCGTGACGACGGACGACGGGATCTTCGGGGAGAGGGGTAACGTCTGCCTTCCCCTGAAAAAACTCCTCGAGGAGGAGACCTTCGACGCCGTCTATGCGATCGGGCCCCTTCCCATGATGAAATTTGTCGCCGCCGCGACGGAGCCCTACCGTGTCAGGACGATCGCGAGCATGAACCCCATCATGATCGACGGGACGGGAATGTGCGGCTGTTGCCGCGTGAGAGTGGGCGGGGAGATGAAGTTTGCCTGCGTCGACGGACCCGATTTCGACGCGCACAAGATAGATTTTGACGAGGCGATCGCCCGCAACCGCGCCTATCTTTCCTTCGAGGCCGAAGCGCGCGAGAGGCATTGCAACCTTTACAAAAAGGAGAACAACTGATGTACGACCCCCGTCCCACAAAATATCCCATGCCCGTACAGGATCCCGAGAGGAGGAGAAATAGCTTCGGCGAGGTCGCGCTCGGCTATGACGAAGAGACGGCCGTAAAAGAGGCCTCCCGCTGTCTGCATTGCAAGGCCCGCCCCTGCATGAACGGCTGTCCCGTCTCCGTCCGCATTCCCGATTTCATCGCGGAGATCGCGGCGGGGAACTTCGAAGGGGCCTACGGGATCATCGCGGAGACCTCCTCCCTTCCCGCCGTGTGCGGGAGGGTTTGCCCGCAGGAAAAGCAGTGTGAGAAGTTCTGCGTGCGCGGGGGAAAGGGGGAGCCCGTCGGCATCGGCCGCCTCGAGCGGTTTGCGGCGGACTATCACTACGCGCATGCGAAGGAGGGGACAGATCTGCCCGCCCGAAACGGTCACAGGGTCGCGGTCGTCGGCTCGGGCCCCGCAGGGCTTGCCTGTGCGGGAGAACTTGCCAAGCGCGGATGCGAAGTGACGGTCTTCGAGGCTCTCCACGAGGCGGGCGGGGTGCTCATGTACGGCATTCCCGAATTCCGCCTTCCCAAAGAGATCGTAGAGCGCGAGATCGGACGGCTCCGCTCCCTCGGCGTAAAGATCGAGACGGATAGCGTCATCGGACGGCTGTACACGGTGGAGGAATTGAAGACAGAGCTCGGCTTTGAGGCCGTCTTTCTCGGCACGGGGGCGGGACTTCCCCGCTTCATGGGCATCAAGGGAGAGGGCGCAAAGGGGGTCTTTTCGGCCAACGAATATCTGACCCGCGCCAACCTCATGAAGGCCTACGAGGAGGACAGCGAAACGCCCATTTACCGCGGGAAGCGGGTGGCCGTGGTGGGCGGCGGCAACGTCGCCATGGACGCCGCGAGGATGGCAAGGCGGCTCGGCGCGGAGGTCACGATCGTCTATCGCAGGGGCATGGAGGAGCTTCCCGCCCGCCGCGAGGAGGTGGAGCACGCCAAGGAGGAGGGGATCGCATTCAGGCTTCTCGCTAATCCCGTCGAGATCCTGACCGACGGGGACAACAACGCAATCGGACTGAAATGTGTGGAAATGGAGCTCGGACAGCCCGACGGGAGCGGTAGAAGGAGCCCCGTTGCGAGGGTGGGGAGCGAGTTCACGATCGAGGCGGACTGCGTGATCATGGCGCTCGGGACCTCACCTAATCCCCTCATCAGGGCGACGACGGAGGGCCTTGCAACGGGGCCGCACGGCGAAATTGCCGCCGACGAAGAGGGCAGGACCTCGCTCGAGGGCGTCTTTGCGGGCGGGGACGCCGTGACGGGCTCCGCGACCGTCATTCTCGCCATGGGCGCGGGAAAGCGGGCGGCGGAGAGCATCATAAGGTATCTGAAGGGGAGGAAATAACGGACCCGCCCTGCGGCGCGAAGGGTCTCCGCGCCGCAGGGCGGCCGCTTCTAAAATTTCCGACACATTCATACAGTATTGTATGAATTTTTTTTATCGCCATCGGGTGGCGATGGGGTTTCTGTCCATTCTGCTCGCCGTCGCCATGACGTTCGGCGTCTGCTTTTTCGCACTCTCGCGCACGACCGCACAGACAAGCCGTCTCGTGGTCGTCATCGACGCGGGGCACGGCGGCATTGACGGCGGCGTCGTCGGGATCGAGACGGGCACGAAGGAGAGCGACATCAATCTCTCCCTCTCGCGCATTCTGCAGACGGCCTTCGAGGACGCGGGCTTCTACGTCATTCAGACGCGGCCGACGGAGGCGGGGCTCTACGGCGCGGCGACAAGCGGTTACAAGCGGAGGGACATGCAGAGGAGGGCGGAGGTCATCAACGAAAGTTCGCCCGCCCTCGTCATCTCCGTGCATCAGAATTTCTTCTCCCTGCGCTCGAGAAGGGGGGCGCAGGTCTTCTTCAGGGACAGCTCCGATCCCTCCCGCCTGCTCGCCTCCCACATTCAGAGCGAACTCAACGACATGCCCGAATGCGTCAAAAGGACGGAGGCCCTCAAGGGGGATTACTACGTCTTGAACTGCAGCGACTATCCCTCCGTCATCGTCGAGTGCGGCTTTCTCTCCAATGCGGAGGACGAAAAACTCCTCGTCACCGAGGCGTATCAGACCAAGATCGCCGCCGCGATCCTCAAGGGTGCGCTCTCCTTTCTGACGACAGAGACTTCATAACATTTGACAAAGCCCCGCCCGCATGATATAATGGGGACGTTATGGCGTACTGCAACAGAAAAACTTATGAGCTCCGTTATTCGGATTTTGATTTCAAGGACGAGCTGACACTCACGTCTCTGCTCGCTCTCGTGCAGGAATCGGCCTGCATGAGCGCGGATGAACTCGGATTCGGCTACGACGATCTTCGGCCGCTCGGATACGGATTTCTGGTGGTGAATACCTATTGCAAATTCCTTCGTCCCGTCCGCCTCGGCGAGTCGGTCACGATCGAGACGTGGCCCCTTCCGCCCCGCCACTATGTATTTGAGCGCCATTACCGCGTCCTCTCGGGAGAGGAGGAAGTCGCCGCGCTCGCTTCACGCTGGTTCCTCGTCGACATGAAGACGTTCTCGCTCCTCCTGCCCGAGAAATTGGGGGAGGTGAACGCAAATTGTCCCTATCGGAGCGAGAGGACGGTGGACGTCCCCGCATGGAAGATCCCGAAGATCTCGGAGGGGAGGGAAGTCTACACGATGCGCGTGAAAACTTCCCACTGCGATCACTACATGCACGCCAACAACGCGCGGTATCTCGACTTCTTCACCGATTGCTTCACGATGGAGGAACTTGCGAAAAAGCGCATCACTTCCTTTTCCGTCGCCTACCTGAAACAGGCGAAGGAGGGCAGGGAGCTTCGCCTCCTCCGACAGGATTTCGAGGGGTACACCCTCTGCGAAGCGTGGTCGGACGGGGAACTTCTGACGCAGTTCCGTGCGGACTTTGCGGAGGACCTTTCATGAAAGCCGACAAGCCCGCCATTCTGAAATATGTCAACATCTGCAAGAGGCTGATCGTCATCTTCGGCGTCATCGCGATCCCCGCCTTCATGATCTGCCTCATCTTTGCCTTCATGGGATATGCGGCGTTCTGGTTCCTTGCGCCCGCCATTCTCATCGTCTATCTCGTCGCTTATGGCATCTATGCCGTCCGCGTCTCCATGGGCACGGTCATCGGGATCGAGACGACGGACAAGGTCGTCTATGTGAGGACGAAGCGCACGACGTACACCTATGACGTCAGACAGGGCTGTAAGGAAGTCACGGCGACGGCGCGGAAGTTCGTCTGCACCTTCGAGACGCAGGATTCGCGGGACAAGTTCACCTTCTACAGGAAAATTTGGTTCACGCCGTCCTATGAGACTCAATTCACCGCCGAGGAGATCGCGGCATTCTACCCCGAGATCGAGACCATGGACCTCGGGAAATAAGAGATTTACAAAGGGGGACCTTCCATGCTTCGCGACCTGTTATATGAGGAGAGCGCGTCGAGCAACCGCGCAAACGCAGAGAGCAAATTTTACACCCTTTTTCTGGTCGTTTCCATCATCTGCTTTGCCATTGGAGGCATCACCGCATTCTTTGCGACGTCCGTTCTGTCGACCGTCGCCACCGATCCCGGCTACACGACTTTGGGCAAAGTCATCATGTTCGTCGGCTGGATACTCTTCATTTTGGCCTTTTTGGGCGCGGGCGTCCTCTTTTGGTTTATCAAGAAAAAATTCAACGTGAGCTACGACTACACCTTTGTCGAGGACGAACTGCGCGTCACGAAGGTTTTCAACGGCAGATCGAGGAAGCAGATCACTGTCATCTCCGCACAGTCGATCCTCAAGATCGGCTACTGCGAGAAGCCGTCCTTTGCCGACGTCATGCGGGGACTTCACGGCAAGCCCTGCTATCTCACCCCCAATAAGACGCCCGCTGACGGCAAGATGTGGATCTATGTCCTCGTCAGCGGCACGCTTGACAAGACGCTCTATATCATCGAATGCAAACAGATGCTCCTCGAGTATCTCGTGCAGACCGCGGGCGTCAACAAATTTGAAAGAGGATGATCTACTTCGACAATGCCGCCACGACCCGCCCCGACGGCGAGGCCCTGAAGCGGGCGGCGGAATTTGCAACGGAAGTATACTTCAATCCCTCCGCCAAATACGGCGGAGGCTTTGCCGTCTTCAAAAAAATCGGCGAGATGAGGGATTCCCTTCTGAAACTTTCGGGCGCGTCGGGCAGATTTGACCTCATCTTCACCTCCTGCGGGAGCGAGGCCGACGATCAGGCGATCTTCTCCTCGGCGAAGCGGGGAAACGCCGTTACGACGGCGGGCGAGCATGCGGCCGTCTTTGCGAGCTTCACAGAGCTGAAAAACAGGGGCGTCGAGCCCCGATTTGCGCCCATAGAGCGGGACGGAAGTGTCAAAGCCGAGAGCATTCTCTCCCTTGTGGACGAGAAAACTTCCCTCGTCTCCGTCGTCCATGTCAACAACGAGACGGGCGCGGTCAACGACATTGCGGCGATCGCCAAGGCCGTGAAGGCAAAAAATCCCCGCACGGTCTTCATGAGCGACGGCGTGCAGGCCTTCGGCAAGCTCCCGTTTGTCCTGCCTCCCGAGGTCGATCTCTATGCGGTCAGTGCGCACAAGATCGGCGGGCTCAAGGGCACGGGCGCCCTCTTCAAGCGCAAAAATCTCTCCCTCGCGCCCTACATCTATGGCGGGGGGCAGGAGAACGGGCTCCGAAGCGGCACCGAAAACACCTTCGGCATCGCCGTCTTCGCCTACGCCGCCGAGCAGAAGTTCCGCACGCTCAAAGAGGACGCCGAGCGGCTGGGAAAGGCCCGCGAGCGGCTGTTTTCGGGCCTCGATCGGGACGTCTTCACCCGCATTTCGCCCCAAAACGGCTCGCCGTACATTCTGACGGTCTCGGCCGAGGGCATGCGGGGGGAAGTTTTACAGCGCATGCTCTGGGACAGGGGCCTTTGCGTCGGCACGGGGAGCGCGTGCTCCTCGAAGAACCGTTTCAGCCGCGTCATCACGGCGTGCGGCTACGGCGAACGCGTCCTCGACGGCGTCCTCCGCATGAGTTTTTCCCCCGCGACGACGGAGGAGGAGATCGGAGAGGCGATAACGATCCTGAACGCAACTGCAAAGGAATATCAGAATACCGTCTTAACGGCCCGCGCATAGCCGCGGAGAACTATAAGGAATTTTTATGGAAAAAGTCATTATCATCCGCTATGCGGAGATCCATCTGAAGGGAAAGAACCGCGGGTACTTCGAACGGGCCTTTTCCAATAATCTCGAGAAGGCCATGAAGGGCATCCGCCACGAGATCCACCGCACGAGCGGGAGGTATCTCATCGCCGACTTCGACGAGGAGAGGACGGACGAGATCATGGGGCGCGTCTCCAAGGTGTTCGGCGTGCATTCCTACTCCGTCGGCCTCCTTGTCGCAAGCGACGAGGACAGCATCTTCGGGGCGGCAAAGCTGGTCGCGCCGCAGAGCGGGACTTTCAAGGTCGAGACCCACCGCGGGGACAAGCATTATCCTCTCACGTCCATGGAGATCAGCGCACGCATCGGCGGGCGTCTCCTCGACGACGCGAACGGCGCCCTGAAAGTGGACGTCCACACCCCCGAACACACCGTCTACATCGACATCCGCGAGGGCGGAAGGGCGCTCGTGTTCGGCTCGTTTTGCGACGGCGTCCACGGAATGCCCGTCTCGACGGCGGGAAAGGGGCTTCTGCTCATCTCGGGCGGGATCGATTCGCCCGTCGCGGGGTATATGATGGCAAAGAGGGGCATGACGGTCGAGCTTCTCCACTTCCACAGCTACCCCTATACGAATGAAGCGGCCAAAGAGAAGGTCGTGACCCTTGCGAAGATCCTCTCCGACTACACGCTCGTCACGCGCCTCACGACGGTGAGCGTCACGCACATTCAGGAGGAGATCCACAGAAACTGCGCCGCAGAGCTCAATGTGACCCTTCTGCGCCGCTTCATGTTCCGCATCGCCGAGCGCATCGCCTCCAATGTCGGGGCGGGGTGCCTCGTGACAGGGGAGAGCCTCGGGCAGGTCGCAAGCCAGACGCTCGAGGGGTTGACTTCGTCCAACGCCGTCGTGAGCCTTCCCGTCCTCCGTCCGCTCATCGGGTTCGACAAGGAGGACATCGTTGAGATCGCAAAAAGGATCGGCACGTTCGAGACGTCGACGCTTCCCTATGAGGACTGCTGTACCGTCTTCCTGCCCGATTTTCCCGCCATCAGGCCCAAGCTCTCCTTCATCGAGGAGGAGGAGAAAAAACTCGACGTCGAAGCTCTCGTTGATGAGGCGCTTTCGACGAGGGAGATCATCAGGTTTTAATCCTTCCACCACTCGTCGGGAAGAGAGGGGGAGGAACCGATATGAACGAGGGGGAGAAAGATCGTCTCTCCCTCGATATTTTTATAGACAGGAGTCACGCTGTAGCGGTAGCTCTCGCCCTGCTTCACGGAACTGTCGCTGATGCACTTCTGATATTTTCCGCTGTAGATCGTGGTTTCAACGCCTCGATTTTCTCTTTTTACGACATAATCATAGTACTCTGTCTGACATAGTACTATGTTAACGGTCCCATTTGTGACCGAAATCGTCGGCATTTCGATCTTCGGGAGGGAATAGCGCGTGCTCATCTCTGTGGGCGCGGAGCTCTTTTTGAACAGCTCCTTCCTATCCGTCAGGAAGGGGGAATTGGGGTCGGAGAGGAGGATCCTGTGATTGGTCTCGTACTCCTCCATGTCGATTTTAAGTTCTTCGACGCCTTCGCAGGGCGGGAAGGGGGCGGGCGCATGTTCTCTGTACACCGCCTTGAGAATGTCGAGCGCGATGTTTGCGGGAAGCCCTCCGCCGCTCGACGAGACCTCGGTATTGTCCCTGTTGCCGAGCCAGACCGCCACGGCGTCCTCCGAGGTATACGCGATCGTGTAGGCGTCCGTGTTGCCCGTTTTTCCCTCGGCCGTGCCTGTCTTGGCGCACACGTCGTAGGGAAGATTTTTGAGCTTTTTGGCCGTGCCTTCCCTGACGGCGGTCTTGAGCATGTCGCTCACGAGATAGCTCGTCTCCTCCGAAAAGACCCTCGTTTGACGCGGGCGATATTCGTAGATGACCTTGCCCTTGTCGTTTTCGATGCGGGAAATGACCTTCGAGGGGGCGTAACTTCCACGGTTTGCGAGGACGGCGTACCCGTCGGCGAGCGCGGGGAGCGAAAAGCCCTCTTTCATTCCCCCCAAGGCGAGGGCGAGGGACCAGTCCTCCCTGTCGATGTGCAGTCCCATTCTGTCGAGGTAGGCCGTCGCCCGCTCGCAACCCATGGCGTTCAGGATCTTGACGGCGGGGATGTTGACGCTGTGGGAAAGGGCGTACCGCGCGCTCATGTATTTCCCGCTCGCGCCGCCCGCGTCGTCGGGGCAATATCCCGAGAAGTCCGTTCTCTCGTCCAAAATCGGCGTCGCGGGGCAGATGACGTCCTCCTCGATCGCGGGACCATAGACGAGGAGGGGCTTTAAGGTGGAGGCGGGGAGCCGTTTCAGCACGCCGCAGGTGGAGTAGAAGGCCCTGATCCCGTTCGTTTCGTTGTCCCGCACGAGGGCGCAGACGTCCGAATTGGCCTGCACGCTTTCGAGTTCGCTCTGCAGAGTTCTGTCGAGAAAGGTGTAGATGCGGATGGAGCCGAAATCGCCCGCGTCGGCCTCGGGGAAGATCTCCGCAAGCTCGTCAAAGACGAGGGAAAGATAGCTGTCGCCGCCCTTTGTCTTCGAGGGAAGGACGGGGAGGGGCACATCGACGGCCTCTTGATAGGCGTCGCCGTCCAAAAAGCCCTGCTCGTTCATGAGTTTGAGCACGAAGTTGCGGCGGGAGAGGCAGGCCTCTTCGTTGCGGAAGGGGGAGTAGCGGTTGGGCGAGCGCACGAGCGCGGCAAGCATCGCGCTCTCGGCGGGGGAAAGCTCCTCGGCCTCTTTCCCGAAGTAAAAATCAGACGCCGCCGCGATGCCGAACACATCGTGCCCGAAGTAGATGGAGTTGAGGTAGAGTTCGATGATCTGATCCTTGGAATACCGCCTCTCGAGCTGCCGCGTCAATTTGAGCTCCTTCAGTTTGCGGTTGAGCGTCTTCTCGCTCGTGAGATGGGTATTTTTGATGAGCTGTTGGGAGATCGTCGATGCGCCCTCGCGGAAGGAGAAGGTGCGGAGATTTTTGAGAATGGCCCCGCCGATGCGCCGAATATCGAGCCCATTGTGAGAGTAGAAACGCTTGTCCTCGACGGCAACGAAGGCCTGCGGGACGTGCGCGGGCAGATCGCAGAGGGAGACGCTTCGCCTCTTCGCCGATTCGACCTGCTCGCCCTCGGCGTCATAGACGCGCACGCACGCGGTGGAGAGTTTCAGCTTCTCGCTGTCGAGCTCGACGCCCGCCGTCACGCCCAAATACCAGAAGATCGCGCCGAGGAGCAGGACGGCCAATATGCCGAGCGGAATGAAGATCGCAATGAGTACTTTTTTCATCCGTGACAGTATGTGTGAGTGCGCAAAAATTAAGCAACGCCGCCTTTTTTGGCCCGAACCTGCGATTTTCTGTGAAAAGATGATTGAAAAAACATTTGATTTATGTTATAATTCTTCTGTATGAAGACATTACAGCAGATCATTGACGAGAGCAGAAAGATCGTCTTTTTCGGCGGGGCGGGGGTGTCCACGGAGAGCGGGATCCCCGATTTTCGCTCCGAGGACGGGCTCTACCGCCAAAAATACACCGTTTCGCCCGAGACGATGCTCTCGCACGACTGGTTTTTCTCGCATACGGAGGAATTTTTCAAATTCTACCGCGACAAGATGCTGCCCCTTTGGGCGCAGCCGAATGCGGCGCACAGAAAGCTCGCCGAACTCGAGGAGAAGGGCAAACTTCTCGCCGTCGTCACGCAGAACATCGACGGCCTTCATCAGAAGGCGGGGAGCAGGAGGGTCTTTGAGCTCCACGGCTCCGTCCACAGGAACACCTGCCTGAAGTGCGGGAAAACCTTTTCTGCGGAGCAGATCGCGGCCCATGAGGGGGTCCCGCACTGCGATTGCGGCGGGCTCATCAAGCCCGATGTCGTCCTCTACGGCGAACCCCTCGACGGGGACACCGTGGAGGGAGCGATTCGCGCCATTGCGGCGGCCGACACGCTCATCGTCGCGGGGACTTCGCTCACCGTCTATCCCGCGGCGGGCTTTGTAAGCTGTTTCAGGGGCAAATATCTCGTCCTCATCAACCGTGACCCGACCCCCCTCGACAGTCAGTGCGACCTCGTTCTGCATGGCAAGGTCGGAGAGATCTTATCGGAAATCAGAGTATGAAATATCACATCGTCACCTACGGCTGTCAGATGAATCTGCACGAATCGGAGAAGATCGCAGGCATTCTCAAGGAGAAGGGCTACACCGAGGAAGCGGACATCGACGACGCCGACATCATCGTCTTCAACACCTGCTGTATCCGCGAGAATGCCGAAAATCACGCTTTCGGCAATATCGGCGCGCTCAAGCGGCACAAGCAGGAGAAAAAGGACCTCATCATCGCCGTCGGCGGCTGTATGGCGCAGGAGAAGGGCAAGGCCGAGCTCATCAGAGAGAAGTTTCCCTTCGTCGATATCCTCTTCGGGACGCACAATTTGGCCGAACTCGGCGACCTCATCGACAGGAAGAGGGCGCAGAAGAAGCGCGTCTTTTCCCTCAAGGACGAGAGGGGAGAGACGGAGGACGGCATCGTCCCCGTGCGCACGGGCTACCCCGGGGCGTGGGTCAACATCATGTACGGCTGTAACAACTTCTGCTCCTACTGCATCGTGCCCTATGTGCGCGGGCGGGAGCGTTCGCGAAGCGCCGACGACATCGTCGCCGAAGTCGCCTCCCTTGCGGCGGAGGGGTACAAGGAAATTACCCTCCTCGGGCAGAATGTCAATTCCTACCGCGGGGAGGACGGGACGACGTTCCCTGCGCTCCTCGACAGGTGCGGGAGCGTCGAAGGGGAGTTCCGTCTTCGCTTCATGACCTCCCACCCCAAAGATTTTTCCGAGGAGCTTGTGGCGGTCATCAAAAAGCACAGGAAAATTTGCAACGCCATTCATCTGCCCGTGCAGTCGGGTTCCGACCGCATTCTTTCCCTCATGAACAGGCGTTACACGCGGGAAAAATACCTCTCCGAGATCGCATTGCTCCGCCGCGAGATCCCAGATTGCGCCGTGACGACGGACATCATCGTCGGCTTTCCCACCGAGACGGAGGAGGACTTTCAGGACACCCTTTCCCTTGTGAAGGAGGCGGGCTTTGCCTCGGCGTTCATGTTCATCTATTCGCCGAGAACGGGGACGAAGGCCGCCGCGATGGATGGGCAGATCGAGGAGGAAGTCGCAAAGGACAGGCTCTCCCGCCTCATCGAGGCCGTCAACGAGCAGACCCGCGAGATCAGTGCGGGCTACGTCGGGAAGTCGTGTCGGATCCTCTGCGAGGGCTTTGACGAGAAGAAAAAGCTCTACCTCGGCAGGGATGAGTACGGCAGAATGGGGTATTTTGCAAGCGAAAAGGATTTGATCGGGGAATTTGTCACGCTCAAAGTCGAGCGCGCGAACGGCATTTCCCTGTACGGAAGCATAGAGTAACGGAGGAAAAAACATGGGTCTTTCACCGATGATGGAGCACTGGAAGAAGATCAAAGCGGCCCATCCCGACTGCCTTGTCTTTTATCGTCTCGGCGATTTCTATGAGATGTTCTTCGAGGACGCCGAGAAGGCGAGCAAGATCCTCGATCTGACTTTGACGGGGCGGGACTGCGGCCTGCAGGAGCGCGCGCCCATGTGCGGCGTTCCCTATCACGCCGTGGATGCCTATATCCAGAAGCTCGTCGACGCGGGGGAGAAGGTCGCGATCTGCGAACAGCTCTCCGACCCCAAGGCGTCCAAGGGTATGGTCGACCGCGACGTCATCCGCGTCGTCACGGCGGGCACGGTGACCGAGGAGAGCCTTCTCGACGAAAAGAAGAACAACTACATCGCCTGCGCCTATAAGAAGAACGGGAAGTACGCGCTTGCGTGGGCGGACATCACGACGGGGGACTTCTGCTGTACGGAGCTTGGGAGTGCGGAGAAATGCCTCTCCACCCTCGTCAATCTCTCCGTCGCCGAGATCATCTGCAATGACGACTTTCTCTTCGAGACCAAGGACTGCGGCGAGATCGCACGGGGGGCCATTCCGCCGATCTCCTGCTATCTTCCCTACGCCTTCCACCTCGCGAGCGCGGAAAAGAATCTGAAGGAGCAGTTTTCCGTCGCCTCCCTCGACGCCTTGGGGCTCAACGGCCGCGAGGAGGCCGCGATCGCGGCGGGCGCGCTCATTGCCTACCTTCTCGAGACGCAGAAGCACGCCCTCAAGAACATCACCGCCCTCCGCTTTGCCGACGGCTCCGACTCCATGTCCCTCGATCCCTCCGCGCTCCGCAATCTCGAGATCCTACGGAACAACGCCGAGGGGAAAAAGTACGGGTCCCTTTTGTGGCTCCTTGACAGGACGGGGACGGCAATGGGGGGACGGAAGCTCGCGTCCATTCTCCTCGACCCGCTGAAAAACATCGGCAGGATCAATAAGAGACTGGACGCCGTAGATGAACTCTTTCGGGCGGGCGTCGTCCGCATGGGGCTCACCGATATGCTCGGCGGCATGCGGGACATCGAGCGTCTGACGGGGCGCATCTCCAACGGCAATCTTCAGCCGCGGGACTGCCTCGCGCTCTCGGCGTCCCTGTCCATCGTTCCCAACATCAAATTCCAGCTCTCGGGCTTCAGTTCCCAGCTCTTGGGCTCCATTTCGGCCCGCTTGGCGGACACGCGGGAGGTCTGCGCCCTCATCGACGGTGCGATCGCGCCCACGGCGTCGACCTTGCGCGAAGGGGGGTACATCAAGGAGGGCTACAACGACCAACTTGATTCCCTCCGCGACGTCAAGACGAGGAGCAAGGCTCTCCTCACCGAACTCGAGACGAGGGAGCGCGAAAAGACGGGCATCAGGACCCTCAAAGTCGGCTATAACCGAGTATTCGGATATTATATCGAGGTCAGCAACAGCTTCAAGGACCGCGTGCCCTATTCCTACACGCGCAAACAGACTTTGACCACGGGCGAGCGGTACACGAGCGAGGAGCTCAAAGAGCTCGAGGCCAAGATCCTCGGCAGCGACGATCAGGCACAGCGCCTCGAGGAGCATCTCTATAATGAACTCCTTGAGATCTTGGGACGGAACATCGTCGTCTTTCAGAAGATCGCGGAGGCCATCGCCGAGCTCGATGTGCTCGTCTCCTTTGCGACCGTCGCCAAGGAAAATAAATACACCCGTCCGCAGATCGTTGAGGCGGGTGCGCTCGAGATCGAGGAGGGGCGGCACCCCGTCGTTGAGGCGATCTCGCGGGAGAGATTTGTCCCCAACGACTGCATGCTCGACGGGAACGAAAACCGCACGATGATCCTGACAGGCCCCAACATGGCGGGGAAGAGTACCTATTTGCGGCAGAACGCCCTCATCGTCTACATGGCGCACATCGGGTGTTTTGTCCCCGCGAAGCGGGCAGTCATTCCGCTCACGGACAGGATCTTCACCCGCATCGGCGCGAGCGACAATCTGATCTCCGACCGCAGCACTTTCATGGTGGAGATGACCGAAGTCGCCAACATTCTGCGGAATGCAACGCCGCAGAGCCTTCTCATTCTCGACGAAGTCGGGAGGGGGACGAGCACATTCGACGGGCTCTCGATCGCTTGGGCAGTCATCGAATACCTGACCGAGAACATCCGCGCCAAGACCCTATTTGCGACCCATTACCATGAGCTCACCGAGCTGGAGGGCAAACTTGACGGCGTCAAAAATTACAAGATCAGCGTGCGGGAGATCGCGGGGAGCATTGTTTTCCTGCGGAAGATCGTCCGCGGCGGGGCGTCCCGCTCCTTCGGCGTGGAAGTTGCCGCGCTCGCGGGGGTCCCCGAGGCCGTGACGACCCGTGCGAAGGCCATTTTGCGGTCGCTTGAGAAGCAGGACAAATCCCGCACCGTCACCGCCGAGGAGCCGCCCGAACAGGACGAAAAAACGCTCGATCTCATGGAGGAGCTGGGCGGCCTTGACATCGATCTGCTCACGCCCATGCAGGCGCTCGCGCTCATTGCCGAGTGGAAGGAGAAACTGAAATGATCAATATCCTGTCTCCCGATGTCTATAACCGCATTGCGGCGGGCGAGGTCGTCGATCGGCCCTATTCCGTCGTCAAGGAGCTCGTCGAGAACGCCATCGACGCGGGCGCGAGCGAGATCAGCGTCGAGATCGAGGGCGGCGGCAAACAGAAGATCCGCGTCGTCGACAACGGGTGCGGCATTGAGAGGGACGAGCTCTTCAAGGCCTATTCTCCCCATGCGACGAGCAAACTTCTCGACGCCGAAGACCTCTTCACCGTCTCCACGCTCGGGTTCCGCGGCGAGGCCATTGCCTCCATTGCATCCGTTTCGAGAATGCGC
>CANQOX010000035.1 GCA_947625595.1 uncultured Clostridia bacterium
TGACATCTCCCCTAAAAGGGGCGACGAGGGAAGGGCGTGCTCATCCTGAAGGAGCGAAGCGACTGAAGGATCCCCTTTAACGAAGTCCGTGGGTTTATGAGATGCTTCACTTCGTTCAGCATGAGCGCGGTGGGGGCATCATGAGCGCACTGGAGCGGCAAGCCTTCACCCCATCGGGGGGGAAGGTGGCACGGCGAAGCCGTGACGGATGAGGGGGCTTGCTGCCCCTATTAGGGGAAGTCCCCGAGCTTGCGAGGGGAAAGGGGTTTTGAAACCCCTCTGTCACTCACTTCGTTCGTGACATCTCCCCTAAAAGGGGCGACGAGGGAAGGGCGTGCTCATCCTGAAGGAGCGAAGCGACTGAAGGATCTCCTTAAACGAAGTCCGTGGGTTTATGAGATGCTTCACTTCGTTCAGCATGAGCGCACTGGGGGCATCATGAGCGCACTGGGGCGGCAAGCCTTCACCCCATCGGGGGGAAGGTGGCACGGCGAAGCCGTGACAGATGAGGGGGGCTTGCTGCCCCTTATAGGGGAAGTGGCGAACGCAGTGAGCCAAAGGGGTTTTGAAACCCCTCTGTCACTTCGTGACATCTCCCCTAAAAGGGGCGACGAGGGATTTTACCCCCTCCGTGGGAGGGGGGGTAGGGGGGTGGGTCACATTATTTTTTGCGTCATTCTGAGGCGAAGGCGAAGGATCCCCTTAAACGAAGTCCGTGGGTTTATGAGATGCTTCACTTCGTTCAGCATGAGCGCGGTGGGGGTATCATGAGCGCGGTGGGGGTATCATGAGCGCAGTGGGGGTATCATGAGCGCAGTGGGGCGAGAGGGGCAAGAAAAACCCCGCCGAGGCGGGGTTTTTTGATGATTTGCACGGTGCAAAGAGATCACAGATCGGTCATTGTGACGGTCGCGGTGAAAGTGCCTTTCGCCGCATTTGTCGTATCGATGACGACCGTGAAGCTATAGTAATCCGTTGAGAAGGTGAAAGTTGCTTTATTCTCACTTTCTGTTCTTTCCACCTCGGTTGGCTCGTAGGTCATCTCATCGCCGTAAAAGCCCAGAAAATCGACATAATTTAGATGTGTCGTGATGGATTGCAGCTTGATAATCTTGCCGTCTTGATCGACGAGGATTTTCACATCGTAGTAATCTGCTCCTTCCTCATGCTCGGTCTCGATAGTTTTCGAGGTCTGTGCGGTGACGGTAACTTCGATGTGCGCATCTACATCGTCCGCCTTGGCGACATACTTCACGGTGTAGACGGCCGTGCCCGAATAGTCTGACTTCGTCACGGTGAAGGTGTTTGCCTCCGTGTCCTTCGAGACGGTACCGAAGACTTCAGACCAATAGCTGTCCTTGTACACTTCGAATTTGGTGAGTTCGTCTACCGTCGCCGCGTCTTGGGAGGCGGCAAGGAAGGTCGCGCGGAACTTATCCTTTTCGCTCGCTTCGACGACGATCTCGTACTTCACGCTCGTCGTTTCTTCCACAGTGACCTTCGGGCTGTCAAATCCGCCCGTGTAGGTGACGTTGTAGACGGCGGTTGTGACCTGTTCGGCGTCCTTGGTCGTTTTCGTATAAGTGAACTTGCCACCCTGCCCGCTTATGCTCTCGCTCATAATGACGGTGTAACTCTCGCCGTTCTTCTTCTCGAGCTTTTTAAGATAGTAGGGTGTGCCCGACTCGGTGAAGCTGCCGAAGGTCACGCGATAATTTGTGTCGTCGGTCAACACCGTGCGGCTCTGCAGGGTTTTGGACGCCGTCTTGTTGGCAAGATTAACCTCCACATTATACTCATCGTTCCCGTCGACGAGGTCGAAGGTGACGCCGTTGCCCGAGTACCATTTCGGATAATCGGCTACTTTCCCGCCGTAGGTCGCGGAGGAGACGGTGGCCGAGACATCGGTGTTATTTTCCGTAGCTGTTACATCTACGGTGAATTGGAAGGTGAAGTCTACCTGCTCGTCATCTTCGCTGACCTTGAGCGTGTGGGAGACATCGGCGCGGTAGCAGGTTGCGCCGCCGAGCTCGACCGTCGCCGCATCGAGCGCGAAGGTGACAGAGGACTTTGTCCAAGCGCCGTTCTTGTTCTCATAGAGGCAGACGGTCTTTTGCTCGCCGCTCTCCTCTACGCTCCAGAGGAAGGCATTCTCTTCGGTTGTCCAGCCGTAATCGTAGGAATACTTCGTGACGGAGGGGGAGCCGCCCTTGGGAGCGGTGAACAGATAGTAGACCTTCCCGTCCGCGCTCATGAAGCCCTGATCCGTGAGGGCGGGATCTGTATTGAGGTCGCCGATCTGTACCCAGTCGCGGAATTCCTCGGGGAGAGAATCGATCTGCCCGTAGGTGGCAACGCTGACAAGAATGATGACGGGCGCGGCTTCGGGCGTCCTTGAGGCGTCGCCCGCTTCGAAGGCGGTCTCGTCGATCGTGACCTTGGAGAGATCGGGAACGGCGGTGAGGTCGAGCGTCATCGTGCCCACCTCGGAGTTGATGTTGTGACGGAAGGCCTGTATGCCGATGGATTCGATATCCCTGAGGGTGATCGTGCCCGACAGCATCGCCATCTGGTTGCAACCGTAGAAGGCGCGGTCGCCGATCGTCTTCGCGGCAGGGAAGGAGACGTTTGCGAGGGTGCTCGTCGCAAGGCGCCCGTCGAAATGGACGGTAGCCGAGTTATAGAATGCCTCGTCGCCCACATGGGTCACATGCTCGGAGGAAATGGTGTTCGCGCCGATATTGGTCTCATAGAAGGCGCGGTCGCCGATGATCTCGACTTCGTTGAGGTCGATCTCTCCCGTGAGATACATGTAGGCGAAGACGCCGTCTGCGATCTCCTTCACACCGTCGGGGATCTTGAGACCGTCTCTGCGGAGGTCGCCCTGATAGCCGTAGAGAACATTGCCGCTGATGACGAATTCATCGGTGTTGCGCGAGAAGGTCTTTTCCTCGAGATCGAAATACATGACGGTGTTGCCCGTTTCGAAGGAGACGAGGGTGTTGGTGAGATATTCATAGAAGCCGTAGTGCGTATTGCCGTAGGCGTCGGTATACACGCCGCTGTAGATGGAGTCGTCTATCTCAAAACTTCCGAGCGCGCGCAGGGAGAGTACGGACCAATCCGAATTCAGATAGAGGTACTCCTCCGACTGATCTGCGAAAATATTCCATGTGTCGCCGCTCTGCCGCAGGGTGAACACGGAGAAGGCGAAGCCCTTGCCCGATTCGGGCGTAAATACGCCCTCCTGCGTCTCCTCATCGAAGGTGTAGACGCCCTTTGTCTCGACGTTCCCCTTCTTGAGGGTGGCATTTCCGTGCCCGTCGAAGTAGATGAGGGTCTCCTCGGCGATCGCACCCTTCTCGAAGAGCGCGAAGGTCCCCGTGAGCAGACCGCGAGCGTTGAGCCATGTCCCGTTCTCATTTTCGATGACGTCGAACAGGAAGTGGCGCGTCTCGGAGAGCTCATAGAAGAGCCCATCCTCTGCCAGTTCCACAAAGTCCGCATAGAAGAAAAGCTGTTTGCCGTCCTGCAAATGGTCGCCTTCCTCCACCCCGTATTCGCTCTGCCGAGGCGAATCATCGATGAGGTTCTCTCTGCCGAAGGAACCGTACCAGATGTTGCCGTCCGCATCGGTATACTGTGCGTACTCATAGCCGTTGCCGACCACGCTCCCGCCATTCTCTACGGCGTAATCGCCGACCTGCAAGTAGCGTTCCATGAAGACGTTCGTGGTCCCCGTCGTGCCGTTCGTGCCAGAGAAATCCACCTCTGCGGCGGCGATGTAGACGAGAGGTTCGGCGTCGGGATCGTCAACGTCGGCCTTATCCCCATAGAGCGCGTACTCATAGAAGAGCTGATCGCTCACAGTGACGGGATCGCGCATGCGCACATACCATCCGAGCCCGTCTTCATCGTCGTCGGGAAGGTAGATCCCCGTAAAGTCTGCGAAGAGGCCGCCGTTCTCGCCCCTCGCAGTGCCGAAGAATACGAGATACAGATCGAATCGGATCATTCCGCTCTCCAGCGACAGGTACGAGTACACGCCCGCATCCTCTGCGGTGACGATCGTGAAGGAGGAGGTAATGTCTTCGTCGCCCTCGACCAATTCGATCAGGAAGAGCATTTCTTCGCCTGCATCGGAGACGATGCGGACAAGATTGCAATAGCTATCGTTATAGGGATAAAATTGGTCGAGCAACAAATCGGCTTTGCCTGTGAACGGCTCTCCTGAAGCGGGGGTGTAGGTCCCGCCGCCGAAGTCGTCGAAAGTAAGCGAGGAGCCGTCGGTATTGGTGACATCGAAATCTGAAGAACTGTCATAGACGATCGCGGCCGTTCTGCCATCGAATTGGTCGATCGAGAAGAACTTCTCATTATAGAAAGAGTAAAACTCCAAGAGGTCATTGTCGTACGGTTCATCGAGTACAAGACAATATAACCCCTCGATAAGGATGAGGTCGCCGTGCAGGAGCACCTCCTCCCCGTCCTCGGTGGCGAGGAGTATGCCGACCCGCTTCGGGTCCTCTTCCCCTGTGGGAAGACCCTCGATGAAGTAGATGCGGTCGAAGAAATCGTCCTGCCCCGGATACTGCTCTACAACGAGCTCGAGGAGATCGTTGGGACCCAATATTGTGTCATAGACGTAGTCGTAGATATCTTCGGAAAAGTCGCCGCGGACGCGCACCACGGTATTCCCGAAGGTATACTCGCGGATGGCATACTCGTTTTCATAGTAGGGTTCGTCGTGGTCATAGATCTCGTTTACGGTGTACTCCCCGTAGGCGTACGTCTTCCCGCCGTAGGTGAGCGTGCCCCATTTATCCACGGAGATCGCAGTTGTGCCCTCCCCGGCCTCGAGCGACGTCATGAGGAGGACAGACAGTTCGGCCTCGCCATCCTCCGTGAAGCGGAGTTCGCAGATCGTCTGGCCATCTCCGAGCAGGGAGCTTGCATAGGAATAAACTCCTTTCTCGCTCGTCTCTGTCAATACGCCGTAGTCCACGCCCAAGCTGTTCTCCGTCTCGCCGTCGAACACATCGACAAAATAGGTATAGATGGCGATGTTGACGTCATCGTAGAAGTAGAGGAAGCCGTCGTTGTAGAGCGTGATCCCGCCATATCCTTCCGCAAAATAGTAAAATACCTTATAGAGGGAATGCGAGATGTCGACGACCTTGGGCTCCGTCTCGGAGGCTTTATAGTAGATAAATGCCGAGCTGTAGAATTGGAAATAGAGCTTGTCGCCCGTTTTGGGTGTGAAGGCGATATACTCGAAGGACGCGCCGTGCGCCTCGAGCGTCTCGATGGTATAAGTTCCGCTCACCGTCGATCCTTTCGTCTTATATTCGGCGCCGCCGAAGCCGTCGAGGGAGAGAGAGGTCTCCTCCGCCATGACCTCGTCTGCGGTCCCGTATTCGCCCCTGTACCCGTCCTCGAGGCGGAAGACGCCCTTGAAATGTCTGCCGTTCTCGGTAAATTCCCTCTCCTCGAGGCGGAAGAGATAGTAGTCGTCATCCTCGAGAAGGATCGCATAATTTATGGGGGGGGGTGGACGTATCTGCAGACAGGACGCCGTCCTCTCCGCCGTCCACGACGACGCTCTCCAACCCGTAGTAGGCCGTCATCTGACGTTCATATTTGCCGTTCTCAAAGGTGTAGGCGCCCGCCGAAGCAAAGCCCAGTCCATCGTACATGCCATCGAGCTGGAGCACGTTTGTAGCGTCGTAGCCCGTCTCGCTCGTCTCGGACCAGAGGGCATAGAGCCCGCGCTCCGTGCCGACGCCCTTCGCCGTGCGCGTGAAGGAGTGTGTGCCCGTTGTGGGATCGAGGAAGAGGGTGAAGAAGAAGTTCGTATTCCCGCTCACGAAGCGATAATCTCCCGTCTCGGGATCCACCGTGTACACGCCCTTTGTGTTGACGGGATCGCCGTCTGTGGGCGTCACGGTGTAGGTCACCTCGTCCTTTTCGCCGAATGTGAGCGTCTCATTTGTCTCACCGATGTATTTGAACTCCGTGGAGCCGAGGTCGCGGAAATAATAGAAGCTGTCCTCCACGATCTTGCCCCCGAGGACCTCGTTTTTCTCCTCGGTGAAGGAGAAAACGGAGGTCGCAGTGTCGAAGGAGCCCTTCTTTTCTTCCAGTCCCTCGCGCTGCAGATAGACGGCGTTCTCCTCCTCGGAGAGGAAGATGAAGTCGTCGCCGCCGAAGACGTCAATTTTTCCTGCCGCCCAATTTGCATAGAGCGTGACATCGCTCTCTGCGGAGAAGGTATCGCCTGCATGGTAGTCGACGCTGCCGTCTGCCGCCTTCGACCAGCCCATAAACCGATAGCCCTTGGGCGCGGCAAAGGAGGACGAGGGGACGGTAAACGTTTCGCCGAAGGAGAGGCTCTCTGCGCTCATCTCTCCCTCGACGTCGACGCCGTTCGGGGCATTCGAGCTGAATTGGACGCGGACTTCCCCTGGCCTGACATAGAGCACAAATGCCTCGCCCACCTCGAGAGACGCGGTCGAGGTCTTATTTCCCTGTGTGCTGTCGGGCGAGTAGCCGTCGGGCATATCAAAGCCCGCGAGGAGATCGAGCGGTTCATGATAGAATGCCTTGCCCTCCGTCGCGACGGGTTCGCCGTATTTCCCCGCGTCCTCGTCCCAAGTGTACACACTCAAAGTGTAGGGGGCGAGGTACTTCGCGGTGAGGGTGAGGCTGCCCGCGGGCATTTTTTCACCTGCGCCGAGCGCGGAGCTGCCCTTGAACCAACCCGCAAACTCCAGTCCGTCCACCGTGACTGCGGGCGTCTTGTCCTCGAGGAAGGCGTTGAGGTCAGCCCCCTCGTCCAAGGTGAATTCCGTCTGCGTGAGGGAACCGCCCTCGCCTGCGGAAAGCGTGAGCTTCGCATTGCCCGTCGATCCGCCGCACGCCGCAAGCACGGCAAGCGACATCATCACGGCGAGCAGAAGCGAAAGCCCTGCAAGAAACACGTTACGAATTCTCATTTTTCCGTTCTGTTTCTTCGTGTGAGCCATTTATATACCTCCGATCAAAAATTTTTTCAGTATAAATTTTATGTGTGAATAAACTGGGTCCGTGTATTTTCTTATGATAATTTTTAGTATTATATCACATTTGACGTGCAAATGGCAAGCGATAGAGGGGGCGTATATCCATTTATTTAAGGATTTTTTCACTTTTTCTCTGATTTTGCAGGAAATATCGAATCTTTTTATACATGGAACAGGTCGATCCGTGGACAAAAATCTGACGGGGGCACGTTTTTTGTAATACAAAAACCACGCGATCGTCGCGTGGCTCAAAGGAGGGGTGGAGCGGCGCTCATCCTGAGCCGCAGGCGAAGGATCTCATAGACCTACGGACTTCGTTTGAGGGGATTCTTCGGTCGCTTTGCTCCCTCAGAATGAGCGTACCCCCTCCTTGGGAGGGGGAAGGGGGGTGGGGCACCTTATTCTCGCTGCCCCTATTAGGGGAAGTGGCGAACGAAGTGAGCCAAAGGGGTTTTGAAACCCTTCAGTCTCGCTTCGCTCGACAGCGTCTCGGGCGGGTGGATTCCCGCCCTCGGTCACCGTTCGCGCGGGATAATGCGCTCACTCACCGCAAAACGCAGCGCACAGCACACTGTGCTGATGCGCAAGAATTGCGTTTTTGCGACCTACAGGGGAGCCAAGGAAAACCCCTCTGTCTCGGCTTCGCCTCGACATCTCCCCTATGAGGGGCGACAAGAGGGAACCGCTTCTGAATGAGGCGGGGGAGATGCAGACACCCCCTTCCCTACCCTCCCCCCTCAAGTATAAGGGGGGAGGCGGGGGGCTCTTCTCTCGCCTGCCCCCTTTTTAAGGGGGCGGGGTAGGGGTGGGGGTCATTCTGATTTTCCCGCCTCATTTTCCCCTTACGGGCGGGCGGGACGGCCGAAACCGCCGCCGAATCCCCCGGGAGGCGCGCCGTTCGGATTGCCCATATTGCCCGCCGAGCCGACGAGCGTGATGGTTTGAGTGACCGTGAAGGCGCACAGTTCGTCGTCGCCGCCGTACAGCTTGAAACTTTTCCCGCTGACGAGTTCGGGACAGGAGACGATGACCGATTGACAGGTCTTTTTGACCGTGATGGACCAGAGCGGCGAACCGTTTTCCTCTGTCAAGGACAAAACCGTGCCCGCCGTTACGCTCCTGTTCTGCGCATAGGAGAGGACGTTTTGTCCCGAGTTGCTCGCGGGCGTCTCGACCATTCCCATGGAGCCGACGGCAAAGAGATACCCGCCGTTCATGAGAATGCCCCCGTCCGCGTCGAGGGCGGCGTTGTCGTTTGCGGTCGGGCCGAAGACGACGAGCGTGCCGCCCGTCATGAGAATGGAGCCGTTGGAATCGACGCCGTCTCCCGAGGCGCCCACCTCGGTCTCTCCGCCCGAAATGATGATATGGCAATTCGGATTGGCCTGCCCCATGGGCAAAGTCGTCCCGTCCGCGGCATTGATGCCGTCATCTACGGCGGTGACGGCGATCTTGCCGCCGCCGATCTCCACCTTTGCGGCTTCCAGCCCCTCATAGCACTTTGTCACTTCGATCTCCCCGCCCGTCACGGTGAGAAGGGCCTCCGCGTGGACCCCGTCATCGCCCGATGCGATGAGAAGGTTCCCTCCCGCGATCCCGATCTCCCCGTCGGAGTGGATCGCGTCGTCGTTGGCGTCGATCTCGATCTGTCCGCTCTCGACGCCGATAAAGTATTCGTCCGAGACGATCTCATTGCCCTCCAAGCCCCAGTCGATCGCGCCCGCCTTGATGCCCTTGCCGCTCCCGCTGTCCGAGGAGAGCTCCGTGATCCTCTGCGGCGCGCCGCCGTTGGTCGTGATGCTGACTTCGCTCTCCCCTCTGACGAGGACAAAGGTGTCCGCCTGAATGCCGTCATCTACGGACGAAATGCCGACTTTCGCGCCGTCGAGGACGACCCAGCCCCCGTCGCTGTAGGAAAAAGCGGGGGCCTCCGTGAGGTCGTCATAGGCGTCTATCTCCGCGTGGAGGCCGTCCCCGCCGCTTTCGATGTCGAGCGTCGCCTCCGTGACGGCGATGGAATTGGCCTTGATCGCATTCTTCGTGGCGCGGACGGAGAGGGTCCCCGAACCGTTGAGCACGAGACTGCCGTCGCAGGAGATGGCGTTGGTCTTCTCGGCGGTCGTCGTCACGCTGTTTTCGCCGATGAGCGTGATCGTGAGGGGAAAATCGCTCGTGATGACCTTGTCATCGGCAGAGGAGAGGACGGCATCGCGCAAAAAGAGATGCACGCCCGCGGCCTTTACGGAAATTTTTCCCGCAAGCGTCCCGCTCACGAGAAAGTCTCCGCCCTCGCTGATTTTTCCCGCCTCCGAAAGCACGGCCGCGCCGTCCGCACTGCCGCCCTCGGGGACTTCGCCCGCCGTCTCCTTCGCCGCCGCGAAAGTGTCGGAGAGGGTAGCAGTAGGGGCTTCGTCCACGACGCCGCCCCCGCCAAGGGTGTCCCCACGGTTGAAGCCTCCGCTCGGC
This sequence comes from uncultured Clostridia bacterium, assembly GCA_947625595.1. Taxonomy (GTDB): domain Bacteria; phylum Bacillota; class Clostridia; order Christensenellales; family Borkfalkiaceae; genus Gallimonas. Next base: position 9,528 of record CANQOX010000035.1, read on the forward strand.
CCCGCCGCACAGCCCGACAGGAGCAGTGTGCCGCAGAGCAGGGGAAGCCAAAAGAATTTCTTCATAGTTGTCCTCGCTTGATTTGATGAGAGGAGTATAACAGATTTTCGTGAAAAAGAAAAGAAAAAAATGTGTTGGTCTTAATTAAAAATTAAAAAATGAGCGCCCCGCGCGCTCATCCTGAGCCGCAGGCGAAGGATCTCATAGACCCACGGAGCCGCCCTGCGTCATTCTGAGCGTAGCGAAGAATCTCATAGACCCACGGAGCCGCCCCCGCGCGCTCATGTTGAGGCGAAGCCGAAACATCTCATAGACCTACGGACTGCGTTTGAGGGGATTCTTCAGTCGCTCCGCTCCTTCAGAATGAGCGTACCCCACGGAGCCGCTCCGCGCTCATCCTGAGCCGCAGGCGAAGGATCTCATAGACCTACGGACTTCGTTTGAGGGGATTCTTCAGTCGCTCCGCTCCTTCAGAATGAGCATACCCCCTCCCGAGGGGCGACAAGGGTTACCCCCTCCCGAGGGGCGCCTCTTCTTGCCCCCTCCCGAGGAGGGGGGTAGGGGGGTGGGTCACCTTATTCTCGCTGCCCCTATTAGGGGAAGTCCCCCGTAGGGGGAAAGGGGTTTTGAAACCCTTCAGTCTCGCTTCGCTCGACAGCTCCTCCCAAGGAGGCGCCGAGGGGAACCCCTCTGTCACTCGCAGGCTCGTGACATCTCCCCTATAAGGGGCGACAAGGCAGTCACTCGTGTGGCCCCGTGCCCGTTTTTCCCCACAAAAAAACCGTCCCCGAGGAGGGGACGGGAAGTTGTTTTGAACTCAAAGCGCGAGGCCGAGGATCGCCCAGAGGAGGAGTCCCCAAACGAGACACCCGAAGAAGGCCGCCCTGCCGCACGTCTTTGCAAGCGTCGCATCGCTGTTGTACTTGACGAAGTAGAGCACTGCGCCCGCGGGGAAGACGAGGAAGGAGAGGACTTTCCAGCCGATGACGGCTCCGTCGGAGAAGGTGTTCTTGAACCAAGGGCCGATGGAGGTGTAGAAGCCGACTGAATCCTGCGCGTCGATGAGCCAGCCGACGCCGAGGAAGATGAGGTCGGCGACGAGGTACAGCCACGCGATGCCGAAGAACTCGCCCTGATTGGTGCAGAGGTTCATGACCATGAAGATGAGACCGACGCTGATGAAGAAGGAGACATCATGCTCCTCCGTATGGTTTGCTATGTAGCAATAGTACAGGATCGTGAAGCCCGTCAGGACCAGCGTAAAGAAAGCAAAAACATTCATAAAGATTTTCCCCCAATATGTTTCTGAACTACATTATACCGCCGACGTCCTTGCTTGTCAAGACAGTATTCAAAAATTTAATGAAAAAAATTCAGACACGGCGGAGGCGTCCGCCCGCATATGATGGAGTGACTGTACCTATGAAATACCCTCGGAGGTCCTGCCCATGCAGTGGTTTCTGTCGCTCTTCCCGTGGGAACAGGCCATATTCGCCTCTCTCATGCTCTTCGCGCTCACGACGCTGGGCGCGGCCTTTGTCTTCTTTTCAAGGGGCGTCAAGCCCTTTCTCCTGACGCTCATGAACGGCGCGGCGGCGGGCATCATGATCGCCGCGTCCTTCTTTTCCCTCCTTCTCCCCGCCCTCGGGTACGAAAGCGCCCTTCCCTCGGCCGTCACCGTGACGCTCGGGTTTTTTCTCGGCGGAATGTTCATCATCGGGAGCGATCTGCTCCTATCCAAGCGAAAAAAGCCGTCAACAAAGTTCGGGGACGAGAAGAACGCCCTCCTCTTTCTCGCCGTCACGATGCACAATATCCCCGAAGGCATGGCCGTCGGGGTGGCGTTTGCCGTCGCGGGAGGGGAACACGCCGTCCTGTCGGCCCTTCTCCTCGCCCTCGGCATCGGCATACAGAATTTTCCCGAAGGGCTGTGCGTCGCCTTTCCCCTGCGGGCAAAGGGGCTGTCGCCTATGAAGAGTTTCGCCTTCTCATCGCTGTCGGGCGCGGTGGAGATCCCCGCATGCGTGCTCGGGGCGCTGGCGGCGGGGTTCATCGCGGGCCTTCTGCCGTGGGCGCTCGCCTTCTCCGCGGGGGCAATGGTGGCCGTCGTGTGCTCCGAACTCGTCCCCGAATGCTTTTCGGGCAGTAAGACCCTCGCCTCCCTCGGGCTTCTTTTCGGCTTCTGCCTCATGATGCTCCTCGACGTCGCCTTGGGCTAATGCGCTCCGCCGAAGGCGGCCCCGCGGCATTCAGATTGAAAATTAAAAATTGCGGCGGGGAGATTTGGAATGACACCCCTTCCGTCTCGCTCCGCTCGACACCCACCCCTCGAGGGGTGGGCAAGTCTTGGCGCCCCCTTGAGGGGGAGCTCCGCCGAAGGCGGTGAGGGGGTGTCTTGCTGCCCCTTTTAGGGGAAGTGGCGAACGCAGTGAGCCAAAGGGGTTTTGAAACCCTTCAGTCTCGCTTCGCTCGACAGCTCCCCTACAGGGGAGCCAAGGGAAACCCCTCTGTCACTCGCGTTGCTCATGACATCTCCCCTATAAGGGGCGACGAGGGGCACTGCGGCGACGAGGAAGGATTTTTGGGGGCTATTATTCTTGCTTTTTCGGGCGGGATATGATATACTATGTTTTCCCATGAAGCTCTTTGATGCAAAAAAATATCAGAACATGCGGGTGTGCGTCGCGCTCTCGGGCGGCGTGGATTCCGTTTGCCTTCTGCACGCCTTCAAAGAGCAGGCAAAAAGTTACAACATTTCCCTCTCCGCCCTCCACATCGAGCACGGCATTCGCGGCGAAGAGAGCGTGCGCGACATGGAATTTTGCCGCACTCTCTGCAGGGAGTGGGGGATCCCGCTCACCGTGGAGCGGGTGGACGTGCCGAACCTCGTGAAAGAGCAGGGCGGCAATCTCGAAAACGTCGCCCGCAGTGTGCGGCACGGGGCCTTTCATTCCATACTTGAGGGGGGGAAGGCCGACCTCGTCGCCACCGCCCACCACGCCGACGACGTCGCCGAGACCGTCCTTTTCCGCCTCGCCCGCGGGACAGGCCTTTCGGGCATGAAGGCGATCACCGAGTACGGCGGCCTCGTGCGGCCCCTTTTGACCTGCACCCGCGCCGAGATCGAGGCGTATGCGGCCGAAAATCACCTCTCCCACGTCGAGGATTCGACGAACGGGGACGAAAACTACACCCGCAACTATATCCGCCACACCGCGCTCCCCGCCTTTGAGAAGATCCACGGGAACGCGGCAAAACATCTCGTGGAGTTCGCCGCCCTCGCCGCCGAGGAGGACGATTTTCTCCAGACGCTCGCCGAGAGCAAGATCTTGCGCATCGCGGGGGAGGAACGGGTCCCCGTCGATCTTCCCGATGTCCTCTTCGCCCGCGCCTGCCTCTACTGCATGCGCCAATATGCGAAGGGGGGCGGCTATTCGCGCGCGAATCTCGAGGAGATCGAAAAGCTGAAAACTCTGCAGAGCGGGAAGAGGGCCGCCCTGCCCGTCTCGGACGTCAAGGACATTGCGGCCGTCTATGCCTTCCGCGAGGGGAACGATATCGTCTTTGATTGGGAGTTCAAAAACGAGCCGCCGCGCCCGTTCGAAGTCCCCTTCACGGCCCAGACGGGGCTGTATGTCTGTGCGGCGGGCATTTTGGGCGTACAGGAACTCTTCTCGGGAATGGAGGCGGAGGACTTCGGCACCGCCGTCCGAATGAAGAGGCTCCTCGTCGATTTAGACGCCTTCCCCGAGGGCTGTGTCGTGCGCGGAAGAAGGGAGGGAGACCAAATTACCCCATACCATGCCCCGAGGAAGACGCTCAAAAAGTTCCTGACGGACAGAAAAATTTCCGCGCGGCTCTCGAAGAAACTTCCCGTCATCGCGAAGGGGAACGAGGTGTACGCCGTCGTCGGGGTGGAGATCGCGGACAGCGTCAAGGTCACCAAAACGACCCTCCGCCGCGGCGTCCTCACATGAGGGGGTCAACGCGCCCCCCTTGTCGCCCCTCATAGGGGAGATGTCGAGGCGTAGCCGAGACAGAGGGGTTCCCTCGGCTCCTCCCAAGGAGGAGCTGTCACCGCAGGTGACTGAGGTGGGCATGATTTGGATTCGTTGCCCACCCCCCTACCCCCCTCCTCGGGAGGGGGTAAGAAAAGGTGCGTCATGGGGGATATCCTTGTCTCCCCGCCACAATTTTTAATTTTTAATTTCAAAACCACATCCAAACCATTACGAAGGAGAACATAGTATGCACCAAGATTGTGAACGCATTCTGTTGACCGAGGAACAGCTTCGCGCGGGCGTGAGAGACGTTGCTCTCGCCGTCAGCGAACGCTATGCGGGCAAAAATCCCGTCGTCGTCGGCATTCTCAAGGGAAGCATCATCTTCTATGCCGACTTTATCCGCCACCTCGAGATCCCCGTCACCCTCGACTTCATGGCCGTCTCTTCCTACGGCAGTGGGACGGTCTCCTCGGGAAAGCTCCGCATGCGCAAGGACCTCGACACCGACGTCAAGGACAGGGACGTCATCGTCGTCGAGGACATCATCGACAGCGGCTTTACCCTCGCCAACCTGAAGGAGCTTCTGAAGGAGCGCGGGGCAAAGTCCGTCTGTATCGTCACCCTTCTCAATAAAAAGGGGAGACGGGCCTATGACATTCAGCCCGATTACAACTGTTTCGACATCGAGAACGAATTCGTCATCGGCTACGGGCTCGACTACAATGAGAGATACCGCAATCTGCCCTACGTCGGCATCTTGAAGCGGGAGATCTACGAAGAAGTATAGAAAAATCGGGTCAAGGGGAGAAAAAGGGTGCCGCCGCTCGATCCACGACAACTGAATCGCCTGATCCTTCGCCTGAAGGACGGGAACGCTTCCGCGCTCGGCGAAATCTACGCGCTCATGGGGCGGCGCATGGTCGCGCTTGCCCGCGGGATCGTCGGGACGCAGGCAGACGCAGAGGACGTCGTTTCGGACAGCCTTGTGAAGCTGGTGAGGGCCGCTTCCTCCTTCAGGGAGGACAACGGCTGCGGCTTCATCATGCGCATCGTCCGCAACACCGCCCTCGATTTTTTGCGCCGAAAAAAGCGCACGGCCGCCGAAGACATCGACGCATGCTTCTCCCTCTCCGACGGACGGTATTCCCCCGAGGGGCGGGAGGACGCCATTCTTTTGGAGCAGGCGGTCAAACACCTTCCCCCGCTCGAGAAGAAGATGATCTACTACCGCTACTGGCTTGACTTCACGGTGCGGGAGATCGCGCGGGAGGAGAATATGAGCAGATCCTCCGTCGAGCGGGCGGTCACCCGCGCCGAGGAAATGTTGAAAAAGTTCCTGCAGGCGGGACAAACGGAGGGGGAGTAGCGTTAATATCATGAAGGACATGAAACGGGACCAATTCATAGAGGAGAAGATGAACGCCTACATCGGGGGCGCGGAGGAGGCGCATGTCGACCTCTCTGCGGCAGAAGACGCCCTCGGGGAGCGGTCAAGGCGCAGGCGCGCGCGGCGAAGAGGGCTGATCGCGCTGGTCTCCGCATGCGCTTCTCTCCTTCTCATCGCCATCGTCCTGATCGGGATCTTGCCGTCCCTCGGCGGGAGCGGCCGCGCCCCCGCGGGGGACAGCGCGGGCAGCGAAGCGGCCCCTCCCTCCGCGCAGGAGCCGTCGGGCGGAGAGGGAGAAGCGGGCGACACGGGCGAGAGCGATCCCAAGGTCATTCGCTTTGCGCTCGGGGACGCCCTTCAGAGGGCGGCGGGGCTCAATGAGCTCACCGAGACCTATGGGAAAAAGCTCGAGAAGCTGACAGATTTCAGCTTTGCCTCGGGCGTCAGCGTCGATTACACCCTCTACTATGTGGAAGAAGAGGCCGCTCTCCTGAAGACGGACCTGCTCTATTCGCAGGACGGGCGGCGGGTGAGCGTCTCCCTGTACACCGACCTCTCGGGCGGCAGGTACAGAGCGGAGGAGCTGGACAAATTTGACGCCCTCCCCGACAAGATGGGCAGATACACCTACGAAAAGACCTTCGTGAACGGCGAATATGTCTGCCTCGGCGCATTCAGTTATTTGGGTCAGGCCTGCTGTGCGGAGGTGCAGTCCTCCAACGAATCGGCCTTCTGGGATCTGATGGAGTACTTGACGTAATTGAAAAATGAGCGCGGCGGGACGGCACGTCCCGCCGCGCTCATTTTG
>CANQOX010000036.1 GCA_947625595.1 uncultured Clostridia bacterium
GGCTCCTCCGCGGGAGCGGGCTCCGAAACTTCCTCCGCAACAGGCTCCTCCGCGGGAGCGGGCTCCGAAACTTCCTCTGCAACAGGTTCCTCCGCAACGGACTCCTCTGCGGGGGCTGTCTCGGGTCCATTTTCGGTCACGACGGCAGAGGAGCCTTTACGGCGCTCCCTGCGGTAGCGGATCACGGAGATCACGCTTGCGATGACCGCAGCAGCCGCGACCGCCGCGACGATGCAGATGATGACAAGAATGGACACGTCGATCCCGACGCCCATCAATCCGAACAAATAGCTGTTACCCATAATCGATCTCCCTCTGTAAATTTCTCTTCTCACCCATGAAAAGAGATATTTTTATTTAACAGGGTCATTATATCACATGCATGTATGCGTTGTCAATGTTTTTCCCAAAAATTTAGTACATAAAATTGAGCGGCCGCCCCTCCCCAAAAAGGGGCAAAAGGAGTGTCCCTTGTCGCCCCTCATAGGGGAGATGTCACGAACGAAGTGAATGACAGAGGGGTTCCCTTGGCTCCTCCCGAGGAGGAGCTGTCACCGAAGGTGACTGAGGTGGGCATGATTTGGATTCGTTGCCCACCCCCCTACCCCCCTCCTCGGGAGGGGGTAAGAGGGGCAAGTAGGAAAACACAAAACCACGCCTCCCCCCTTATACTTGAGGGGGGAGGGGAGGGTAGGGAAGGGGATGCTTCGATCAGGGGATTCTTCGCTACGCTCAGAATGAGCGCGATGCGCTCAATTTTCACCCTACCCCACTGTGCCCTTGACGAAGGACAGGGGCAGGATGCGGGCGCCGCGGCGGACGACCGTCCCCGGGGCAAGTACGCTGTTGCACCCCACTTCCGCGCCGTCGCCGACGAATGCGCCGACCTTTTTTCGCCCCGTGCGAAGGGTTTCCTCCCCGCGAAGCAAGATCTCCCCGCGATCGAGGCGAACATTGGCGCAGATGACGCCCGCCCCGAGGTGGGCGCGGTAGCCGAGAATGCTGTCGCCGACATAGTTGAAGTGCGGGACCTGCACGCCGTCGAAGAGAATGCAATTTTTGAGTTCGGTGGAATTGCCGACGACGCACCCCTCCCCGATGAGGACATTTCCCCGCACATATGCGCAGTGGCGCACTTCCGCATGTGCGCAAATGACACACGGCCCGCAGAGTTCGGCCGTTGGCGAGATCTTCGCCGTCCGATGGACAAAGGCCTCCCCGCGCCTTGCGAACCCTTCCCCGAGGCGGGGCCCGAGTTTGTTCAGAAGATCGCCGAGCCCGTCGAGGGCTTCGAAAGGATAGCGAAAGCCTTCGAGGTACTCCCTCGCGGCCGTGTGCGTGAGGTCGAACAAGTCGGAAATGGCATTCATGTCACATTATATGCAGAGATCGTTCAAAACGAGAAATTTTCGCCTCCGTTCTTGCTTATTTGATGTCAATATGCTATACTTGTCTCACTTGAACGGAGACGCATATGTACCGAACCGCATTTAAGAACTTCTTCAAAAACATTGTCTACATCTTTGTCCCGATGGGCATCGTCTATCTCTTCCTGCTCATTGCGCTCTTTGCCCTCTTCTACGCCTTCATGGGACAGACGGGAGAGATGCTCACCGCCCTCGCCGAGCTCATCAAGGTCTCGACCGAGCAGTCATCGGCGGACGTCTCCGAGTTTTTCGCTTACGCCTTTGAACAGATCCAGTGGAACGGGAATTTCTTCGACACGTTGCGTGAGATCCTCGACACCGACTGGCTCTCGACGACCGTCAGGGGATTTTTTGAGACGCTGAACGCCTCGACCGAGGGTTTCGACGCCAGCGCAAACGCCATTTTTTCCAACTATTCGGCGCAGATCTCGATGGATCTCTCCATCGCCGTCTCGATCGCCTCCCTCGGCGTGACCCTCGCGAACTTCATGACGGGCTGGCTCATACGGCGAAGCGCCGCAAAGCGCACCTTTAAGAAATTCATCGTCGCGCACACCATCGTCCCCCTCGTGCAGTCGGCAGTCATCATCGTCTCGACAGTCCTGCTCTCCGTCATTCAATATTACAGCCTTCTCGTCTTCGCGGCGATGGTCGCCATCTCCTGCGCCTTCTCCCTCACCTCCTCGTGGCTCATTCACGGCAAGGGGAAGATCGACATCAGGGAAGTTTTGACCCCTAAAAATATCCTCCAGCACGTCGGGATCCTCGCGCTGTCCTTCCTCATAGACGCCGTCCTCGCCGTCCTGCTCTTCTTTGTCAGTCCCCTTCTCGCCCTTCTTCTGATGATCCCGGTGTTCATCTACACCTTCGCGATCGTCGACGTCAACACCGATTCCTACATGCTCTACCTCGTGGACCAAAAGGCACAGGCCGAGGCGGCCCCGCCCGAAGGGAAAGACGAGCCGTTCGCCCCCGAGGCCGCGCCCGTACAGGAAGAAAAAGCCGCAGACCCCTCCGCTCCGAAGTCAGACTCCCCCGCCCAGCCGCAACCGCCGAAGGATGATCCTCCCGCATAGCGGGTAGAATATGCTCATTCTGAGGCGAAGCCGAAGAATCCCCTCAAACGAAGTCCGCGACTAATGCGTCATTCTGAGCGAAGCGAAGAATCCCCTTTAGCGTTGTCCGTAGGTTTATGAGATCCTTCGCCTGCGGCTCAGGATGAGCGCGCGGAGCAACGAGAGTACCCGCTCATTCTGAACGCAGTGAAGAATCCCCTTTCAAACGAAGTCTGAAGGTCTATGAGATGTTTCGGCTTCGCCTCAACATGAGCGCGCGGAGCAACGAGAGTACCCGCTCATTCTGAACGCAGTGAAGAATCCCCTTTAGCGTTGTCCGTAGGTTTATGAGATCCTTCGCCTGCGGCTCAGGATGAGCGCGCGGAGCAACGAGAGTACCCGCTCATTCTGAACGCAGTGAAGAATCCCCTTTCAAACGAAGTCCGCGACTAACGCGTCATTCTGAGCGAAGCGAAGAATCCCGAAGAACGAAGTCTGAAGGTTTATGAGATCCTTCGCCTGCGGCTCAGGATGAGCGCGCGGAGCAACATGAGTACCCGCTCATTCTGAACGCAGTGAAGAATCCCCTCAAACGAAGTCCGCGACTAACGCGTCATTCTGAGCGAAGCGAAGAATCCCTCAAACGAAGTCCGCGACTAACGCGTCATTCTGAGCGAAGCGAAGAATCCCGAAGAACGAAGTCCGCGACTAATGCGTCATTCTGAGCGAAGCGAAGAATCCCGAAGAACGAAGTCCGCGACTAATGCGTCATTCTGAGCGAAGCGAAGAATCCCGAAGAACGAAGTCCGCGACTAACGCGTCATTCTGAGCGTAGCGAAGAATCCCGAAGAACCGTAGGTTTATGAGATCCTTCGCCTGCGGCTCAGGATGAGCGCGCGGAGCAACATGAGCGCCCCGCGGCTCCCAACAGGGAGCCGCGGGGCGCTTTCACTTCCTCCCGCTGTCGATCGTTCAACGGTTGCTCTTCGCGCGGTTGTGCTCTTTGCAGAGCATTTGCAGATTTTCGACGACCGTTCTGCCGCCTTCGCACCACGGGGTGATGTGGTCGCCCTCCATTTCCCCGATCTCGTAATGGATCTTCGCGCGGCGCTCCGCCACACAATAGGGACAGATCCCGCCCTGCCTCTCGTAGGCCTGCCTCTTCTGATTCTCGGTAAAGGCGCGGAGGTTCAGGTATTTTTCCCGCCCCGTCAGAACATAGGGATAGACCCCCTTCTTATTCGTCACATCGTCGTCCGCCATGAGCGAGGCGATTTTTTGTTCCAATTCGGCCGTGTCAAACGTCTTCCCATGGAACTCATCATACAGCGCGCCCCAGTCGACCCCCTTCATCTCCTTGCGGTATGTGACAAAGGTCAGCTTCACCCATTCGATGACGTTCCTGAAATACGTCCACAGCTCATTCGCGTTGGGGTCGTGCTGATGCACCGACATGTAGTCCTCGATGCGGCCCTTGCTGATCCAGTTCAGTGCAGTCTCGAGGATCTCCTGCCGAATGGGCGAACCGCCGACATAGTCCTTTGCGAGAAGATAGGCCGCACAGCCCGATTTGCTGAAGATGGACTTGGCGTGCGTGAGCCACGAACCCGTATATGTCGCGTTGCGAAGTTCCTGCTCCGTGAGCTTTTCGCCCGCGATGTTGATGATGCGGAACCAATCGAGCTTTTCCCGATCGTTCCCCTCGCAGAAGTAGACGAGCACGCGATAGCCGAGGATCTTATCTTGCTCCGTCCTTGTCAGGCTGTGAAAGTAGCGGTCCCCCACCGAAAATTCTCCGTTGACGTATTGGCAAAAACTGATCGTCCGCTGCTGTCCGTCCAAAACTTCAAAGCTGTCGTCCTCGTTCTTGACCCAATACATGACGTTGAGCGGGAAGCCCTTCATGATGGTGTCGATGACGGCGTTGCGCTTTTTTTCGTCATAGACGAATTCGCGCTGATACTTGGGGCGGATATTGAGTTTACCGTCGTAGCCGATGACGCCCTCTTCCTCTCTGTCGACGTAATTTTTTACGATGTCGGCGATCGAAATTTCATGCAGTTCGATTTTCATGATTTCCTCCTTTGGATAATGATGCGACGATATAACGTCTTTCCATTCAAATCTGGCCCCCTTCCGCGCCACGATGTCCTATGGTCGTCAAGCCCCAAAATCTCGAATTGTTCGGGATTGTATTTGTCCAAAAAGGTGATGGGGACGCCCATGACGCCGTCGTAGTCATAGGGAATATCCGAAGTTTTGCCCACCTCGATCGCGTCGTAATTGTCATACTTGGGATACTCCTCGGGCGTGTATTTCTTATAGAGGGGTAGAATTTCATGACGTTTGGCCGTATCTAAATTTGTAAACCAACAGCCCATGATATGCTTTATCTTTTTCCCGTCCACGATCTTTTCAAAGGTGTAATTTTCTGGAACAATAAACCACATGTCCGCATTGATATTTCGGTAGCCAAGCCATAATTTTTGCGCCTCTATCAATGTAAAAATTTCTTTGTATGTTATGGCATTTTTGTTCCCGATGATCAGAAACTTCTTTCCGTACTCCATGAGTTGGGCGACGTAATCGCGGAAGAGCGAAAAGGGCGGATTGGTGACGACGATGTCGGCCTCCTTGAGGAGTTCGATGCACTCCTCGGAGCGAAAATCGCCGTTCCCCTTCAGGAGGGCGAGGGTATTTTTCTTGTTTTTGAGAAGCCACTCGATGTCGCTCAAATCGACGGCGCCGTCGCCGTTGTAGTCCTCCACCTCGGTGATCTCGATCTTGTAGGCACGGCGGTACTTGTTTGGAACGGTCTTTTCATCACCGAAGAGGGACAGCTGCGTATAGGCGATGGGCGAAGAATCGTAGCATGTCGCGATGAGCTTTTTCAGGTGCAAAAAGTTGAAATTCATCGCAAAATACTTGAAAAAGTTGCTCTCAAACGGGTCGTCGCAGTTGCAAAAAACGATCTTGCCCTTCAGTTGGTCCTTGTAATGCTTCAATTCCGCCTCGATGTCGGGCAGCTGGGTATAGAACTCGTCGGCTTTGTTTTTTCTCGCGTTCCTCAAAGTTTCGGCTGGCATGATCTTCCTCGGTATGCACTATAGTAAAATGATTATACCGCTATAGTGTGAATTTGTCAATGCAATAGTTTAGATATTTGAGGAAAATTTGCGTAAACTTAAAACTATCGTAATGATGAGGTTGCGCTATGGAAAAGAAAGAAGTCGGGGAAAGAATACGAAAGTTGCGTATCGAAAGGAAACTTACGGCGAACGCCTTGGCGTATCAGGCGGGAATTTCACCCACTTACATTTATGAGTTAGAAAAGGGCGAAAAGAGCCCGACAGTCGAATATCTCAACTACATTTGCTTCGCTTTGGGGATCTCGCTCGAGGAGTTCTTTGCCACCTCCCGCCCCGATCATTATGCCGATAAGTTGTCCTTGTTAAATGAAGATCAGAAACAGCTCCTGAACCAATTTTTGAACAGTTTGTAATTTCTCTATGTGCACTTTGCTCTTTTGAGCGATCTTGATAGATCCGATCCCACCCGCTGTACGGGTGGTTTTTTATTCCTTGCGCTGCCCCACCCCCCTACCCCCTCCCACGGAGGGGTTCCCCTTGTCGCCCCTTATAGGGGAGATGTCACGAACGAAGTGAGTGACAGAGGGGTTTTGGAACCCCTTTCCCCTCGCAAGCTCGGGGACTTCCCCTACGAGGGGCAGCGAGAATAATGTGACCCACCCCCCTACCCCCCTCCTACGGAGGAGGCAGTAAAAAAGCGGCGGTCCCATAGTGGGAGCGCCGCTTTTTTTCAGCTCTGGCCTGTGGGGACGATGTGGTCATCGTCGGGTTCTGCCGCGTCGGGCCTGATCATGCAGTAGCGCGGATTGTGCGCGTACTTCTTCTTTTTCTTCGCCATACCGTCAGTTTTCGGGAAAAGGGGGAATTTTATGCTACTGCGCGAGCTGTTTTTTGATCTTGGAAAACTTTTCCGTGTTCTGATCGATGAGCATCTTTGCGGCGGGCTGGACTTCATAGTACCCCCGCGAGCGCATCTGCTCAAAGACCTGAAACTGCGTATCGGCACTTTGGGTGTAATTTTTCAGGATCTCCTTGCGGAAGGGCTTACAGCTCCCCTCGAGAATGGCGGCGGCGTAATAGCTCATGAGCAATTTTTCGCAGTCGAGAAGGTCCTGAAGGGCGTCTTTTTCGGAGAGCGTGGTGTCTTGCTTGCCTGTCTTCATTGCTTGCCTCCCAAGATCGAAAAGAGCGCCGAAAATCTCTGCGCGTGGGCGGAAGCGATCTCCGCCATCTCCTGCGCGAGCGCAGTGTCCGTCAGCGTGTTGGCGTAGATCTTCGCCTTTTTGCACGCCATTTCCTCTCCTGTGAGAATTTGCGACAAGACATCGAGGTCTTTCGCCGTCAGATTGGTCATAAAAAAAGCCTCCTTGCATCCTTTATGGACGAAGGAGGCGGTTTCTATACCGTCTTTTCCCGATAAGCGCACAGGTTCGAGAGCGTGCAATGGGTGCAGTCGGGCCGCTGGGAATGGCAGACGCGCCGCCCGTGAAAGATGAGCCAGTGGTGCGCCTTCGACCAAAGTTCCTTCGGAATGGCCTCCATGAGCCCCTCCTCCACCGCCTCGGGCGTCTTGCCGACGGCCAGTCCCGTGCGGTTGGCGACGCGGAACACATGGGTATCGACGGCGATCGCGTCCCCGCCGAAGGCGACCGAATAGACGACGTTGGCCGTCTTTCTCCCCACGCCCGCGAGCGTGCGGAGGCTCTCGAGCGTGTCAGGGACCTGTCCGCCGTATTTCTCGAGAATGTCCCGCGAGGCCGAGAGAATGTGCGCGGCCTTGTTTCGGTAAAATCCGCAGGAGAAGATGTATCTCTCGAGTTCCTCCTGCGAGAGCGTGACCATCGCCGCGGGCGTATTATAGGACTGAAAGAGGACGGCCGTCACCTTATTCACCCGCTCATCGGTGCACTGGGCGGAGAGAATGACCGCCACGAGCAGTTCATATGGACTTTCGAAGCGGAGGGCGGGGCGGGCGTCGGGATAGAGCCGTTCGAGTTCCGTCAAAATTTCATTCATGCCGCCATTGTAGCACGAAACGGCATTTTTTGCAAGCGTTTCCCCCCTTTCCCGTGCGGCGGGAAGGGCCTTGCCGCGCTCAAAGGGGGACGTACCTGTTTCCCGCCCTCTTCATATAGCCCGCAAACGCAGTGTAGGCCTTGGCGGCGATGATGCGGCGGGCGCGGAGGAGAAAATTTTCCTCAAAGCGCACGGAAATGCCGCACCCCACCCTCGCCTCGGGAGGATTGGAGACCGACTGGGACGGGACGCCGCCCTTCCGCAGTTCCATGGCGCAGTCGAGCGCCTGTGCGCGGGACTTGAAAACCGCTATGATCGTCATGATTGCTGTCCTGCCTTCGTATAATATGGTATCTTTTTTTCGGGAGACAACGCTATGATCTATCTCGACAATGCCGCGACGGAGGGGACCAAGCCCCGCAGTGTCCGCAACGCCGTCATGTCCGCCATGAAGGTTTGCGCCAACCCCGGTCGGAGCGGCCACCGCCTCTCTCTCGCGCACGCCGAGCACGTCCTCTCCTGCCGAAACCTGCTCTCGGAGGTGTTCGGCGGGTACGGGTTCGACAGGTGCGTGTTCACCCAGAGCTGTACCGAGGCCCTCAACATCGCCCTGCTCGGCGTCCTCGGGCGCGGGGATCACGTCGTCGCGACGGCGCTCGAACACAATTCCGTCCTTCGCCCCCTGCAATTTTTGGCCGACAGGGGGGAAATTTCCTACGACGTCGTCCCCCTCACGGAGGGGACCCTTCTGCCCGAGACGATCGCCGCCCATGTCAAGGAGAAAACGCGGCTCGTCTGCGTGACCGCCGCCTCCAACGTCACGGGCGTCTCCTGCGACCTCAAGGCGGTGAGAAAGCTCCTCCCCCCTCACGTCCTTCTCCTCGTGGACGGGGCGCAGGGCGCGGGGCATTTCCCCCTCTCCATGCAGGAGGCGGGGATCGACCTTCTCGCCCTCGCGGGGCACAAGGGTCTTCACGCCCTGCAGATCGGCGCACTGCTCTTCTCCGACCGCGTCAACCCCCGTCCCCTCCTCTTCGGGGGAACGGGGAGCGAAAGTCTCAACCTCTCGATGCCCTCCTTCTATCCCGACCGCCTCGAGAGCGGGACGCTCTCCTATCCCGCGATCTGCTCCCTCTTCGAGGGCCTTCTCATCGTAAAGGCGGGAAAAAAGAACGACCTCCTCTCCCTCACGGAACGCCTTGCGGCGCGGGTGAAGGAGTTGGGCGCATACGAAATTTTCTCCCCGCCCAACGCCTGCGGGATCTTCTCCTTCCGCCACAGACAGATCCCCTCCGAGGAATTCGCCTCCCTGCTCTCCAACCGCTATGACATCGCCGTGCGGGGCGGGCTGCACTGCGCCCCCCTCGCGCACCGCGCGCTGGGAACGGCCGAGAGCGGGCTCGTTCGCGCCTCCTTCTCCGTCTGGCAGGGGGAGCGCGAGGCGAATGCCCTCATCTGCGCCTTGAAGGAGCTCGGGATCTGACGGAGGGGCTTCGGATCAAATGCGCTTGAGCTTTTCTGCGAGCTTCTGGAGCTTTTTTCTGCGGCCCGCGTCGAGCATCTGCGAGAAACGGGCGCAGAAGGCGTCGATCTGCTCGTTGGTGAGCGTGCCCGCCCGCTTCCCCGCCTCGGCCTTGCGGTAGATCTCTCGGATGACTTCCTCTTCGCTCTTTCCGCGGATCGTGCCGAGATATGCCTCCGCCTCCTTCATCGCGTCGTCGTCAAAACTTGCAAAGTCCTTCATAGGTCACCTCTTTCTCCATTGTATGCCTGTCACCCGCCCTTTGTGCGGCGCATACAATGGCCGTATGGAAACGATGCTCTTACTCGTCCTACTCATGATGAACGCCGACGAGCGGACGCAGGAGACGCTGAAAAGTTTTCTGCGCTTTTACAGGGAGAACCGTGAGCTCATTCAAGCCTTCGCCTGCGGGGACATGGGGAGCATGGCGGCCCTCGGAAGTTCCCCCGCCCCGCCGCAGGAGCAAAGAGAAAGCCGACCCCAAGCCGAGGTCGGCGACGCCGCAATTTTGGAAGAATATCTGAAGCGCTTTACGCATTAGCCTCCATGAGACGGAGGAATTCGGAAGCCGAGGCGAAGGGATCGGCCTCGACCGCATTTTTTCCCTCTGCCCGCAGGCCGACGCCGTGAATGGAGTTTCCCTTCGGCCAGAAGATCTCGGCGACGGTGAGGCGGAGCGCCCTGCCGTCGGGGGCGACAAATGTGCTCTGCATGACCCCCTTGCCGTACGTCCGCGCGACCCTCTCCCCGTCCGTCTCGCTGACGCGGAGAAAGACGTCCTCCTCCCCGATCGTGCCGTAGTCGAGCATCGCCCCCATCAGGGCCTCGGAGGCCGACGCCGTGTTTTCATCGGCGAGTACGCGAATGCGGGAGCCCTCCAAGAAGTAGGAAAAGTAGTCGTTCCGCGGTGCAGTGTAGCTGTCCTTCTTGCCGCTACGGTAACGGGAAGTCGCCACGAGGGGAGAATTGCCCTCGGCGTCCTTGAGAAGGTGGGAGGCGATGTCGCAGAGCGTCGTGAGGTACCCGCCCCCGTTGCTCCGAAGGTCGAGAATGAGATCCGTCCGACCCCGTTCCCTCATCAAATCGAGGCAGGCCGTAAACTCCGACGCGGCGTTTCCGTCGAACTGCGCGAGGCGAATGTAGGCAGTTTTCCCGTCGAGCGCGGACATGCCCTCCCCCGTCTCGGTGAGTTCGGGTTTGCTGTCGCCGCGGAAGCGGAAACTCTTCCCGCTGTCCCGATATTCGCAGTAGGCGGCAAGGTAGGCGGCGCGGGAAATGGTGTACGTCTTTTTCTCGTCCGCGCTAAAACCCGCTTCGACGGTGACCTCCCGCGCAGAGGAGAGAAAGTCGTAGAATGTCGCCGCGGAGACGTCCTTCATGCCCTCCCCGTCGCTGTAGCGGTAGAGGTACATGCCCGCCTCAAGCCCCGCCCGCTCGGCGGGGGAATTGTAGACAGTGCGATACAGTCGGACGACGTCCCCCTCATAGATGAGGCTCACGCCGAAGCCGCTGTTCTGCCCCCTGCTCTCGTCGACGAGGGCTTCGTATTCATCTACATTATAATATGTGCAGAACTTGTCGAGCTCGAGGGCCTGAAATAGGTTGTCGTACAGGGTCTCATCGTCCACTTCTTTGTAATAATTTTCCTCCACCCGCTCGAGAAGCCAGACGAGGTTGCGCGCCCGCTCGTCGACGGAGGAGACCCCGATAAGCCACCCCGCAAGGAGCCCCGCGAGCAGAAAGACGACCGCAAGCAGGACGGCGCCGACGTATTTGAGCGCGTTTCCCTTCTTCGGCGTCCCGCTCTCCGCGGGAAGCTCGGAAGGCTCAGACATGGTGCCTCCATTTTGTTCAGATTCGGACATGGTACCTCCTTTTTTACTCCTTGATGAGCTTGAGGAGCACGGTGATGACGCGGAATGTGACCGCGTCGGGGAATTTTCTAATGTCCAGCCCCGTGAGGCGTTCGATCTTGTCGAGGCGGTAGGACAGCGTGTTGCGGTGGATAAAGAGGGCGCGGCTGGTCTCGGAGAGGTTGAGATCGCTCTCAAGGAAGACCTCCGCCGTGCCGAAAAGTTCCTCGTCGCCGAAAACTTCCTCCGTGCCGCCGATGCGGAAGGAGGCGAGGCACTCCTTGATGCGCTCCTTCGGGACGTCGGAGAGCATCTGCACGAGCAGATATTCGCGGTAGGAATGGACTTCGCCCTTGTCTCCGAGCATTTCGCCCATGCGCAGGGCCGAGACGGCCTGAAGATAGGAGACGGCGATGTCTCCGAAGGAATTTGCCTCACAGCCGACGCCGACGCGGGCGCGGATCCCCGCCTCCTCATAGAGGGAACGGTTCAGAAATTGTCCGTATTCGTAGGGGGATTGGCCCTCCTCGGAGAATTTTACGACGGCGATGCGCCCTTTTTCGGGAAAAACCGCGCAGTCGTCTCCCTCGAGACAGCGTTCGATGTGCTCGAAGGCGTCCTCTTCCCGCCTGTCGGGAATGACTTCGGCGGCAAAGCACGGCCCGTCCGCCATGCTGTACTTGGTCAGGAAGCGGAAGGCCTGCACCTTCCCGC
The DNA here is from genome assembly GCA_947625595.1 of uncultured Clostridia bacterium. Lineage (GTDB taxonomy): Bacteria > Bacillota > Clostridia > Christensenellales > Borkfalkiaceae > Gallimonas. The sequence goes on from CANQOX010000036.1 coordinate 11,677, forward strand.
CCTCGCCGCGCAAAATGGATTTCAGCAGTTCCCGCTTGCCCCCCGCGGGCGGAACGGGCGTCTCGGAGAGGAGATAGGCGACGAGTTTGGCCTCGCGCTCTGCGTTTTCTCCGCTCCCCGCGAGGAAAAGTCTGACCGCTTTGCCGTTCCACACGGCAGGAAAGGCCGTCTCCTCCCCTCCCTTCGGAGCGAGATAGGCGCTCACGCCCGTCTTCTCATAGATGTCGGCGAGGATCTTCTCCAAAGCGTAATTTTCTTCCATCGTGTCCCCCTTGCGGCTTATCTGCACGTCGGGGATATTATACCACAGCGGCGGCAAAATAGCAAGCCCTTTCCCTGCCGATAAAATGCGAAGAGTTTGACAAACTATTGTCGAAAGTAGACCCAAAAAAAATAATGATGTAGTTGACAGTCGTCTGAAAGCGTGTTATAATAGAAAAAGAAACAAGGAAAAAAGGAGTACTTGTATGAACAAACATCTAAAGAATACGGATGATCTTGGGAAACCGACGCCCGAAGAGGATCAGACGGAGCACGTTTCTTACGACGAGAGCGATACCGAGCTCTCTTACTCGGGTGCGGGGGACGATGCGGCGTATGCGCCGTCGGAAGACGACCTGTATGACGAAACGGAGGAGGCTCCGCCTGTGAGAGCGGGCAAATACCGCTTCTTCACCTTCCTCATCTTCGTCATCACGGCGGGCGGCCTCTTTCTCGGCCTCATCGCGAAATTCGCAGACTGGATCGCCCCCTCCTTCTACCACGGCCTTCCGGGCTTTCTGAACAATTCGCTCATCGGGTACGTCTGGGCGCAGATCTATGGCCTTGTCAAGAATTTCCACAGCGTCTTCTCAGGCGGGTTTGTCCATATCCTTGAGAACGTCTTCTATTTGGGACTTGCGGCCGTCGCCTGCGTTGCCGTCATCGTCACGCTCGTCTGCTTTATCGTCTCCCTCGTCTCGGGGAAGAAGGCAAAGGGAGCCGCGGGCCTGTCGGGCGGGTTTGCCCTTCTCGCATATACCGTGCTCGCCATAGGGGCGTACTGCTTCAACAGCCGCCACGCCGAGACGCTGAAACTTGCCTGCATCGACGTCCCCGTCACGATGATCGTGGGGCTGCTGCTCTTCGTCATGATCATCTACGCCATCGCGGAGAACGGCGTGAAAGGGCTCTGCGGCGCGGGCGCGTATCTGTTCACGATCGCCGCGCTCTTCGCCCTCTTCTATCCCTCCTCCCTCACGGAGACAAATCTTTCCCTGCTCGCCTCGTTCAAGGCGCAGATGTTCTACAACATCAGCTTCCTTGTCACGCTCGCCCTTCTCATCATCAATCTTGCCGTTACCTCCCTTGCGCTCGCGAAGAACAGCGGTGGCGTCATGCGCTGTATCCTGCACGCGCTGCAGTTTGTGGCCGTCCTGCTCCTCGTTGCAGCGGGGTCCCGCCTCAGCGGAAAATGGAGCGCCGACTTCTTCACGGGGAGCGCCCTTCTGCCCTCCCTCATTCTCATCATCTCCACCCTCGGCGGTCTGCTGCTCGCCCTTCTCGTCCGCTTTGTTGACCACAGAGAGCGCGTTGCGGAGGAGGAAGAGGACGAGGAAACCTATCTCGACTACGAGACCGAAGTTGCCGAGGCCGAGGAAGCCAAGGAGCCCGAGCACACGGAGGAACTTCTCGCCTATCCCGCCGAGACGCCCGAGGAGAGCGGGGAGGAAGTTCCCGCCGAGGCGGCAGAGCGCGCAGAGCCCGCGGCCGTCGCAGAGCCCGTCGGGGAGACCGAGTCCGCTCCGATGAGCGATTTTGAGAAGGAAATGCTCTCCCTCGCCGACGGTGAGGAACCTGCCCCGAAGGCGGCGGAGCCCCTTTCCGCGCCCGCCTATGCGCCCGCATATCCCCCCGCACCCGCCTATCGTCCCGTTCCCGTCTATTCGGATCCCAGTACGCAGTACACCTATGACCCCTTCATCAACGAACTCTCGCCCGAGGAGAAGGACGAATTCGGCGACCTCTTCATCGCATGCAAGTCGGGCAAGTTCAGCGATTTGCCCGTCTACCACATCGGCGGGGACAACACGGAGTTCTTCGACAAGGTCTGGATCCGCTACGGCATGTACGACATGTCGCCCAGCCTCAAGGATAAGATCTTCAGCTACCTCCGCAGGTATAAAGTCAACAGATGACCTGTCTTTTCAACGGCTCCCTCTGCGGGAGCCGTTTTTTTGTAAAAGAAAACCGCGGCCTTGAGCCGCGGCGTCTGTTTTCTCTGTGATCATTTGCTCTTCTTGATCGCGATGTGCACTTCATCAAGCTGTTTCTGCTCGACGGGCGAAGGCGCATTCATCAGAAGGTCCCGCGCCTTGGCGTTCATCGGGAAGGCGATGACCTCGCGGATGTTCGTCGTGTCGGCGATGAGCATGACCATTCTGTCCACCCCTGGAGCGACGCCCGCATGCGGCGGCGCGCCGTACTCGAAGGCGTGATAGAGGGCGGGGAACTTGGCGCGGACCTCCTCCTCGCCCAGCCCGACGATGGAGAAGGCTTTGAGCATGATCTCGGGGTCGTGGTTTCGAACCGCGCCCGAGGAGAGCTCCACGCCGTTGCAGACGATGTCGTACTGGTAGGCCAAAATTTTCAGGGGATCCTGCTCAAACGCCTTCAATCCGCCCTGCGGCATGGAGAAGGGATTGTGGCAGAACTCGAGCTGTCCGCTCTCCTCCCCGATCTCGTACATGGGAAAGTCCACGATCCAGCAGAAGCGGTAGACGTTCTTTTCGAGAAGGTCGAGCCCCGTGCCGAGCATGGTGCGGAGGATCCCCGCGCGCTTCTGCACGTCCTGCAATTTGCTCTCGGCGACGAGGGCGACAAAACAATCTTTTTCAACGCCGAGCGCTCTCTTCCACGCGTCAACATGTTCGGCGACAAACTTTGCGATGCCGCCCGCGGGAGCGCCGTTTTCGTCCAATTTGAACCAATACATCGCGCCGCCCTCGGTCTTGACCTTGAACTCCTCGCAGGTCTTGTCGATCCACTTGCGGGGGACGTTCACGCCCGTGACGGCGATCGCCTTGACGTGTTTGAGCATGATGGGGTCGAAGCCGCAGTTGACCGCAAGCTCGGTCACGTCCCTGATGAGGAGCGGGTTGCGAAGGTCGGGCTTGTCCGTGCCGTAGTCCTCGAGCGCGGTGAGGTAGGGAATGCGGCGGAAGGGAGGTCTGTCGGCGTCCCAGCCCGAATATTTGGCGAAGACGGGCGGCAGGACCTTCTCGAGCACGTCGAAGACGTCGTCCTGCTCGGCAAAGGCCATCTCGATGTCGAGCTGATAGAATTCCCCCGGCGAACGGTCGGCGCGGGCGTCCTCGTCGCGGAAGCAGGGCGCGATCTGGAAGTATTTGTCGAAGCCCGAGCACATCAGGAGCTGTTTGTACTGCTGGGGCGCCTGCGGGAGGGCATAGAATTCCCCCGGATAGATGCGGCTGGGGACGATGTAATCCCTTGCCCCCTCGGGAGAAGAACTCGTCAGAATGGGCGTGGAGATCTCGGTAAAGCCCTGCTCGGTCATGAGGCGGCGAAGGTCGGCGATGATCTTCGAGCGGAGCACGATCTTGTCGCGCACGGCGGGATTGCGAAGGTCGAGGAAGCGGTAGCGGAGCCTTGCATCCTCCCCCGCTTCGGTGGAGCGGGAAATTTCAAAGGGAAGTGCGGGCGTGAGCCGTCTGCCGAGGACTTCCACCTTCTCGGGGACGATCTCGATGAGGCCCGTGGGGAGCTTTTCATTGGGAGAGGAGCGCAGGACGACGGTGCCCTCGACGGAGACAGTGGATTCGGTGGGAATGTCGCGGAGCTGCGAAAGGCAGGGTTCTGCCTCTGCGACGACCTGCGTCGTGC
>CANQOX010000037.1 GCA_947625595.1 uncultured Clostridia bacterium
TGAATGAGATACCCCTTCCCGACCCTCGCGATCTTCTCCTGCAACTCATTGTCGTCGTAGGCGTATTCCTCAATGTCACTGTTCGGCTTGTAAACTTTGTAGAGGGGCGGCATGCCGATGTAGACGTGCCCCGCGTTGACGAGCTCGCGCATGTAGCGGAAGAAGAAGGTCAGGAGGATACAGCGGATATGGAAGCCGTCCTGATCGGCGTCGGAGAGAATGATGACCTTGTGATAGTTGATCTTGTCGATGTTAAAATCGTTCCCCACGCCCGCGCCGAGAGCGGAGATCATGGTGCGGATCTCCTCGTTGGCGAGGACCTGATCGAGACGCTTTTTCTCGACATTGAGGGGCTTGCCGCGGAGGGGCAGAATGGACTGGAACTGCCTCACCCGCGCCTGCTTTGCGGTCCCGCCCGCCGAATCGCCCTCCACGATGAAGAGTTCGTTGAGCTCGGGCTTCTTGCCCGTGCAGGCGGCAAGTTTGCCGACGAGCTGGAGGCTGTCGATGGCGTTCTTGGCGCGGGCGGTGTCCTTTGCCTGCCGCGTCGCGACGCGCACTCTCGCCGCGCCCTGCGCCTTCTTGATCATCTCATCGAATGCCCGCTTGTTCTTGGGGTCGGACGAAAGGGCCTTCAGCCCCTCCACCACGACGCCCTCGACGCTCGCCCGCGCCTCGGGGTTGCCGAGCTTGGTCTTGGTCTGCCCCTCGAACTGCACATTCTTCATCTTGACGGAGAGGACGACGCTCAATCCCTCGCGGAAGTCGTCCCCGAGGAAGCCGTCCTTGTCCTTCATGAGTTTGTTGTCCCGCGCGTAGGCGTTGAGGACGCGGGTGAGGCCGCTGCGGAAGCCCGCCTCGTGCGTCCCTCCCTCGGGCGTCGGAATATTGTTGACGAAGGAGAAGAGATTTTCGGTGAATTCCGTCGTGTGCTGGATCGCAAATTCGACGATGATGCCGTCCTTCTCCCCGCGGTAGTTCAAGGGCTTGCGGTAGAGGGTCTCCTTGGTCGCATTGAGTGCAGAGACAAAGTCGGCGACGCCGCCCTCAAAGCAGTAAGTGACGGAGAAGGGCTGCATGCCCTCGATGCCGAGCTGGACCTGCTCCTCTCCTTCGCCGTCGGGGTTCGCCTCGTTCATCGTGATGCGATCGTCGGTGAGGGTGATCGTGACCCCCTTGTTGAGGTAGGCAAGCTCCTTCAGGCGGCGGTTGACCGTCTCGACGTCGATGACGGCTTCGCCAAAGACGGCGTCGTCGGGCAAAAAGTGCACGAAGGTGCCGTGCCGCTTCGTCCGCTTCTTGACGTCGGTCAGAGGGCCCGTGGGGACGCCCGACTCGTACTTCTTCTTTTTGGGATCGTAATAGGACTTGAAGCCCATCTCAAAGGTCTTCCCGTCGCGGCAGACGCGGACGTTCAGCCACTTCGAAAGGGCGTTCGTCACGGACGCGCCCACGCCGTGCAGACCGCCCGAGAAGGAATAGTTGTGCTCGTCGAATTTCCCGCCCGCGTGGAGCTGGGTAAAGACGACCTGCACGCCCGAAACGTGCGTTTTGGGGTGAATGTCGGTGGGAATGCCCCGCCCGTTGTCCTCGACGGAGACGGAGTTGTCCTTGTAGATATGTACGTCGATCCTGTCGGCAAAGCCGTTTGCCGCTTCGTCTACGGCGTTGTCGACGATCTCCCAAAGGATATGGTGAAGACCGCTCTTGCCCGTCGATCCGATGTACATGCCGGGACGGAGCCGAACGGCCTCCAAGCCCTCGAGGATGGTGATGTCGCTCGCGTCGTAATGTTGCTCCTGTGCCATAAAAACCTCTTGCGCATAGTATTTCATGTTAATTATAACACATTTTGTCCAAACGTGCAAACGTTGTGAGCTTGGAATCGGAAATTAAAAATCAAAAATGGGTGAAGGAATGGGTTCAAACCCCTCTGTCACTCACTATGTTCGTGACATCTCCCCTATGAGGGGCGACAAGGGAATGCGGTGACCCACCCCCTACCCCCCCTCCCATGGAGGGGGTAAAGAGCCCCCCAAAGGGGGAGGCCCTCTCGCTGCCCCTTTTAGGGGAGAATTTTGCACTTCTGCCAAAGATTGATAATCTTTGGCGCAAAATTCTCTTTGCATTTGCCCATTTGTTTCGGGCAAATGCTGACCGAGGGCGGGGTGCTACCCGCCCGAGACAGTGGCGAACACAGTGAGCCAAAGGGGTTTTGAAACCCTTCAGTCTCGCTTCGCTCGACAGCTCCCCTACAGGGGAGCCAAGGGTAGGACGCTACGCCTCGACATCTCCCCTATGAGGGGCGACGAGAGCGCGGCGGGACGGAACGTCCCGCCGCGCGCAATTTTCAATTTTAATTTTTCATGAAAATATTGCAATTTTTCTCCGCCCGTGATATACTGGAACTGCGGCACAATAGAATACTAACCATATAAAGGTACAACGGCATCGGTGTATCCTTATTTACCGCATATGGTTGGTTATTGTGTCGCAACAATTCGGGGATACTCGAAGCGGGCGCCTCGAATTGAGGCGCCCTTATTTTTTGCTCATCCTGAGCCATAGGCGAGGGATCCCCCAAACCGAAGGAAAAATCACATTCAAAGGAGAAAAACAAAATGAAACACAAATTTTTGACGCCCATTTTTGCGCTGTCGGCGGCTCTCTGCCTCTGCCTCGGCCTTGCGGCGTGCGGCGGCGGGACGCCCGAGGACGAAAAAGGAGCGGACGGGCACTTCCACACCGCAGAGACGTTCCGCGTGGACGACAGCGGGCATTGGAAGGTCTGCACCATCTGCGGCGAAAAATTTTCCGCGGGAAAGCATACGTTCGACGCCGAGAACGCCTGTGAGACTTGCGGGTACAGCGACGTCTATACGAGAGGGCTGTCGTATCAACTCGACGAGGCGTCTGATACCTACACCCTCTCGGGCATCGGCGATGACAGAGATCGCACGGAGGTCGTCATTCCCAACTACTATGAGGGGAAGGCGGTGACTTCGATCGGAGCGGAAGCCTTCGATGGGCGCACGCCCCTTGCCAGCGTCGTCATTCCCGCCAACGTGACCTCGATCGGCTACCGCGCGTTCTATGGCTGCACTTCGCTTGCAAGCCTGACATTCGGCGGCAAGAGCAAATTGACCTCGATCGGAAATTATGCTTTCTGCCACTGCAAATTACTCCAGAAGATCGCCCTGCCCGCCGATGTGAGCGCGATCGGGGAAAACGCATTCGACTGGTGCGCCGCGCTGACGGAAATTGACTTTGCGGGGACGACGGCCGACTGGCTGAAAGTCGAAAAAGGCGACAGTTGGGACAATGAAACGGGCAATTACGTCATAACCTGCACGGACGGCACGATCGATAAGAGCGGCAATGTGACGCACTCCGACGGACAGTGAGGGAGAAGGATAATTGCGGTGACCCCTACCCCTCGCTGCCCCTTTTAGGGGAAGTGGCGAACACAGTGAGCCAAAGGGGTTTTGAAACCCTTCAGTCTCGCTTCGCTCGACAGCTCCCCTACAGGGGAGCCAAGGGAGGCGGCGATGAGGTGACCCACCCCCCTACCCCCCTCCCATGGAGGGGGGTAGGGGGGTGGGCAACGTTCTGTCCCGCCGCGCGCAATTTTTTCATTTCAATGCTTTGGGTATTGACACTTTCCGCGGAATTTGATATACTTTCATCATCAAATCCAAAAAAAAAGGAGAAACACCATGGCAAAGAATCTCTATGCAGGCACAAAGACCGAAAAAAATCTTTGGGAGGCGTTCGCGGGCGAATCGCAGGCGCGGAATAAGTACACCTACTTCGCTTCCGTCGCCAAGAAGGCGGGCTACGAGCAGATCGCCGCGCTCTTCCTTCAGACGGCAGAGAATGAGAAGGAGCATGCGAAGCTCTGGTTCAAAGCGCTCGGTGAGATCGGCACGACGGAGGAGAACCTCGCCCATGCCGCCGAGGGCGAAAACTTCGAGTGGACGGACATGTACGACCGCATGGCGCGGGAGGCCGACGAGGAGGGCTTCCACGAACTCGCCGCCCAGATGCGCGGCGTCGCGGCCATCGAGAAGGCGCACGAGGAGAGGTACCGCGCTCTCCTCCACAACGTGGAGACAAAGCAGGTCTTCGAGAAGAGCGGCGTGACCGTCTGGGAATGCAGGAACTGCGGGCACATCGTCGTCGGCACGAAGGCCCCCGAAGTCTGCCCCGTCTGCAAGCATCCGCAGGCCTACTTCGAAGTGAAGAAGGACAACTATTGATCTGTGTAAAATTTTACCGCCCGAGCCGAACGGCTCGGGCGGTTTTTTTCTGTTCACATTTCGTCAAGGAGTTTGAGAACTTCCCCATAGCTTGCCGCCTTCCGCCCTTCATAGAGGGCCGAAGAGGGACGGGGCAGGTACAGAATGAAGTCGATGCCGACAGATTTTGCGCATACCATGTCCGAGGTCAGGCTGTCGCCGATCCAGACGGCGCGGGCGCGGTCGTACCCCTCGATATTGGCCTCGACATGGCGGGCGAATTCGGGCATGGGCTTGTCAAAACCGATCTCCTCGGAGATGAACATGCCGCTCAAATATTTCCCAAACCCCGCGAGCTTCACATGGGAATGCTGGATCCGCGCTCCCCCGTTCGTCACGAGGAAAACCCTTCCCCTTTGCGACAGCTCCTCCAGAAACTCCGCCGCCCCCGCATAGGGATAGCAGATATTCTCAAAATTGGCGTAGTAGAACGTCCCCGCCGCGCCCGCGTCGGCCCCGAGGCCGAACTCCGAAAATAGCAGTTCGAAGCGGCGGATCTTGAGCTTTTCCCGCGTCGTCTCCCCCCGCTCGAGGGCGCGCCAGAGGGCGTCGTTGATGAGGTGAAAGCGTCCGTACAGCTCGGCATTCGCCTTTACGCCGACGGAGGCCAGCGTCTCGGTAAAGTTCTGTCGCTCCGCGCGCGGAAAGTCGAGAAGCGTGTCATCGAGATCGATGAGAAAGATGTCCTTCATTCCCCCTCCACCACGGCGAGGCGGCCGAGCGCCCGCGTGTAGGCGATGTATTTTTCGTTCTCCGTCATGCCCTTGTCGTAGACGGCGACGTGCGTAAATTCCAACCCCTTGCTCTCAAAGACGGTCATGACGTTGATCTTCGTCTTGGAGACCTTGCCCGTCTCGGAGAGGAAGGCATAGCCGCGCTTTCTGAAAAGGGGCAGATATTCCTCCCGCGCGATGACGGCCTTGAGCCCCTGCCCGTCCCTGAAAAATCCCGTCACCTGCCGCATGCGGAGCCTTGCGACGGGCTCGCCCGAGAGGCCGATGGGCTTCATCTTCACGTCGAGAATGTGCGAGACGAAGTCGACGATCTCGTTCGTGTTGCGGTAATTCTGGTCGAGGGAATAGACGTTTCCGCCGAAAAAGCTCCAGTCCGCAAGGCCGCGGAAGGGCGTGATGTTCTGCTTCAGATCCCCGAAGATGTTGAAGGCGGCGTCCGAATGGATGCGCTTGAGAAGTTCATACTCCCCCTCGGAGATGTCCTGCCCTTCGTCCACGAAGACGAGACCGTAGCGGGGCGAGATCTTCCTGCCCGCGGCGGCGAGCACATAGAGAATGGCGTAGCCGTCGGAGGGGAAGATGCCCTTGAGGCCGAATCTTGTCTTGGCCTTCTTTACCGTCTCGCGGTAGAGCCAGCGGGCGATGTCCGTCTTGTCCCTGCATTTGCCGAGCTCCGTACAGGCCGAGGAGGCGCGGAGCACGCTGTAGAGGTCGGCGATGAGCCCGATACCCTCCCCCATTCCGCCGACGAGGTCGGAGATCTTCGCGGCCTCGGCCTTCAGCTCCTCGCGCCGTTCGATGCGGTCGCGGTAGGTGAATACTTCCCCCTCCGCCCCGCGCACGCGGTAGCGTTTGAGGTCGGCGATCTCCCTGTCCGCCGTCTCGATGAGGGCGGCAAGGTCGTTCTGCGTGTCAAGGAAGACCTTCTCCGCCGCCGTGGCGACATATTTGACGGAGCGGTAGAAATCCACGAACTGCCGAAAGAAATAGTCGGGCGTGCGGGGTGTTTCCTTGAGGACGAACTCCAGAAAGTCCTCTACGCCGACGAATGCGCTCATGAGGCCGCGGAAGGGCTTCGTGAAGTAAAATCCCCCCTCCTTGCTGTCCTTGAGCTCGCCCAAGACGGCGCGGCGCACTCTCAGGCTCGCATTTTTGATCTTGGTAAAGCTGTTTTGCCGCGCTCTGCAACCCTCGAGAATGTCCTCGGCCACACTGCGGCAGTCCGCGGAGGCGAACAGGCCGAAGATGCCGTCGTAGAGTTTGCGGACCCTGCTCTCCACGTCACTGCGGAAGCGGGCGGAATAGATGTAGGAGAGATATTCCCCGCTCTCCCGCTCCCTTCCGAGCCGCGGCGCGAGGTCGATGCCCTCGTTCTCGAGGGCGCGGAAGAAATAGTTGCGGATAGTCGTCGTTTTGACCTTCTCGAGCTCGAGGACCTGCGAGAGCTCGTCGATGAAGGCGTTGAAGGAGTCGGAGGGCGTGATGACGAGGACGTCCCTCTCCGACAGGGCCTCGTTGTTGTACATGAGATAGCTCAAGCGGTGCAGGAGGATCATCGTCTTTCCGCTCCCCGCACAGCCCTGCAGGACGAAGCTCTCCCGCTCGGGGAGGGTGATGACCGCAAACTGCTGTTCCTGAATGGTGCGAATGATGTCGCGGATGCCCGTGTCGTCCTTTCTGCTCTTGATGATGGAGCGGAGGTAAGGGTCAAAGAGGATCTCCTCGTCCCTGCCCGCGATCTCCTCCTCGCTCAAGACGTCCTTGACGGACAGATATTCGTTCTTGAAGTCGATGAACTTGCCGCTCTTGACGGAGAGGGCGCGGCGCAGAACGGTGTGATAGTCGTAACCGTTGATAGAGAAATCCACACGGCTCTTCTGATAGTAGCGGACGGCAAAGGGCGCCCGCCAGTCCACGATCTCGAGCTTGACATCCCCCTTCTTGCCGATGTAGTAGCTGTTGTACCCCTCCTTGGGGTCCACGACGTCCATGCGGGCAAAGTAGGGCTCGGAGAAGAAGCACTTGTAGGAATTGAGCCCCTTGGTCTCCTGCGCGATCTCCGCGTTCTTGATGAGGAGTTCGCGGTAGTCCTCCGCGCCGTAGTTCTCGCGGGAACGGATGGCGTCCGCCTCGGCTTTGCTCGCGGCGATCCGCTTCAGATAGGGCGAGATGTAGACGAGGCGAAGGACCTTGAGGAGCGCAAGAAGATGCTCCTCCTCGTACGAGGTCTGTTTTTCCTCGTCGAGAAGGTCGAGATACCACGTTTTATCGGCGTTCTTGCGGGGCTCGATCAGCTCCTTGATTTTCTCGGCATCCATAGCTTCTTATTGGATATCATATCACATTTTTCGGGATTTGTGGAGGTTTTTTTGAATTTTTTTTGCATATCCTGCGGATATTCTGTCTTTTTTTCTGAAAAGATCCGCAACACGGCTGCGGATCTGTGGATTTTTGCCCGTTCGCGGCGCAAAAATTACGAAGAACTCACGGCGACATCGGAGAAGAGGACGCCGTTCTGCGCAAAGCCGACGGTGAGCGCGGAGGAGAAATTCAGATGGACCGTCGCCGTGTAGGCAAAGACTTCGCCGCCATCCGCACCCGCGATCGAATAACTGACTGTGAGCGTCCTCTCCTGCAGACTGACGCTTATGGTACAGCTTGAACCCATCGCAATAAAGTACGCGGGGTCATAGACGTCCCCCGTCGTGACATACCATTCGCAGGAGAGCGGACAATCATTCCAATCAAAATCCTGATGATAGTCGCTCCAACCGCTGTCCGTGAAATAGGCGAAGTTGTCCCTGCGGAAGAGGAAGCCGTTCACAGCGGCGTCTCCCTTCACCGTCGCGACGAGCCCGCTCTGCTCCGAGATCGGCGACAGAATGCCCGTGACGGTCCCCGTGACCGTCACCGTACCGCCGTCGGAGAGGGTGACCTCCCGCATCGTTTCGCCCGTGCCGTCCCAATTTGGCAAACCGTCCTGCGGCTCGGGATCGACCGTCCCGCCCGACTGCGAATAGGTGCGCCCGCCGAGCGTCACTTCCCTCTCCCCCGCCGTCATGACGTAGGCGGCTTCCATGCCCTCCATCACGACGAGACAGCAGGCCGACGCGGGGACGGAAAGAATGTATTCTGCCCCTTTCCCGTCGAGGTTGAGGGTCAGAAAGCCCCCTTCGTCCCCGAGCGTCAGGACGCTCTCGCCGCTCTTCCACTCCCCGCCGAGGGGTTCCGAAAAGACGGCGCGGGCGCTCTCGGCGAGTTCCCCGTCGACATAGTATCGCTTTGCCCCCGCGGCGCGAAGGGCGGAGGCCGTTTCGATGAGCTCGAGGACGTAGTCCTGCGTCTCGGCAAACCAACCGAGGGTGTACGTCCTGCCGCTCTCTGTCTTGAGCATATATTTCATCGCCCCGCCCGCGCCCGTGCTGTCGGCCTCGGTGACGGGGTCCTCCCCGATGACGATGCTGTACTGCCCGATCATGAGCGCGTCGGCGCCCGTCCAGATGCCCTGCTTGGGCGCGCCCGTACTTGACGCACGGTCGGCGGGGAAGTTCACACCCTTCAGCTTCGGGAGGACAGAGAGGGAGATCGTGACGTCCTCCTCCCCGACCATAAAGAGAAATTTGTCCTCCTCGGACGTCGGCAGGAGCTCCGCTCCCTCGGCCGTGGGAGTTTCCCCGAAGGTGAAACCCTCGGCGGCCGCCAAAAACAGCTCCGTGCCGCTCTCAAACCGCTCCTCCGCAGCGGCAGACCCGTCCCGATGCAGGAGCTGTACCTTTCCCTCTCCGCCGACGAGAGTGACGGCGGAGGTTTTCCTGTAAATAACGCGGGCCGAGACGTCCTCGCGCAGGGTGAGCGTGCACTCGACGGGACCGTTTCCCGTGAACGCCGCCAAAAGTTCCCCCTTCCCGTCCCGCAGTTCCCTGACGACGTAATTTTCTTCGGGCGTGATGCGGAGGGCGAGGACGCTCCCCTTGTCATAGACAATGGGGAAGGCGGGAGGTTCCTCCCCGTCGATCTCCACCTTCCCGCGGCCGCTGTCGATCGTTAAGGTCACCGTCTCGACCCAATGCGCCGCAATGGAGACCGTCGCGCCCCTGTCGTCGCTGTAGGGGACGGTAAAGGTCGTCCCGACGGGGACAGCTTCGCCGTTGATCTGCACGCTCCAACCCTCGAAGCGGGCTTTGGGCCGCACAGGATCCTTCAAAATGGTAAAGACGTAGACTTCTCCCCGAAGTTCGTAGCGATAATATTCGGAGGGATCGCCCTCCATGCCGAGATCAAAGAGGACAATGGGCCGCGTCGGCGGCGCGAGGAAGAAGTTGATGCTGACGTCCTCTTCGTCCATGACGAATTCGAGTTCCTCCCCCGTCCACCGCTTCCGCGGCGCCCCGTCGAGGGAGTAGAAGAGCAGTTCCGCCCCGTCGTACGCTTCCCCGAAGGCGACGCCGACCCTGACTTTCTCGCCCGTGTAAAAGTATCCGTCGGCGTAGTCAGCTTCGTCGTGAAGCAGGCCATAGATGCCGCGTTCCAGCGTCACGGTCACACCCTTTTCCATAAGACCCCTGCGCTCGAGCGTGACGGCATGGCGGGGAAGGGGCCTGAAGCTCACGAAGATGTCAGCATATCCTCTGACCGTGAAGGTATAGGTGTAGACGCCGTCGCCCTCTTCCGGGCGGACGATGTCAAAGTTGACGGTGATGTAGTCGAGGTCATACCCCTCCGCGGGCCGCACCGTGAGGGTGAGCTCCGTCCCGAAGGCGTATTCATCGCCCTCGCCCGTCCCGTTGAGGGAAACTGTGCCCTGCGCGGGATCGCTCTGCGAAAGTTTGACCTCGTAGTACACCGTCTCCCCGTCGAGCTCCGTCAAAATGTCGATCTCGACGTCCTCCGTCACCGTGAAGGCATACCCGCCGTTGACGCGCTCGGCGCGCTCGCCGTTGAGAAGGACGGCGAGAAGGATATAGCCCTCCTCCGTTTCGACGGTGAGGAAGAGTTCGGTCCCCGCGGCGTATTTTCCGTTTTCCTCGGGCTGTCTGTTCAGTGTGGGCGTGCAGTGGGCCCTTTCGCCGATCGTCACAGAAAAATATTCCACATAGACGACTTCAATGACCGTGTCGGACGAAATTTTCACCGTCGCCTTCCCGTCGGAGAGGGGCAAGAGGCCGTCGTTCAGATAGACAGCCTGCACTCTGTTCCCCGCCGTCGGCACGACCTCGACCGTGACTTCGGTCCCGTCGGGAAACGTCATCGGCCCACCGTACTCCCTTCCGTTGACCGTGACGGTCCCCTTGTCGTCCTCATTCTGTACGGTGAAGGCGTGCACTTTGACAAATCGCGCCGCGAGAAAAATGGTGTCCTCGATGGAAAACCAAAAAGTCCCCGCGCCCTGCAAGTCGACTTCTTCGCCGTTGAGGGTGACGCCGTCGAGCGCATACCCCTCTTCGGGCGTGACGGTGGCGGAGACGATCTCGCCCTTGAAATACTTCTCGCCGTTCTCGGGCGCGGAGACCTCGATCTTTCCCCTGCCCTCCGTGACAGTCGTGAGAATGCGGTAGCGATAGCTGTAGACGACCCCGATCTCCGTGTCGGCGGAGATCTGAAATTTGTAGATGTTGCCGCTCAACGCGACCTCTTCCCCGTTGACCGTGAGGGAAGCGGCATAGTCCTCCTTCGGGGAAAGGATCAAGGTCACGAGGTCGCCGCTTCGGAAGTAGCCCTCGCTGTCTGCGCCGCTGAGCGTATAACTGCCGAGAGCGGGGTCGTTGACCTTGACGGACACAGAAAAAACGGCGCCCGCATCGTCCGCTCCCAGACCGAGATCGCACGCCGAAACGAACAACGTCATGCAAACCAGCAGGAAGGCGCCGAGAAACGCCGTAAATTTTCCGATCCTTTTCATGTGCCGCCTCTTCCGCCTCGCCCTTGGCAGCGGGGCTAAAAGGACTTTCTTTTTGTCATTTTATCATGAAATGTGACCCGTGTCAATTTTTTTGAGCAAAATCATCAAAAAAATTTTTTTAACCGCTCCACAAAAGCGCTAAATCAGTATTTTATCTCGATATAAAGTCCGTGTCGAGATGAAAACAAAAGAATTACAAGAAGTGCCAGCGATTATTTTCTATTTTATGATTACTTTGGATCAAACGCAGAAATCTCAATTTGAAAAACAACTCGTGATTTTGGAGATTTTGTTCGTCATTTTAGACCTAAAAACTTATAGGAAAATAAAACCATGAGCCCCCAATGGGAACCGTAAAACAGTCCTTTGGGGGGATTTTTTTGTATGGAAAACCCCGCGCGGGCGGGGTTAAAAGCAACATAAAAAGCAATATCAATGGGAAGCGATAAAAGTCAGAGTTTCATTCGCATGCGCATGGAATTGAGGACGGCGAGGAGCATCACGCCGACGTCGCCGAACACCGCCGCCCAGAGCGGTATAGATCCGAAGAGCGACAGGACCATCAGCGCGACCTTGACGGCGATGGAGAACACGATGTTCTCTGTGACGATCTTCCGCGTCTTTTTGGCCGCCTTGACGGCCTTTGCGAGGGCGGCGAGGTTGTCGCTCGCGAGGACAAAGTCGCTTGCCTCGATCGCGGCGTCGCTTCCCAAGGCCCCCATCGCGGCCGAGACGTCGCTCTCCGCCATGACGGGCGTGTCGTTGATGCCGTCGCCGACGTAGAGCAGGGTCCCCTCCCGCTTGAGTTCGCGGGCGAAGAGGGGCTTTTCGTCGGGAAGCAGGCGGGCGCGGATCTCGTCCACGGAGAGACCTTTCAAAGTCTCCTTGGCCCGTTCTTCGCTGTCGCCCGTGAGGACGACGAGTTTTTTGACCCCCTGCCCCTTGAGTGCCAAGAGGGCTTCGGCGGCGTTTCCGCGGACCGTGTCCGCGATCTCCACCCGTCCGAGCAAAATTCCGTCTTCGGCCACATATACGGCCACCATGTCCGAGACCTCCTCCTCTACCTCGATACCATGTCCGCGCAGAAGGCGGGCAGAGCCGACGAGGACATGGGCCCCGCAAATTTCACAAGAGATCCCCATGCCCGCGATCTCCTCCGTCTTCTCGGCGGTATAGGGCGTCTCAACATTTGCAAAGGCCTGCGCCAAGGGGTGGGAGGAATTCCGCTCCGCCGCCGCAGCATAGCCGAGAACTTTGTCCCCGCCGACGACGTTCGCGACGGAAAATTTCCCCTCAGTGAGCGTCCCCGTCTTGTCGAAGGCAACGACCTTGACGGAGGCGAGTTTGTCGAGATAGACGGCCCCTTTCGTCAGAACGCCCTCCCGCGCGAGTGCGCCGACGCCCGAGAAATAGGTGAGAGGCACCGAGATAATGAGGGCGCAGGGACAGGAGATGACGAGGAAATTGAGGGCCCTTCCCACCCAAATCGGGAAGTTATATCCCTGAAAC
Organism: uncultured Clostridia bacterium; assembly: GCA_947625595.1. Classification (GTDB taxonomy): domain Bacteria; phylum Bacillota; class Clostridia; order Christensenellales; family Borkfalkiaceae; genus Gallimonas. Next base: position 12,441 of record CANQOX010000037.1, read on the forward strand.
AGGGGCGGGATGACGGCGATGAGTACGGCGAGCAGGACGACGACGGGCGTATAGATGCGGGCAAATTTTGTGATGAACTTCTCGGGCTTGGCCTTGGAGGCCGAGGAATTCTCCACAAGCTCCATGATCTTGGCGACCGCGCTCTCCGAATAGGGACGGAGGACGCGCGCCTTGAAGGCGTTTCCCTCGTTGACGCAGCCCGCGAGGACCTCGTCGCCCGTGCGGACTTCGCGGAGATAGCTCTCGCCCGTGAGCGACTTGGTGTCAAGTTCGCTCTCCCCCTCCGTGATAACGCAGTCGACGGGCGTTTTGTCCCCCCTGCGAATGAGGAGAATGTCCCCCTCGCACAGAACTTCGGGCTCCACTTCCTCCTGCCCGTTCTCGGTCAAACGCACCGCGCTGTCGCTCTTCATCTCCATGAGGCGTTTGATCGCCCCGCGCGAGGAACCGACGGCGAGCGATTGCAGAAGTTCGCCGATCTGATAGAGCAGGACGACGGCCACGGCCTCCATGTACTCCCCGATCGCGATCGCGCCGATCGCGGCGATGAGCATCAAGAGATTTTCATCGAGGAGCACGGAGGGGTGAAAGCCGTCTTTGAAGGCGCGGACGGCGTTCTTGCCCGCGTTCACGGCAACTTCCCAGCCTGCGGCGAGGAAGGCGACGAGCCAAAAACTCACGATAAGGGAAAAACTCCAGCGTTCATCGCTGCCGAAGAGGAGCGTGAGGACGAGCCCCGCCACAAAAAATACCGCCGAGATCGCTATGGAGACGATCTCTTTGAGGTGGCTCTCCTTTTTTTCGGGCGCGTTGCCGTCGATGATCTCCACTTCCTCGAAGTGGGAGATGACGTCGATCGCCTTCTCAAAGGCCTCCGCGCTCTCGTAGGAGAGGCTGACGCGCTGATTGATGAAATCGGCCGCCGCATGGGTGACGCCCTTGATATCCTCGAGCTCCTCCGAGAGTTCCGCGGCGCAGGCGGCGCAGTCCAAATTCCTGATTTTTATAACTTTGTCCATGATGCCTCCTCAAATATGACAGTGCAGGTGCGCACAGGCGAGCTCGAGGACGGCAAGGACGTGTTCGTCGTCGAGGGAATAAAGGACGTTCTGCCCCTCCCTCCTCGCCTTGACGATGCCGTTGGCCTTCAGAAGGCGGAGCTGATGGGAAACCGCCGACTGCGTCCCCCCCACGGCCTCGACGATGTGCAACACGCATAATTCCCCCTGCCGCAGGGCAAAGAGAATTTTCAGACGGCAGGGCTCGGAGATGGCCTTAAAGGCCGCGGCGACCCGCGCGATGTCCTCCTCGGCGGGCATGTTCGTCCTCGCCCTCTGCGAAGCGAGCTCGTGTTCCTCTTCATGATTACAGAATGTCATACGCACCTCAATATCAATATATGAATAACTGTTCATATATTAGCACAAGAAAAAACGCCTTGTCAAGCGTTTTCAGAGGGAATTTGCAAATTTTTTGTGGAAAGAAAGGTTTTTCCGCGAAGATAGGCGAGACAGCCGTCGGGATAGAGGGTCAAAGCCTTGGAGAGGAGCCTCTGCCGCGTCATGTGCAGGCGGCGGTTGAGCGCCCCATCGCCGTACTTTCCGTCCCCGAGCACGGGATGGCCGAGAAAGGCGAGGTGCGCCCTGATCTGGTGGGTCTTTCCCGTATGAAGGGTGACTTTGAGGAGGGAAAAGCTCTCATTCGCGTCGAGAACTTCGTACTCGGTGACGATCTTCTCCCCCGCCCCGCGGGCGTTGACGCGGACGCGGGAAGCCCCTTCGTCCTTGACGAGGAAGGCCTCCTCGACGGACCGCCCCTTCTCCATGCGCCCCCTGACGGCGGCGAGATAGACCTTCTCCGTCTTTTTTGTGCGGAAACAGTCCAAAAGCTCCTCCGCGGCGGGAGCCGTCTTGGCAAAGACCATGACGCCCTCTGTGTTGCGGTCGAGGCGGTGGATAAAGTAGGTCTCGTGCGCCTCGCAGAGCGCAGAGAAGACGGCCTCGGAGCTGACGCCGCTCTCCTTGTCCAAAACGACAACGTTGTCGTCCTCATAGAGGACGGCGAAGGCGGGCTTTGCCTCCTGCGCGGGGGTCATGAAGTACTGCACGACGTCCCCTCTTTTGAGCGGCATGTCGGCGCCGACGCGCGTGCCGTTGACGCGGACGTCTCTGCCCTTGAGGAGGGTGCGGAGGCAGAAGGAGGCCTGCGCGCAGGTCTCATCCGTGAATGTTTTCAGGGTGGTTTCTTCTTTTACGGTGTACGTTTTCAATGAGGTCCCTCACGAGGAAAAGTGCGACGAGCGGCAGGGCGAAGAGGATCGCGAACACGACGCCGCCCCTCCACAGGAAATAGGTGAGATAGGAGAGAAGCAGGGCGCTCACGGTCTGAAAGGCCGCGTACAGGAGCGCGCGCCTCCAGCCGACCTCCCGCGCCGTCGCCGCAACGGCCGAGATGCAGGGCGAACAGGTCAGCATGAAGACGGAGAAGGCCGCCGCGCTCGCCGCCCCATAGGGAAAGCGGCCGAAGAACATCTCAATGGCCCCCGCCACGTTTTCCTTGGCGACGAGGCCCGAGAGAGCCGCGTAGGCGATGCGCCAGTCCCCCATGCCCGCGGGCGCGAACAGCCACTTCAGCCCCCCGCAGATGACCGCGAGCATGCTCTGTTCGGCGGGGACGAAGCGGAAGGAGAAGTCGAACGAGGACAGCGCCCACGAGACGAGGAGAAAGCACAGGATCGCCGTCGCTGTCTTCATTATAAACTGTTTGATCTGAAAGAGCAAGCCTTTGAGCACAAAAACAGGGTCGGGAAGCTGCAACGGGGCGAGTTCCATCAGGAAAGGCGGCTGTTTTCCGCGCAGGAGCCGCGCCGCAACGAGGGAGAGCAGGACGCCGAGGAGGTACAGCCCCATGACGGCGGGGAAGGGATCCTCAAAAAAGGAGGAGGTGAGGGTCAGGAAGACGGGAAGTTTCGCACTGCACGGAATGTAGGGAAGGCAGAG
>CANQOX010000038.1 GCA_947625595.1 uncultured Clostridia bacterium
TGCAGGGACAACAAGCCGAAAGGTTTCGGCAAATTGTGTCGCCCACGGCGGAAGTGAATTCCGCCTAAGGCAAGGGAGTGGGAATGACACCCCTTCAGTCACTTCGTGACAGCTCCCCCTCAAGGGGGGAGTCAAGACTTGCCCACCTCTTGAGGGGCGGCGAGGGGACATCGCATCACTCATGCGAAGAGGGAAGGTGCGAAGTACGGCATTACAAAATCAGAAAATCGCTTCCGCGGTCACGGGATCGCGGGGCAAAGAATAGGACTAATAAGGAGAACAAATCAAAATGACACCCAGCTACAGAGAATTCAAGCTCCTGATCGGCGGCAAAGAAGTTACCGTCGAGACAGGAAAGTACGCCGAGCAGACCAATGGCCATTGCGTCGTCCGCTGCGGCGAGACGGCCGTCATGGTCAACGTCTGCATGTCGCCCACGCCCCGCGACGGCATCGACTTCTTCCCCCTTCAGGTGGATTATGAGGAGAAGATGTTCGCCGTAGGCAAGATCCCCGGCGGCTTCAAGCGCAGGGAGGGCAGAGCTTCCGACAAGGCCATTTTAACGGCCCGCCTCATCGACAGGCCCCTCCGCCCGCTCTTCCCGAAGGGTCTCTTCAACGACGTTGTCGTCACCGCGACGGCTCTCTCCGTCGAACCCGACGTCGCCCCCGAGCCCCTCGCCATGATCGGCTCCTCCATTGCCCTCGCCATTTCCGACATTCCTTGGGCAGGGCCCACGGGGTCGGTCGTCGTCGGCCTCGTTGACGGCGAGTACGTCATCAATCCCGACGCCGCACAGCGCGAGAAGAGCACCATTCACCTCAACCTCGCGGGGACTAAGGACGCCATCCTCATGATCGAGGCGGGCGCGAACGAGGTCACCAACGACGAAATGGTCGGCGCGATCATGTTCGGACAGGCCGAGATCGCCAAGATCTGCCTTCAGATCGAGAACGAGATCGTCCCCGCCGTCGGCAAGAAAAAGAAGGAGATCGAGCTCTACCACATTCCCGAGGACATCGACGCCGCCGTCCGCGAATTCGCGGGCGAAAAGCTCGACTGGGCGCTCGACACCTTCGACCGTCAGGAGCGTCAGGCCCGTCAGGATCAGGTCGGCGCCGAAGTTTTGGAGCACTTCAAGGACATCTTCCCCGATAAAGAGAGGGAGATCAACGATTCCATCTACTATCTGACCAAGGAGAAGGTCCGCGCGAAGATCTTTGACAAGGGCATCCGTCCCGACGGCCGCGGCCTCAAGGACATCCGTCCCATCTGGTGCGAAAGGAGCGTTTTGCCCCGCGCACACGGTTCGGCCGTGTTCACGAGGGGACAGACGCAGACCCTCACCACCTGCACGCTCGACATGCTCGCCGCCGCGCAGAAACTCGAGGGCCTCGACGACGAGACGGAGAAGAGGTACATGCACCAGTACAACTTCCCCGGCTACTGCACGGGCGAGGCAAAGGCGCTTCGCTCCCCCGGCCGCCGCGAGATCGGCCACGGCGCACTCGCAGAGCGCGCGCTCGAGCCCGTCATTCCGCCCAAAGAGGAATTCCCTTACGCCATCCGTGTCGTCAATGACATTCTGTCGTCCAACGGTTCGAGCTCCATGGCTTCCGTCTGCGGCTCGACGATGGCACTCATGGATGCGGGCGTTCCCATCAAGGCTCCCGTCGCGGGCGTCGCAATGGGCCTTATCAAAAATCAGGAGACGGGCGAATTCCGCGTCATGACCGACATTCAGGGCCTCGAGGACTTCCTCGGCGACATGGACTTCAAGGTCGCGGGCACGACGAAGGGCATCACCGCCATTCAGATGGACATCAAGATCAAGGGCATCTCCGAGGAGATCATGCACACCGCGATCGAACAGGCCAACGAGGGCAGGCAGTTCATTTTGAGCAAGATGCTCGAATGCGTGCCCGAGGTCAGGCCCGAACTGTCCAAGTACGCGCCCCGCATCATCTTCTTTACGATCGATCCCGAGAAGATCGGCGACGTCGTCGGCAAGCAGGGCAAGGTCATCAACTCCATCATCGCCGAGACGGGCACCAAGATCGACATCGAGGACGACGGCACCGTCTGCATCGCTTCCTACGGCGACAGCGAGGCCGCGCTCAAGGCGAAGGCCATCATCGAGAGCATCGTCCACGATCCCGAGGTCGGCGACATGTTCATCGGCCGCGTCGTGCGCATTCGTTCGGAGATCGGCGCGTGGGTGGAATTTGCCCCCGGCAAGGACGGCATGATCCACATCTCCAAGCTCTCCGACAAGCGCGTGGACAAGGTGGACGACGTTCTGTCCATCGGCGACACCGTCAAGGTCAAGATCATCAAGATCGGCGAGAAGGGTATCGACTTCAAACTGCTTGAGAAATTGGGCTAAACTGAAAAAAACAGATCGGGGCGCACGTTACCGTGCGCCCCGATTATTTTTTGGGAATTAAAAATTGTGGCGGGGGGATTTGGAGTGTCTTGTCGCCCCTTTTAGGGGAGATGTCACGAACGGAGTGAGTGACAGAGGGGTTTTGAAACCCTTCAGTCTCGCTTCGCTCGACAGCTCCCCTACAGGGGAGCCAAGGATAAGGCCGCTCATCCTGAGCCGTAGGCGAAGGATCTCATAGACCCACGGACTTCGTATGAGGGGATTCTTCGCCTTCGGCTCAGAATGACGTAAAAAACCCGCCCGACGGCAAAGCCGTCGGGCGGGTGTTCTTTTCGAAAAAAACTGTGAGGGCTTTTTTTGTCATTGCATACCGGAGCGGAAACGCGGCAGCCGGCTCCCGCAAAGCAACCTCATGGCACACGCGCGGCACCGTTTAGTGCTGCTGTATCCCTACCCTGACACGGTTCGCGGACGCGCGTTGCATGAGACCTTGCGATCATCACTGCTTACCGCGTGCTGCCTCCCATAGGCAACACCGAGAAAAGCGTTCGGCTCTGCTATAGCGGATTGCAGATACAGGGCACCGCTAACTCCCCGCCTATCACAGCAAAGACAGTATATCCTATTTTTGCCGAAATTGCAAGCGATAATGAGAGGAAAATTAAAAAATGCGCGGCGGGACGCAGATGCGTCCCGCCGCGCGCATTCTTCGCTTCGCTCAGAATGAGCTTACCCCCTCCCGAGGAGGGGGGTAGGGGGGTGGGTCACCACATTCCGAATTATGCCCACCTCAGTCACCTTCGGTGACAGCTCCTCCTTGGGAGGAGCTAAGGGAAACCCCTCTGTCACTCACTTCGTTCGTGACATCTCCCCTAAGAGGGGCGACAAGGATAAGGCCGCTCATTCTGAGCCGAAGGCGAAGGATCTCATAGACCCACGGACTTCGTTTGAGGGGATTCTTCGCTTCGCTCTGAATGACGCGGTACTCCCTTCCGAGGGACGCCTCTCTCGCCCCCTCCATGGGAGGGGGGTAGGGGGGTGGGTCACCACATTCCGAATTATGCCCACCTCAGTCACCTTCGGTGACAGCTCCTCCTTGGGAGGAGCCAAGGGAAACCCCTCTGTCACTCACTTCGTTCGTGACATCTCCCCTAAGAGGGGCGACAAGGATAAGGCCGCTCATCCTGAGCCGTAGGCGAAGGATCTCATAGACCTACGGACTTCGTATTAGGGGATCCTTCGGCTGCGCCTCAGGATGAGCTTACCCCCTCCGCGGGAGGGGGAATTTGCTTGCCAAGGGAGGCGTTTCGTGCTATAATGCTCGCAAAGGAGAACTTATGGCAGACTGTACGCATGACTGCTCCACCTGCAGTAGCAGCTGTGGGACGAGGAGCAAGACCTCTTTCATCAAACCCATCAACGAAAACGCCAGCGTCAGGCGCGTGGTGGCCGTCGCGAGCGGCAAGGGCGGCGTGGGAAAATCCCTCGTCACGGCCCTTCTCGCCGTCCGCGCGAGGGCGAGGGGATACCGCGTCGGCATTCTCGACGCCGACATCACGGGCCCGTCCATTCCCAAAGCCTTCGGCCTCAAAAAACTTGCCCGCGGCACCGACGGCGCCATTCTTCCCGTCGGGACGAGGAGCGGCATTGAGATCATGTCCATGAATTCCCTTCTCGAACACGAAGACGACCCCGTCGTCTGGCGGGGCAGTCTCATCGCGGGCGCGGCGACGCAATTCTGGACGGACGTCGAATGGGGGGACCTCGACATCATGTTCATCGATATGCCCCCCGGAACGGGCGACGTGCCCCTCACCGTCTTCCAGTCCATTCCGCTGTCGGGGATCGTCGTCGTCTCGACGCCGCAGGACCTCGTCGAGATGATCGTCGGCAAGGCCGTCAATATGGCGAAGATGATGAATATCCCTCTCCTCGGCCTGTGCGAAAACATGAGCTATTTCGTCTGCCCCGACTGCGGGAAGGCGCATGAGATCTTTGGCCCGAGCAGGGCGGAGGAGCTGAAAGCGAAGTTCGGCTTTCCCGCTGTGGCGCGGCTTCCGCTCTCGCCCGAGACGCGGGCGATGTGCGACGGCGGCCGCATCGAAGAGGCCGATACCGACCCGCTCGCCTCCGTCTTTGCCGAGATCGAGAAGTCCCGCACCATAGAGAAATGGCAGGGGTGAAAAGGGGGGAATGAAAAATTGAGCGCGACACGCTCATGCTGAGCGTAAGCGAAGCATCTCATAAACTTACGGACTTCGTTCTTCGGGATCCTTCGACACGCCGCCTTCGGCGGCGGCTACTTCGCGGGCAATGCCCGCTCGTGCCGCGCTTGGAATCAAATAGAATGCGCGCGGGGCAGGAGGGGGTAAAAAGCCTTTCCCCCACGGGGGGGAGGCTTCGGACTTCGTTCCTCGGGATGTTTCGCTACGCTCAACATGACGCGGAGAGCGGGGACAGCGAGGGAAAGAGCGTCATTCAGAGGCGATTTTCTGCGTCATTCAGAGCGAAGCGAAGAATCCCGAGGAGGAAAGTACGGACTTCGTTCAGGGGATTCTTCACTGCGTTCAGAATGAGCGGGGGAGCAGGGGCAGAATGAACGGGGGAGTAGGGGCAGAGTGCGGGGAAGGATAAAACAAAGCATGAAAAAACAGCGGCGGGAGCCGCTGTTTTCATTGTCATGATCAGTCGTTCTTCTCGGCGACCTCCTCGACGGCCGTGGTGGGAGCCCAACGCTTGATGGAATCCCTTGCGTTCTCGGCCTGTGCGCGGGAAGAATAGGTGGAGCTCGTCGCAAGGAGCCCGCCTCTGCCGTTCAGGATCTGAACCTGCGAGTCACCGTTCTTGTGCTCGGTGATCTCCAATCTGTCGGCCGCGATGTTGTCCTGATAGGTCTTGATGCCCGACCTTGCGCTCGAAAGGGAGGCGTAAGGGGTGGGGCTCTCGATCATGATCTGCCCGTTGGGAGCGACGAGGCTGAGCCAGAATTTGCCCTTTACCTCCTCAATGACCCACTTGCCGTTCACGGCGGAGACCTTCGGAGCCTCGGCCTTCTTGGGAGCGGCCTTGGGCGCGGCCTTGGGCGCGGCCTTCGGAGCCGCCTTGGGGGCGGGTGCGGGAGCGGGCGCCTCAGTCTTTTTGACGGGCGTCTCTGCCTTGGGCTCGGTCTTTTTGACGGGCGTCTCTGCCTTGGGCTCGGTCTTCTTGACGGGCGTCTCTGCCTTGGGCTCCGCCTTCTTGGCGGGGGCCTTCTTCTTTGCGGGTGCGGGTTCCGCCTTCTTGGCGGGAACTTTCTTATCTGCCATTTCGGGTTCCTCCTTCGTTTCTTGTTCGGAAATTTCTGCCTTCTCCTCGGCTACGGGCGCTTCTTTGGGCGCCTCTTCGGGCTGCGCAACATGCGCAACAGGCTCGGCTGCGGGTTTCTCCTCGGGCTTCTCCTCGGGCTGTGCGGCAGGCTCGTCTACGGGCGCTTCTTCGGGCGCTTCTTCGGGCGCCTCTGCGGCGGGCTCGGGCTTTTCCTCTGGTTTCTCCTCGGGCGCGGTCTCGTCTGCGCGGGCGGGAATGGCCGTCTCCTCTACGGGAGAATAGGGGACGTACTCCTCGTCGGGCGTGTTCGCAAGCGTGCGGATCGCCTCGTCGGTCTCCTGTCTGTCGCGCTTTTTGGCCTTGACGGAGCGGACGATCATGACGATCACGAGTACGATGATCACGACGACCACTGCCGCAAGCACGATGAGGAGCGGGAGGTTGGCGGGATCTTTGATGTAATCCAATACTTTGTTGTCTAAATTATAAAACATAGTAAAACACTCCTTGTTTCCTCTATTTTATCACGAAAAAATCGTCCTGTCAATGTTTGACAAAAAATTTTACTTGCTGTAAGATAGATTTATGGAAAAAATTTGTGTGATCGGCGGCGGAGCGGCGGGAATGGCCGTCTCGGTGATGCTGGCGCGGAGGGGATTTTCGGTCGTCATTCTCGAGCGCGGCGAACGGCTGGGGCGCAAGCTCTCGGCGAGCGGCAACGGGCAGGGCAACGTGACCAATCTCCGCATGGGCGGCGAATATTATTTTTCGGACGACAGAGAGAAGGTCGCCCGCATTCTCTCCCGCTTTACGGCGGAGGATACGGTGGCCTTTCTCGAGAGCATGGGGGGGATCTTTCTCCCCGACGCACGGGGCAGGGTGTACCCCGCTTCAAGGCAGGCCTCTGCCGTCACCGACCTCTTCCGCCGTGAGATCGCGGGGCGAGGTGTGCAGGTATGCTTCGGGGCGCAGGTGCATTCCCTCGCATATGACGGGAGTTTTGAAGTCAAATGGGCGGGCGGACAGATGCGGGCGGACGCAGTCGTCCTCGCCGCGGGCGGCAAGGCGGCGAAAAATTTCGGCACGGACGGTTCAGCATATGCGCTCGCCGAGGGATTCGGTCACACGGTGACGCCGCTCTCTCCCGCCCTTGTCCAGCTCAAGTGCGATCCCGCCGAGGTGCGGGGGCTGAAGGGCATCCGCGCGGAGGCGAAGCTCACCCTTCTCCGCGGCGGGAAGGAGACTTACGCGACGCGGGGGGACGTCCTCTTCACCGAGAGCGGGATCTCGGGCGACGCCGTCTTCCGCGCCTCCTCCTATGCCGAGAGGGGGGACGTTGCCGTGCTCGACTTTCTGCCCGATGTCTCGGAGGAAAGGGTCCGCGCGGCGGCGGGGCGGGGCGGAATGCTCTGCGTCGTTCACAGCGCCCTCGGCCGCATGCTCTCGGCCAAGGGGGACGCCGCCTCCCTCGCCAAACATTTCCCCCTCACGGTCACGGGGACGCTCGGATTTGACTATGCGCAGGTCACCCGCGGGGGGATCCCGCTCGCGGAGACGGACGAAAAACTCATGAGCAGGAAGCGGGACGGGCTCTTCCTTGCGGGGGAGATCCTGAACGTGGACGGCGTCTGCGGGGGGTACAACCTGCAGTGGGCGTTTGCGTCGGCGCACGCCGTCGCGGAGGGAATATGAAGCTGACTTTGAGCGGCCTTCGGCTGTCGGCGGGCGAGCGGGAGGGCAAACTCGTCAAGATCTGCGAGAAAAAACTTCACGCGCCCGTCAGATATTTTAAGATCCTCAAAAAATCTCTCGACGCGCGGGACAAGGCGAACATCAAGTGGGTGTATTCGGTGGAGTGTTCCGACGAGAAGGAGACCCTGCCGCCGCCCGTCTATGAGCAGGTCAGGCGGGCGCCCCGCGTCTTCATCGCGGGAATGGGCCCTGCGGGGCTGTTCTGCGCCCTGCGCCTCCTCGACCACGGCATCCGTCCCATTCTTTTAGAGCGGGGCAGGCCCGTAGAGGAGCGGGCGGGGGACGTGGAGGCGTTTGAGCGAAGCGGCGTTTTGAACCCAGACAGCAACGTGCAGTTCGGCGAGGGCGGCGCGGGGACCTTTTCGGACGGGAAACTCAACACGCAGACCAATACTCCCTTCAACAGGCAGGTCCTCGGGATCTTCATGAACTTCGGCGCGCCCGAGGAGATCGGATTTCTGAACAAACCCCACATCGGCAGTGACAATCTTCGCCGCGTCATCGCAAATATCCGCACATATATCCTGAAAAACGGCGGACAGGTTCGTTTTTCCTCCCGCCTCGACGATCTCGAAGTGCGGGACGGGAAACTTTGCGCCGTCTCCGTCAACGGGGCGAAGGAGGAGGCGGACGAGCTCGTCCTCGCCGTCGGCCACAGCGCGAGGGATACCTTTGAAATGCTCCTCGGGCGGGGCTTTCTCATCGAGCAGAAGCCCTTCGCCGTGGGCGTGCGGGCCGAACATCTGCAGTCGGCCATCGGAAAGGCGCAGTACGGGAGCGGGTATCTCATGCTTCCCCCCGCCGACTACAAACTCGTCTCCCATGCGGGGGAGCGGGCGGCGTTCACCTTCTGCATGTGCCCCGGGGGCTACGTCATTCCTGCGGCGAGCGAGGAGGGGGGCGTCGTCACGAACGGCATGAGCAACTTCGCCCGCGACGGGAGAAACGCCAACTCCGCACTCATCGCGCAGGTCCTTCCCGAGGACTTCGGCTCCCCGCACCCCTTGGCGGGCGTGGAGTTTCAGAGAAAGCTCGAGCGGGCGGCCTTTGCCGCGGCGGGCGGCGGATATCGCGCTCCCGTTCAGCTCATGGGGGACTTCCTCGCGGGGAAGGAGAGCTACTTCTTCGGCGAAGTCCAGCCCTCCTACGCGCGGGGGACGGCCTTTGCCCCCCTCGAGAGCTATCTCCCTCCCGTCGTCGTCTCCTCCCTCCGTGCGGCCGTGCCCGACATGGACAGAAGGCTCTCGGGCTTTGCGTCCTATGACGCCGTCCTCACGGGCGTGGAGTCGCGGACAAGTTCCCCCCTTCGCATCGTACGGGGCGAGGACCTACAGGCGGCGGGGAAGGAGGGCGTCTACCCTTGCGGCGAGGGTTGCGGCTATGCGGGCGGCATCATGTCTGCGGCGGCGGATGGGTTGAGGGTCGCCGATCGCATCGCCGAGAAGTATCTTTAATGAAATCTTAATGATTTCTTCACACAATAAACATATGGCAGTTCTATAATGCAGATATGCCGAACGGGGAGACCCGCGGCGCAGAATTGCCCATTCCATATTTTTCATATTCTCTCAAAGCAAAGTGCGGTTGCAATGCGGCCGCGCTTTGTTTTTTCCTGCGAAAAGGCCCAAACAGCGCCTCGGATAAAATTAAATGAGAAAATTTCCCTTGAGGGCTTGAAAAATTCCCGCAGATGTTTTATAATGCTCTTATCAATCTATTAAGATGAGGGGGAAAGAAACATGAAACATCTGAAATGGCTGCCGCTCCTGCTTGCGGGCGCCATGACGGTCTCCGTGCTCGGCCTCGCGGCCTGCGGCGACAACCAGACCGACGACGGGGGAGAAAAAAATCCCACGCCGCCTGCCACAACGACGTCAGACTTCCTCGGCGCGGGCGTCATCTGCTATGACAATCTGCCCGATGACGGCATTTCGCTCTCTGCGGAGGACACGAAGTTCACGGCGCCCAAGGGCCTCGACACGGCGCAGTTTACGCCCAAAGACTACACGAAGATCGCGACATATGACGCCGCAACGGGCGTCTTCACCGCTGTCAGCGCGGGGTCGATCACTTACAAGGACGCAAACGGCGGCTATGGACGGGTCACCGTCGTCCCCGCCTATGTCGAGAACCCCGAGAACCAGTATCTCGGAAGCATAGGTCCCGATACGACCGAGGAGACGAGCACCTTGCTCGGCCATACGCATGACCCGTCGTTCTTGGAGGTCGTCAGCCCCAGCACGGGAAAATCGACCTACTATCTCTTCTCTACGGGTTGGGCCGATCAGACGACGATCGACGGCGAAAAGACCTACGGCAACGCCATCCACACCTCGAGAGACCTCGTGACGTGGGAGTACGTCGGCAGGACGTTCAACGTGGAGACGCGCAATGAGGAATTCCTGTCAACCAAGGCGGGCAAGTGGCTGTATGACGGCCAGTGCTCGGGATACGGCGAGAATGACGCGAGCTGGTGGGCTCCCGACATCGTTCCCTGCCCCTCGGGCGGGTATTGGCTCTACACCTGCGTCGTCGACGGATCGGAAGATAATGAGAGAACTGTGGAAGGCATGCAGATTGGCGGCGGCCTCTACGCCCGCGCGTGCATTCTGCTCTATTGGTCGAGATCGGCACAGCCCGGGACCTTTACGCCTGTCAAGGACAGTAACGGCGATCCCGTCGTTCTGATGCAGTCCTCTATCCGCCGCCGCGAGAGCGAGGCCGACGTCAACGGCATCGACCCGCAGATCATCTACGACCCCGAAGGAAAGATGTACATGGCGTACGGCTCCTTCGGCTCGGGCGATTACATGATCGAACTCGATCCTGCGACGGGGCTCAGAAAGGACGGCAAGGGTTGGCAGACCCACGAGCAGATCCGCAGCTATGTCAATGCCATTCAGAGCGACTGGGGCAGCGCTGGGTCCGATTCCGTCGGCTGGGAACACGACTATTACGGCAAAAACATCAGCAAGTCCAACATGGAGGCTCCCGTCATCGCCCGTCACGACAACGTCGTCATCATGGACGAGAACGAGCAGACCCTCGAGGGAAGCGGCAAGACCTATTATTACTCCATGCACTCCTATGACGGCCTCGGCGACAACTATCAGATGTGGGGCGGCAGGAGCGAAAGCGTATGGGGGACCTATAAGTCCGTCGGCGGCGGCATTGTCCGCAACGTCGGCCCCGCCAACACCGCCAACTCGGGCAACAAGTACATGGGCGCCTTCAAGTGGGCGGATAAGTCTGCGGGCGTGACGGAATACGACATCATCCTGCCCGGGCACAACGACCTCTATACGACGAAGGACGGCGTGGACCTTGCGGCCTACATCACCCGTCTGCCCAAATCGGACCCGACAGACACGGGCTCCTTCGTGACGCAGATCCACCAGTACTATCTCAACAGTCTCGGCCATATCGTCATCAATCCCAACCGCTACGGGCGCGAGATCGACAGGGCCGTCTCCGAAGAGGAACTTCTGAAGTACACCGCGACCAAATCGGAGGGCGCGTACAAGTTCAAGATGGTCGTCATGATCAACCAGCGCGACACGGCGAGCGGCGATTTCAGCGACATTCAGAACGTTTCCCGCAACGTGCTCCTGAAGAGCGATCACACGATCGCCGAGGAAAACGGCGCCCAGCTCGGCACTTGGAAAATGTACGGCAGGGGCTACATCGTGTTTGACTTCACGGAGACGCTCAAGGGCACGAACAACAAGGACAGCGGCAACAAGAAGTTCTATGGCGTCGTCCGTCCCGCTTGGCTGGGCGATCAGAACAAGTCGGGCTTCACGATCACCTGCCTTGGCTCGGACACGACCAACCGCAACATGGCGATGTTCATGAACAACGTTTCGACGCTCACGGGGGGCGACCTCGTCGGCTGATCCGAAGACAACATACGGCGCACTTATGCTCGCATAAGTGCGCCGTTTCTCATATATATCGAATTTCGTCTTCCCCATGGGGGCTCCGCGTCATTCAGGGCAATTAAAAATTGTGGCGGGGAGCTCCTCCTCGGGAGGAGCCTTTTCCCCCAGGTGGCTGAGGTGGGCATCGACCAAGGGGATTCTTCACTGCGTTCAGAATGAGCGGGAACAAATTGCTCATCCTGAGCCGCAGGCGAAGGATCTCATAAACCTACGGACTTCGTTCTTCGGGATGTTTCGGCTACGCCTCAACATGACGCGGTTTACTCTTGTCGCCCCTCGTAGGGGAGATGTCGAGGCGTAGCCGAGACAGAGGGGTTTTGAAACCCCTTTGCCTCTACGAGGCACTTCCCCTAAAAGGGGCAGCGAGAATAAGATGACCCACCCCCTTCCCTACCCTCCCCCCTCATGTATAAGGGGGGAGGCGGGGTTTCGCGCTTTCTTGCCTGCCCCCTTTCCAAGGGGGCGGGGTAGGGGTGGGGGTTCGTTCCAAATTCCTTGCCTTAGGCGGAATTCACTTCCGCCGTGGGCAACCCCATTTGGTACCCAACGGGAACCACAATGTCTTTCGGAGAATCACGGTTCGTGGGGTGATAAGGCTATGGAATGCACGGCGTTGACCCCTCGAACGCATTTATTTTGCGAAGCAAAAGAAATCGTTCGAAACATTTTACACAAACAATGTCAAAAATTCATTGGTATATGTTCCTGAGAGGGCGTTGTAGAGGTCGTTGGCGCGGAGGTCGAGGGCGAAGCAGGCGAGCGCGTCTTTTTTGAGGAGCGAATAGTCGCTCTTGCGCGCGATGACGGGGATCCCGCCCGAGAGAGAGGAGAGGATCTCCTCGGCGTTTTCCTCCTTGACCGCCAGAACGTTGGCATAGAGGGGAGCGGCGAGAAAGTCCTTCACCGCCTTCAGTTCCACGCCCAAAAAGTTCTGCAGAAGAATGCGCCTGAGGCGGGAGAGGGTGTACCGCTTGCTGACGATCTTGGAGAGGAGAAGGTCAAAGTCGGGGTTGGTCTTTGCCATCGAAGCGAGTCTGTTCTCCAGCCCCTCCGAACAGTCGGGCGTGCGGGCGATCTGCTCCCGCGGCGAGCGGAGAAGGCTCACAAGCGCGGCCCCTTTATAGGGAAGGGGACGGTACGTCTCGGCGTCCCCGAGGACGTCGGCGGGGAGATTGGAGCGAAGGGCCTTTTTCCCGTGCCTTCCGTCCTCCCGCATGGCGGCGCGGAGCGCGGTGGAGGAGGAAAAGTCTTCCCTCATTTCCCTTTCCCCGTGCCCGCCCCCCGTGCGGAGGAAGGGGAGGGGGACGACATTGCTCCCATTCTGCAGGATCGCACGGCAGTACTCGAGCCCGAGGATGTTGTTGGGGGAGGAGAGAAATCCCTCATCGACGTCCCAACCCATCGAGAGAATGGCGGCATTGCGCGCGCGGATAAAGGAAGTCCCGTCCTTCATGTTTTCCTTCAGGGCGGTTCGGAAGGCCTTGTCCTCGCGGGAGAGGAGGTCTGCTACCCTCAAAAAGTCCTCCTGCCCGCCGCTTTCGCACCCGAAGGCAAGGGCCTCGACGCACGGGAGGGAGGAGAGAATGTGCACCGCGCCCCCCGCGAAGAGTTCGGCGGGGGAGACGGCAAAGGCGGTCGGAAGCTCGATGACGGCGTCTGCGCCGTTCTCCACGGCATGGCGGGCACGGATATATTTGTGAAAGACGGCCTCCTCGCCGCGCTGGACAAAGTTGCCGCTCATGAGACAGAGAATGTGCTCATAGCCCGCCTCCTTTACCTTTCGGAAGAGGTACTTGTGCCCGTTGTGGAAGGGATTGTATTCGCAAATTATCGCACAGAATTTCATTTTTTTCTTTACAATTCGTTTCGTTTGTTGTATAATGGAGCCGAACGATTTCCTTTGCTTCCATTATACACGAAGCGGAGAGAAAAATAAAGTAGAAACGGAGAAAAGAAAATGGGTTTCGGCGAAAAATTGAGATCTGCATTCAGAGAACTTGCGGACAGCGGCACGGTCATCGGCGACATCAAGAAGAAGGCGATCGCGCTCAACAAGAAGATCGTCCTCTGCGAGGGCGAGGACAGCCGCGTCGTCAAAGCGGCGTCGGAGTGCGTGCGTGACGGGATCGCCCGCATTGTCCTTCTCGGGAATCCCGAGGAGATCGAGGGGCGCAATCCCGACGTCAACCTCAACGGGATCGAGATCATCGACCCCACCACGAGCGACAAGCTCGAGGAGTACGCCCAACTTCTCTATGACCTCCGCAAGTCGAAGGGCATGACGATAGAGCAGGCCAGAGAGCAGGCCAAGGACAGCACCTTCTTCGGCGCGCTCATGCTCAAGAGCGGCGATGCGGACGGCCTCGTCTCGGGCGCATGCCATTCCACGGCCAATACCCTCCGCCCCGGCCTTCAGATCATCAAGACGGCCCCCGGGGTCTCGGCGGTGTCGAGCTTCAACCTCATGGTCGGCACTAACCGCTACTGCGAGGACAACATGCTCGTCTTTGCCGACTGCGGGCTCAATCCCACTTACACCGCAGAGGGGCTTGCCGACTGCGCCATCGCGACGGCGAAGAGCGCACAGGAGATCGCGGGTCTTACGCCCCGCGTCGCCATGCTTTCCTTCTCCACGAAGGGCAGTGCGAAGCACGACAACGTCACCCTCGTGCAGGAGGCGACCCGCATCGCAAAGGAGAAGGCTCCCGACCTCATGCTCGACGGCGAATTGCAGTTTGACGCCGCCCTCGTCCCCGAGGTCGCTAAGCTCAAGGCTCCTTCCTCTCCCGTCGCGGGCCATGCGAACGTGCTCATTTTCCCCGACCTGCAGTCGGGCAACATCGGCTACAAGATCGCCGAGAGACTGGGCGGCTTCCAAGCCATCGGGCCCATCTGCCAAGGCTTCGCCAAGCCCCTCAACGACCTCTCCCGCGGCTGTAAGGCCGAGGACATCGTCTGCGCCGTCGCGATCACGGCGTTACAGGCGAAGTGAATTCGAACGATTTGTTTTCTGCGAAAACAAATCGTTCGAGGGGTCGGCGTTGTGCATTTCACGGCTCTATCACCCCACGAACCGTGCTTCCTTGAAAGACAATAAGGTTCCCGTAGGGTACCAAATAGGGGCGCCCACGGCGGAAGTGAATTCCGCCTAAGGCAAGGAAGTGGGAATGTTTCGAACATTTCTTTGCTCGCCCACCCCTTGCCCACCCCTTGAGGGGTGGGTGGCTCGCCGCTTTGCGGCGAGACGGAAGGGGTGTCCTTCGAAAAGAAATGTTCGAGCGAAAGTGCTCTGTTCATCAATCGAGTTAGCCTCGGAAGCGTTATATGCAAGGACAATAAGGTTCCCGTAGGGTACCAAATGGGGTCGCCCACGGCGGAAGTGAATTCCGCCTAAGGCAAGGGAGTGGG
>CANQOX010000039.1 GCA_947625595.1 uncultured Clostridia bacterium
AAGATATTTTCAAACCGATAATCAACTGCATTTCGATATGAAAGAAAGATAAATTTCAATTTAGCGGAGTATAAAGACAGCGGGGACGGGTTTGTCCCCGCTTTTTATAACAAAAAATGGAACGTAAGTTATGTTCAACTTACATCCCACTTGGCGCAGAAGACGAGATTTTCTGCGCCCGAAGGGCTTGAAAGCGTCGTCGGCAGAGTGAAGAAAATAAAAAACAGGCCGACCGTCGTCTGCCGCCTCGCGCGAACTCGTGAGGAATTCACGGCTTCTGCCTACCCATCATCTGCGCCAGAAAAAGGCACCCTCTTCGGGTGCCTTTTTCTGGCGCAGAAGACGAGATTCGAACTCGTGCTACCTTACTCGGTACTACTCCCTTAGCAGGGGAGCCCCTTGAGCCTCTTGGGTACTTCTGCATCGCGGCGAAGTCGCTCTTCTTCGCCTCGTTGCTATCAATATACCACATTTCGGACGGAATGTCAAAGTATATTTTCTCGGTTTGGACAATTTTTTTTGAAAAAATCCATGTACGGCCTTGCGGCATCTTCAAAAATATGATAAAATAGGACTACGGAGGTCCATTATGAACATTTGGCACGACATCGATCCCAAGCGCATCACCTCCAAATCCTTTGAGGCGCTGATCGAAATTCCCAAGGGAAGCAAGACGAAGTATGAGCTCGACAAGGAGACGGGCATTCTCAAGCTCGACCGCGTCCTCTACACCTCGACGGTCTATCCCGCGAACTACGGCTTTATCCCGCGCACCTTTGCCGAGGACGGCGACCCGCTCGACGTGCTCGTCCTCACCAACGAGGTCATCTATCCCATGACGCTCGTGAGCTGTTATCCGATCGGCGTCATCAAGATGATCGACGGCGGCTCCCTCGACGAGAAGATCATCGCGATCCCCTTCAAGGATCCGTCGTACAACGATTACTACGACATTCATGAACTGCCGAAGCACATCTTTGACGAAATGATGCACTTCTTCGAGGTCTATAAGACGCTTGAGCACAAGACGACGACGGTGAAGGAGATCGCCCACCGCGACGAGGCCGTCGAGATCGTGGACAAGTGTATCAGGGCGTATATCGAAAAATTTGTAAAATAATTTTCTTTAAGGGGGGAAATTATGAAACTTGCATTTTTCGGCGATTCGATCACCGAAGCGGGGAGGGATCTGTCCGATCCCCACGACCTCGGCGAGGGGTATGTAAAGATCGCGGCGGGGAAGCTCCGCCCGCTCTATCCCGACGTCGAGTTCGACATCTACAATTTCGGCGTGGGGGGAGACAGGACGGTCGAACTTCTTGCCCGCGTGGGGGAAGTTGTGGCGGTGGCGCCCGACGTCGTCGTCCTCGAGGTCGGCGTGAACGACGTTTGGCGGCGCTTCACGCATGAGGAGATCGTCAGCGAGGAGCAGTTTGCACACAACTATTCCGCCATTTTGGAAGAACTCAAAAAGTGCGGCGCCAAGATCATTCTCATCGAGCCCTATGTCCTCGACGTCAAGGACAAACGCCGCTTCCGTCCCTATCTCAACACCTACATCGCCGTCATTCGCGAGCTTGCGCGCAGGGAGGGACTTCCTCTCGTGCCCCTCGACGAGATCTTCAACGGCGTCTCGCAGGACATCAAGCCCGAGGAATTCGCTGCCGACGGCGTGCACCCGACCCACCGCGGCTGCCGCTACATCGCCGACCTCATCATCAAGGAACTGAAAAAGGACCTGTAACTTTTCCTGTCGGCGGGGAAGCTCAAAACTGAAGATCATGAGGCGGCGCATCGTTCCGATGCGCCGCCTTACTTGACAATCCCTCATCAGGAAGGTATAATAGACCCATGAATGTGTATCTCGATCATGCCGCGACGACCCCCTTGCGGGAGGAAGTTCTCGAGGCCATGCTCCCGTGCCTTAAGGACAATTTCGGCAATCCCGACTCCCTGCACGCCTTCGGGCGGAGGGCGGCGCACGCCGTCACCGAGGCGCGGGACAGGATCGCAAATATCCTCGGCGTGAGGCCCATGGAGGTCTACTTCACCTCGGGCGGGACGGAGGCGGACAACTGGGCTGTGCGCGGCATCGGAGAGGGGGACCTTCTCTATTCTCCCATCGAACATGCGGCGGCCATGTCTGCGATCTCCCTTCGGAAATGCGAAAAGGCGGTACCATGTACGGTTTCGGCGGGTGGGACCGTGCAGACTGATTTTGACGGGGGCATGTCTGAAAACTCCCTCGTCTGCGTCATGGCGGTCAACAACGAGACGGGCTGTATTCAACCCGTTGAGAAACTTTCTGCCCTCGCCCATGCGCACGGGGCCTATCTCTTCTCCGACTGCGTGCAGGCGGCGGGCACGCTCTCTCTGAAAGAGCTCCTTCGCCATGCGGACGCGATCTCCCTCTCCTCCCACAAGATCGGGGGGCCGAAGGGCGTCGGCGCACTGATCGTGAAAAAGGGGGTCCCGCTCCGTCCCCTCATCGTCGGCGGGGAGCAGGAGCGGGGTCTGCGCGGCGGAACGCTCAACGTCGCGGGGATCGTCGGCTTTGCGGCCGCGCTCGAACTTGCGCAGAGGGAGCGCGAAACCTTCTGCGCCCGCACGGGGGCTCTGCGCGATCTCTTCGAAAAAACCGTGCTCTCCGCGCTCGGCGGGGAGGTGAAGGCGGACGGCGAAGACCGCGTGCCCAACATCTCCCACCTCACCTTTGCGCGGGGCGGGGACGCCTTTTTGACCCTCCTCGACCTCGGCGGCGTCGCCTGTTCGGGGGGAGCCGCCTGCTCTGCCCACGCTTCCCTGCCCTCCCACGTCCTCCTCGCGATGGGGCGGAGCGAAGAGGAGGCGAAACGGGGCGTGCGCTTCTCCTTCGGCCGCGAGACCACGGAGGAGGAGACCCTCTTTGCCGCAAGGGCGGTGATCGGGGCCGCCCGCGCCCGCCGCTGAACTTCCCGAATCCCTCTTTGAAGGCCCCCTCCGCCGAGGCCCATTCTGCATTTTTCTCTCCCTGTCGTGCGATATCGACAGGGATTTTTTCTTCTAATTCGGCATTTCATAACATACATTATGATTGCAACGGCGGGAAACGCGCCGACTAACAACAAAAAGAGGTGTGTCATGAATGAAGAATTGAGCTATGCGGAAATGCTCGAGATCCCCGTGGAAACGGTGACCGTCACGCACAGGGAAAAGCGCAAGCGGTCGCAGGAGAGCGACAGCGAGTTGAGAGATCAGGTCGTCGAGAGGGTCAACGACCGCATGCAGGAGACGGAGGATCCGCTCTATGCGGAGAGCACGCCCATTGAGCGGGAGGAAAAGCCCGAGAGCAAGAAGTCAAAGCGGGCCAAGCGGCTGCTCTTTGCAGAATTTGCCGCCATCTGCGTCATCTGCGCCGCGATCTTCCTCACCAATATCTTCCTCCCGCAGAGCGCGATCAACACCTTCGTGCGCAATCTGTTCTACGGACAGGGGGAGGCGGCCGCGGCCGACACGCGGACCTATCAGGATTTCACGCTCTCGCCCATTGTCAATGAATTCGAGGAAGTGGAACTTGCCGTCTCCGAGACGGGCGTGCTCTCCTTCACGGCCGACTGCGCGGTGTATGCGCCCTGCGAGGGGACCCTTGTCTCCGTCAACGGCGACGGCGCGAGCGGCTTCACGGTGGAACTCAAACACTCCGACTCCTTCTCGACGATCATCAGCGGATTGAACGACGTCTACTATGCGGTCGGGGAAAGGGTGAAGAGCAACGTTCCCCTCGCCCATACGGACGGCGAAAGGACGGTGCGCGTCATGTTCTATTCGGACGGGAGCCTTCTGAATAACTACACGGTTGCGGAAAACACGCTTGCATGGGCATGAGAGCAGGGTGAGCGTTCACCCGCTCTGCGTCGCGGTGGGGATCCTGTCCGCCTTCACGGGGTCCCTGCTTCTCTATCTGTCGGCGGTCCTCGCCGCGCTCGAGCACGAGTGCGCCCACGCCTTTGCCGCGCGGCGGTACGGATTTGAACTGAAAAAGGTCGTTCTCATGCCCTACGGGGCCGTCGTCTCGGGGGATCTCAAGGGCATTCCGCGAAGGCAGGAACTTCTCGTGCTCCTCGCGGGCCCGCTCGCAAACGCCGCGACGGGGCTGTTCTTTGTCGCCCTCTGGTGGCTCTGGCCCGAGACTTACGCCTATACCGACGCCGCCGCGCTCGTCTCCTTTTCGCTCTTTTTCGTCAATCTGCTCCCCGCGTGGCCCCTCGACGGCGGGAGGATCCTCCGCCTCCTGCTCCGCCCGCTGGGGGAGAAGAAGTCCCTCTGGATCTGCCGCATTCTGACGATCGCCATCGCGGTCGGGGCGGCGGGATATTTTGTCTATACCTGCTTTTCGGCGCCGTCGTGGACGGCTCTTCCCTTTGCTGTCCTGCTCGCCGCAGGCGCGTTCGGGGGAGAGGACTACCGCCGTGTGACTTTCGCGAGGGACAGGGACCTTCGGCGGGGTATCGAGGAATACCGCGTGGCCGTCTCCGCGGACATGCCGCTCTCCTCGGCCCTCCGCTTCCTTCGCGAGGACAGGTATCTCACCCTCCTTCTCTTTAAGGAGGACGGCTTCTATGCCGAACTGACGGAGGAGGAATTTCTCTCCGCGCTCGAGGGAGGGGACTACTCTCTGCCCCTTTCCGCATTTGCGCCGTAAAATCTCCCAAACCCCTTGAAAAAAGCCTCCGTCTGTGGTACAATCGATGAGGAATTCCCGATCGGAGTGCAAAAGTGAAGAGCGAATGTAAAAAGGAATGGTTTTTTGACCGCTTCTGCGGCACGCAGATCGCCGTCTACACCGAGGACAGAAAGATCGTCGAGGTGGGCGTGGAGAGCGACAGGGACGGGGACCTTCTCGGAAATATCTATAAGGCAAAGGTCATGAACGTCATTCCCGGAATGCGGGCGGCCTTTGTCAACTGCGGCATGGAGCGGAATTGCTATCTGCCCTTGGACGAAGGGCCCGTCCAGCTCCATTCCTATGACGGCGCGGCGGGGCCGCGGGAGCGCACGATCCCGAGAGAGGGGGACGAGATCCTCGTTCAGGTCACCAAGCTCCCCCGCGGGAACAAGGGCGCCAAGGTCACCTGCGACCTCTCCATCGTCGGGAAGACGCTCATTTACCTTCCGAATACGGACTTTCTCGGCATCTCGAGGAAGATCACCGATCCCGCCTCCCGCGACGCCCTCCTGAAGGAGGCGGACAAGCTCCGCGAGAGAGGGGAGGGCTTCATCGTCAGGACGGCGGCGGAGACGGCGACAAAGCATCAGATCAAGACCGAGTCGGAATACTTGAAGCGGGTGTACCGCTCCGTCCTCGCGACGGCGGAGAAGGCCCCCGTCGGGACGGCCGTCTACCATGAGTGGTCCCTGCCCGTCAAGGTCATGCGGGACTCCTTGGGCGGCGTCGAAGGCATCTACGTCGGCGACAGGGAACTCTATGACAAGATCGTCTTCCTCGCGCGGATGAACAAGGCCGTCGGCGAGAAAAAGGTCATTCTCCACACGGGAAAGCGGAGCATGCTCGTCGAATACGGCCTGTCTGAACAGGTCTATGAGATCTCAAAGACGCACGTCCGCCTCAAAAACGGCGGCTACATCGTCATCGACACGACGGAGGCCATGACGGTCATCGACATCAACACGGGCGGATACACGGGGGACGCCGACCTCGAGGAGACGGTCTTCAGGACCAACCTCCTCGCGGCGGAGGAGATCGCGCGGCAGGTGCGGCTTCGCAACATCGGCGGGATCGTTGCCGTGGACTTCATCGACATGACCGAGGAGGACCACCGCCTCGCCGTCAATGAGGAACTGAAGGCGCGGCTGGAGGGGGACAAGTCCAAGTGTACGGTCCTGCCCATGAGCGAACTGTGCGTGACCCTCTTTACGCGCAAGCGCACGAACAACGAACTGCGCTCCTTCATGCTCCAGCCCTGTCCCCATTGCACGCGGGAGGGGTATGTGCTCTCGGACATCTACATGGCCATGCGCATCCGCTCGGAGATCGTCGATTGCTTCGGACGGGGGTGCGATTCTGTCATCATCGAACTCAATTTCGACCTCATGAACAAGATCTTCTCCGAGCGCTATTTCAGCAAGGACGCGGAGGGGGACTGGCGGGGCAAGCGCGTCTACCTCATCGGCCACCACACCTATCACGAGGAGAGGTACAGCGTGCGCGGGGAGACTTCGCGCGTCCTCACTCTGCCCGACACGGCGCGATTGCTCTTTTAGAGGGTGACCTTTCATGAACTCACAGGAACGCAAAAAGCAGAGGAGGAAACGCAAGCTCCTCAAGCTCCTCTGGATTCTCATCGTCGCCGCGATCGTCGCGGCGATCGGCCTATGGAACAACTTTACCCCCTTCCGCCGCTACCTCCCCGCCTATTCCTTCGGGGAACTCAAGGAGGGCGAAGTGCGCATTCACTTCCTCGACGTGGGGCAGGGGGACTGCGAGATCGCGGAGCTGGGCGGCGGGACCGTCCTTGTCATCGACGCAGGCGACGGTTCGTGGGAAAACAATGACCACATTCTCCGCTATCTCAAGGGCCTCGGGGCGCAGTCGGTCATCTTGGCCGTGACCCACGCCGACGCCGACCACTGCGGCGGGGCGGCGGCGATCTTGGAGGACCAAAACACCGAGACCGTCTTTCTCCCCGTCCTTCCCGCCTCGATGAAGGTCTATACGGACATTGAGCGGAGGGCCGAGGAGCGGGGGACGGAGGTAAAGACGCTCTCCCGCTACACTGCGATCAAGAGGGGCGGGGCCTATGCCGTGTGCATTTCGCCCTATTCCGTCGACGAAACGGACGCAAACGACAGCTCGGCCGTGATCTATTTCAGCTATGCGGGCGTCAATGTGCTCTTCGGCGGCGACATCTCCGCGGCGCGGGAGGAGAGGCTCTTGGACGAACAAAAGCTCTCCGAAGAGCTCGGAGAGCACATCTTTGACAGCGGCGGCCTCGCCGTGCGGCTGGAGGAGACGGACATTCTCAAGGTCTCTCACCATGGCTCGGGCGGCTCCTCTTCGGAGGCATGGCTAAACCTTTTGAAGCCCGAGACGGCAGTCATCTCCTGCGGGCAGGGGAACTACTACGGCCACCCCGCAGAAGGGGCGCTGGCCCGTCTTGCCGCCGTCGGCGCAGAGATCTACCGCACCGACGAACTCGGCGACGTCATGATCACGATCTCCCCCGACGGGACATATCGGACGGAATATCATAAAAATTAAAAATTGCGCGCGGCGGGACAGGGGAACCTATCCCGCCGCGCGCATCGTGTCTTCTCACTGTCCCTCATAGGGGGGCGACAAGGGGAAACCGCTCATCCTGAGCCGCAGGCGAAGGATCCCATGAACGAAGTCTGCGGGTCTATGAGATGCTTCACTGCGTTCAGCATGAGCGATTTTTTCCGCTCATTCTGAGGCGAAGCCGAAGAATCCCCCCAAACGAAGTCCTCGCTTTCCTCCACGGGATTCTTCGCTTCGCTCTGAATGACGCAGTACCTCTCGCTGCCCCTCACAGGGGAAGTCCCCCGCAGGGGGAAAAGGGTTTCAAAACCCCTCTGTCACTTCGTGACATCTCCCCTAAAAGGGGCGACGAGGGCCCCCCTCCAACGAAGTCCTCTACCCCCTCCCGAGGGGGCCCGTCTTTACCCCCTCCGTGGGAGGGGGGGTAGGGGGGTGGGTCACCGCATTCTTTCAGCGGTTCGGCTTGGCCGAGCGCTTACTTTATCTTGCTCTTCCAGATCTTCTCAAACTTCTCCTCGGCGGCGAGAAGGTCGCGCGCCAAGGCCTCGATCTCCTTGTCCGCACCGTCGCGGCTCATGTCCGAGAGCGTCGTCTTGAGCGCCGTGATGCCCATGACCGTCCCCTGAACCATCATTTCGGCGATATGCGCGGACGAGTCGTCCTTCATCGTGCTCATCTTGATGCTCGACCACATCATCGCCTTCTTGATCGGCCCGGGGTTTTTCAGTTCAATGTCCTTGTCCCGCGCGAGCATCGCCGCCCTTGCGCCGAAGTGTTCATATTCCTCGTGCTGGGCGAGAAGCTCCTCGCGAAGCTCTGTCTCTTCCGTCTCGGGCAAAATGTCCGTGATGGACTGAATGGCAAGCTGGCAGTTGCGGTGGATCTCCGCAAGCACCTCTTCACTCTTTTTGATCTCCATAATTTCTCCTTTGTAAGGAAGTTTGTGTTTTTTGTCCGTTTCTATGCAAAACCGCTTGACTTTTTGGTTTTGCTATGGTACATTACATGTTGAGCCGCCAAGGACGGGCTTTTCAAGCGCTTATTTTTCTGAAAAATGAGCCGCCTATGATATCTTGCGAGACTGGGAAGAGGAGGTAAAAGCGAATATGTACGCGATCATTGAAAACGGCGGGAAGCAGTACAAGGTTTCCGAGGGCGACGTTGTGAGAGTTGAGAAACTCGACGCAGAGGTCGGCGCGGAGGTTTCCTTCAAGGTCGTCATGCTGGCCGACGGCGATACCGTCAAGGTCGGCGGGGACGTCAGCTCCGCAAAGGTCACGGCCACCGTTCAGGCGCAGGATAAGTACAAGAAGATCATCGTCTTCAAGTACAAGGCCAAGAAGAACGAGCGCAAGAAGCAGGGCCACCGCCAGCCGTTCACCGCTGTCAAGATCGAGAAGATCGAGGCCTGAACGGGGGCAGGAATTGGCCGAAGCGTCATTCCGAGGGAGCGAAGCGACCGAGGGATCCGCGATGCAACCGAGGGCAGTTGCCCGAAACTATCGAAATAAGGAGAATGGAAAATGTTTTTTATCCGTTTGTTCGCGCATAAAAAAGGTACAGGTTCCTCCCACAACGGCAGAGACTCCGAGGCGAAACGGCTCGGCGTGAAGCGTCAGGACGGGCAGGAAGTGCTTGCGGGCAGCATTCTCGTGCGCCAGAGGGGCACGAAGATCTATCCCGGGGCAAACGTCGGCATCGGGGGGGACGATACACTCTTCGCCCTGAAGGACGGCGTCGTCAGGTACGAGCGCAAGGGAAGAGACAAGAAGCAAGTCAGCGTCTATTGATGAATGAAAAATTGAAATGAAAACGGCCCCGCTCTGCGGGGCCGTTTGTTTTATGATTTACTTCTTTGGGGGAGTCACTGTATCCCCTCGCTGCCCCTTTTAGGGGAAGTCCCCGAGCTTGCGAGGGGAAAGGGGTTTTGAAACCCTTCAGTCACGCAAGGGCGCGTGACAGCTCCCCTACAGGGGAGCCAAAGGAAACCCCTCTGTCGCTCATTGCGTTCGCGACATCTCCCCTAAAAGGGGCGACAAGGGGACTTCGTTCAGGGGATTCTTCGCTACGCTCAGAATGAGCGTTACCCCCTCCATGGGTGGGTCACCACATTCTCTGAATTCTCAATTCGTCAAGAGGAACATTGCGAGGAAGAGGGCGGAGACGATCCACGTCACGACGGAGACTTCCTTGATCTTTCCCGTGCACACCTTGACGAGAACGCAGGAGAGGATCCCCACGCCTATGCCGCTCGTGATGGAGTACCCGAACGCCATCACCGCGATCGTGAGGAAGGCGGGCAGGGCGAAGGCGGGGTCGTCCCAGTCCACGTTTTTCACCGAACTCATCATCAGAACGCCCACCCAAATGAGCGCGGCAGACGTCGCGGCCGAGGGAATGAGCTTTGCGATGGGGGAGAGGAACATGGCGACGGCGAAGCACAGCCCCGTCACGAGGGCCGAAAAGCCCGTCTTGCCGCCCGCGGCGACGCCCGAGGAGGATTCCACATAGGTCGCAACGGTGGACGCGCCGAAGACCGCCCCCGCGACTGTCGCGACGGCGTTGGACATCAGGCACTTCCCGAGGCGCACGGGGTCGCCGTTCTCGTCGAGAAGGTCTCCCTTGGAGCACGCCCCATAGAGCGTGCCGAGGGTGTCGAACATATCCACCATGCACAGCGACAGGGCGGCGGTCACGATGAGGAGGGCGAGCGCGCCCCCGCCGTTTTCATTGAGATAATCGTTGAAATTGAACCCGCTGACAAAGACCTGCCCGACCGATTCCCTTCCCCATTCGCCGAAGGCCGTGAAGGGACTTTCAAACCCGCTTGCAATGTCGGTGAAGACGGCCCTGCACCCTTCGTCCCACACACAGCCGATGCCGATGAGGGCATAGTAGAGCCCCGCCGCCCCGAGCATGCCCCAGAGAATGGAGCCCTTGACGCCCTTTTTCGCAAGGACGGCGATCGCGATGACCCCGACGAGGGCGACGGCCGCCGAGACCGCGCTCTCATAGACGAGAGCAGGGTTGAGCACGTTGAAAGAGGTAAACCCGATCCCGCCCTCGCGAAGCTGGACGACGCCCGCATTGTTGAAGCCGATGAAGGCGATGAACATGCCGATGCCGACGGGCAGGGTGGTCTTGACCTCCTTCGGAATGGCGGCGAGGATCTTGTTGCGCAGGCCCGTCGCCGTGAGAATGATGAAGAGGGCGCCGTCGAGGAGGACGAACACCATCGCATTGGCGTAGGAAAGGTTCATCGAACTCCCCATGAGCGTGCCCGTGATGTAGGCCGTCGCGCCCAAGCCCGAGGCCTGCGCGAGGGGCATCTTTGCGAGGAAGGCCATGATAATGGTCCCGATGATCGCGCCGAGCGCGGTCGCGATGTACACCGCCCCGAAGGAGACGGGCAGGCCGTCATACATTCCGGGGACGACGAGGAGGGCGTACACCATCGCCATAAAGGTGGTCAGCCCCGCGATGATCTCCGTCTTAAAGGAGGAACCGCTCGCCGTGATGGAGAAGAAATCGTCTATTTTTCCGAAAAATCCCTTTTTTTTGCTGTTTTCGCCGTTTTGTTCTGCCATTTTGTGACTCCGCAAACAAATTTTGTCCCATTATATCAAAATTTTCCCAAAAATGCAAGGCCGCGCAAGAGAAAGAGGGGACCTTGAAAAGATTTTTTCATTTATCTTTTATCTCCTGCCCGCGGAAGGCATTGACTTTTTTTGATCTATCTGTTACAATAGAAGAGATTTCGGTAAGAGGTGATAAAAATGATCGAATATTCCATGAAAAATCTGTCTGCGGACGAGCTCTCCTTCAGAATGAACCACATCAAGGCCGAGCCCAATACCCGCTTTGAGATCAAGCCCTTCTTCTCCCGCCGCATTCAGGCGGTGAACGAGAGCCCGCTCATCCACATCGTGACCCTCGAGTGCAAGGTCGAGTCGACGGAGGACAGTCCCAAGCCCTTCAATATCCTCGTCCGCCTCGTGGCCGTCTTCGAGGTCAAGAACATGGAGACCGATGAGGACAGGCGCATCTTTGCGGTGAATGCGACGGAGACGATGTTTCCCTATCTCCGCGCCGCCATCACCAATCTGACGGCCGACGCCCTCATTCCTCCCATCGTCCTGCCCGTCGTCTCGGGCGGCACCCTCTTCCCCGAGGACAGGGGGCCTGCGAGCTACACCATCAGCTTCGATCCCAAGACTGTGAACTGAATCTTCTCCGCTCTCCCGCCGCGGGAGGGCGGTTTTTTACGGAAATTCGCCGAAAACGAAAAATTTTTTGCCGAAAGGCTTGTTTTTTCGGTTTAAGTATTGTATAATTGTCGGTGACAAAATCCGAAATTTTCAGGAGGAATTGTATTTATGGCAAAGAAGTATTGTTACCTTTTCACAGAAGGCAACGCGAACATGCGCGAGCTCTTGGGCGGCAAGGGCGCGAACCTCGCGGAGATGACCAACATCGGTCTTCCCGTCCCGCAGGGCTTCACGATCTCGACCGAGGCATGCACGCAGTACTATGTCGACGGCAGACAGATCAACGACGGGATCCGCGCCGAGATCATGGAATACATCGACAAGATGGAGCACATCACCGGCAAGAAGTTCGGCGACAAGGAAAATCCTCTCCTCGTCTCCGTCCGCTCGGGCGCACGCGCTTCCATGCCCGGCATGATGGACACCATTCTGAACCTCGGCCTCAATGAGGAAGTCGTCGACGTCCTCGCCCGCAAGTCGAACAATCCCCGCTGGGCTTGGGACTGCTACAGGAGATTCATCCAGATGTTCTCCGACGTCGTCATGGAAGTGGGCAAGAAGTACTTTGAAAAGCTCATCGACGACATGAAGAAGGCGAAGGGCGTGACGCAGGACGTTGAACTCGACGCCGACGACCTCAAGGAACTTGCAAACCAGTTCAAGGCCGAATATAAGGACAAGATCGGCAAGGACTTCCCCTCCGATCCCAAGGAACAGCTCTTTGAGGCCATCAAGGCCGTCTTCCGTTCGTGGGACAACCCCCGTGCGAACGTCTACCGCATGGACCACGACATTCCCTACAGCTGGGGCACTGCCGTCAACGTGCAGATGATGGCGTTCGGCAACATGGGCGACAACTGCGGCACGGGCGTCGCGTTCACGCGCAACCCCGCCACGGGCGAAAAGGGCCTCATGGGCGAATTCCTCACCAACGCACAGGGCGAGGACGTCGTTGCGGGCGTCCGCACTCCCATGCCCATCGCCGAGATGGCGCGCGTCTTCCCGAAAGTGTATGAGCAGTTCCAGCAGGTCTGCTCCATTCTCGAGAATCACTACCGCGACATGCAGGACATGGAGTTCACCGTCGAGAACGAGAAACTCTACATGCTCCAGACCCGTAACGGCAAGCGCACGGCGGCGGCGGCCATCAAGATCGCCTGCGACCTCATCGACGAGGGCATGATCTCTGAACAGGAAGCCCTCATGCAGATCGACGCGAAGTCCCTCGACATGCTCCTTCACCCGCAGTTCGACCCCAAGGCTCTCGCCGAGGCCGACAAGAAGGACGTCGTCGGCAAGGGCATTGCCGCTTCCCCCGGCGCCGCGGCAGGCACCATCGTCTTCACCGCAGAGGACGCCGTCAAGGAGGGCAAGGCGGGCAAGAAAGTCGTGCTCGTCAGACTTGAAACTTCCCCCGAGGACATCGAGGGCATGAAGTTCGCACAGGGCATTCTCACCGTCCGCGGCGGCCAGACGTCGCACGCGGCCGTCGTTGCCCGCGGCATGGGGACCTGCTGTGTCTCGGGTTGCGGCGAC
Source organism: uncultured Clostridia bacterium (assembly GCA_947625595.1). Classification (GTDB taxonomy): domain Bacteria; phylum Bacillota; class Clostridia; order Christensenellales; family Borkfalkiaceae; genus Gallimonas. The sequence goes on from CANQOX010000039.1 coordinate 13,081, forward strand.
ATCAAGATGGACGAGGAGAACAAGTGCTTCACCCTCGCCGGCAAGACCTATCACGAGGGCGACGGCATTTCCCTCGACGGCTCCACGGGCAAGATCTACGACTGCATCATTCCCACCGTGCCCGCGGATCCCAACAGCGGCTACTTCGGCAGGATCATGGCTCTTGCCGACAAATACAAGGGCATGAACGTCCGCACGAACGCGGATACGCCCAAGGATGCGAAGCAGGCGGCGGCGTTCGGCGCGCAGGGCATCGGCCTCTGCCGTACCGAGCACATGTTCTTCGACCCCGCGAGGATCGGCGCATTCCGCGAAATGATCTGCGCGGACACCGTCGAGGAGCGCGAGAAGGCGCTTGCCAAGATCGAGCCCATGCAACAGGCAGACTTCGAGGGCCTCTTTGAGGCGCTCGGCGGCCAGCCCGTCACCATTCGTTTCCTCGATCCACCCCTTCATGAGTTCGTTCCCACCGAGGAGGCCGACATCGAGGCCCTTGCCAAGGCGCAGAACAAGACCGTCGCGCAGATCAAGCAGATCATCGCCGACCTCCACGAGTTCAACCCGATGATGGGTCACCGCGGCTGCCGTCTCTGCGTCACCTATCCCGAGATCGCCGTCATGCAGACGCGTGCCGTCATGAAGGCCGCCATCGCTGTTGCAAAGCGCCATAGGGATTGGAAGCTCGTTCCCGAGATCATGATCCCGCTCACGGGCGAGGTCAAGGAGTTCAAGTTCGTCAAGGACATCGTCGTCAGGACTGCGGAGGAGGTCATCAAGTCCAAGCACAAGAAGATCAAGTACGAAGTCGGCACGATGATCGAGATCCCCCGTGCGGCCCTCACCGCCGACGCGATCGCGAAGGAAGCGGATTTCTTCTGCTTCGGCACCAACGACCTCACCCAGATGACCTTCGGCTTCTCGCGCGACGACGCAGGCAAGTTCCTTCCCGCCTACTATTCGTCGAAGATCTACGAGAGTGATCCGTTTGCCCGCCTCGACACCGTCGGCGTCGGCAAGCTGATGGAGATGGCTGTCAAGATGGGCAAGAAGGCCAACCGCAAACTGTATGTCGGCATCTGCGGCGAACACGGCGGGGATCCTTCCTCCATCGAGTTCTGCCACGCCATCGGGCTGAATTACGTCTCTTGCTCGCCTTACCGCGTCCCGATCGCCCGTCTCGCGGCCGCGCAAGCGAACATCAGAAATCCGAGAAAGTAAGTACAAGGATAAAAAAAAGAGCGCCGCATTACCGTAGTTCCCATAGGGAATTTAGGTAAGTCGCCGCTCAAAGAGAATTAGGCGTGGCGTGAAGCCACGCCTTT
>CANQOX010000040.1 GCA_947625595.1 uncultured Clostridia bacterium
GCCTCCTGCCGCGGCGCAGCTCACAGTGCACCGCACTGTTGAGCAGAACTGCGCCGCGGCACCCCCACGGAGGGGGTAAGAGCGGGGCGAGCAAAGAAATGTTCGAAACATTCCCACTCACTGCGCGTGGCGGGGTTCCCCCGCCTAAGCCACAGGGATCCCAAAAAATATTGCAAAGCAAGATTTTTTGGGAAAAGGAGCGACCTGCGTTCAAAGCAACGGTTTTGCGTTCACGCAAAATCGCGCAAACTGCGCAGTGTCGCGACGCGGTACCCTACGGGAACCTTATTGTCTTTCAAGGGACAAGAGTTCGTGGGGTGATAGAGCCGTGGAATACACAGCGTTGACCCCTCGAACGATTTGTTTTTGCAGAAAACAAATCGTTCGAAACATTCCCAATCCCTTGCCTTAGGCGGAATTCACTTCCGCCGTGGGCGACTCAATTTGCCGAAACCTTTCGGCTTGTTGTCCTTGCAAATAACGCTTCCGAGACCAACTCGATTGAAGTTGATAGCACTTTCGCTCGAACATTTCTTTTCGAAGGACACCCCTTCCGTCTCGCCGCAAAGCGGCGAGCCACCCACCCCTCAAGGGGTGGGCAAGGGGTGGGCGAGCAAAGAAATGTTCGAAACAAACTTTTTACTCAAACTGATTTGCAATGATGTCGGCGGTCAGGCGGGCGAGCTTGACGGCGTTGGACTCGAGGATCGCCCCCTCTTCGTTCGACAGCAAAACGACCGCGCCGAGGCAGTCTCCCCCCGCGATGATGGGGACGATGATCTCCGCTGTCGCATTGTAATCGCTGTCCACGGCGATGGGAATGATCTCTCCCCCCTCCGCGCGGTTGGCGAGGTAGCTCCTCCGCGCCGTCATGACTTCGGTCACCTTGTCGGTGACGGCCTTCCCCACAAGCGACCGCTTGCCCGCGCCGCCGACGGAGAGCACCGTGTCGGTGTCGAGAATGGCGGCAAGGTACCCGCTCTGCTCGGACAAACTTTTGGCCGTGCCCTCCGCAAACCGTTCGACGGACGCGATGGGCGAGTACTTTTTGAGCATGAGTTCGTCGCGGTCGGTGAAGAGTTCCAGCGGATCCCCCTCTCTGATGCGAAGCGTTCTCCTTATCTCCTTTGGAATGACGACCCGCCCGAGTTCGTCGATCCTACGCACGATTCCTGTTGCTTTCATAAAAAAACCTCCGTATACTTTCAATATGCGGAGGGGGAAAAGTTTTTATGCGATTGGAAAAGAGAAGCGGCGGAGAACACTGCTCATGTTGAGGCGTAGCCGAAACATCTCATAAACCTACGGACTTCGTTTGAGGGGATCCTTCACTGCGTTCAGAATGAGCGCGCCTCCCATGGAGTGGGTGAGCGCGGCGCGCTCAATTTTTAATTCCCTTGTACTCTTCATACAGCTTCCTGAATGCGGGAAGACTGCGTTCGATGACGGAGCGGGCAACGCAGTAGGAGATGCGCACATACCCCTTCACGCCGAAGCTGTCCGACGGGACGAGGAGGAGCTCGTACTTTTTGGCCCGCTCGGAGAAGGCGACGGCGTCCCCTCCGAGGGCCTTGACGAAGAGATAGAAGGCCCCCTCGGGCGGGACGCATTCGTACCCCATCTCCGTCAAAGCCTTGTAGAGCAGGTCGCGGTTTTTCCTGTACTCCCCGACGTCACTGCTCCTGCCGAGACTTGCAGCGCACACCCGCTGGAAGAGGGCGGGGGCGCAGACGTACCCGAGCGTTCTCCCCGCGCCGCACACGGCCGCAAACAAGTCTTCCGCATGACAGCAGAAGGGACTGACTGCGATGTACCCGATGCGCTCCCCCGCGAGCGAGAGGGACTTTGAGAAGGAATAGCAGAGAATGGTGTCGTGGTAGTACTTCATGGGGAAGGGAACTTCGACGCCGTAGGTGAGTTCGCGGTAGGGCTCGTCGGCGAGGAGAAAGATGCTCTCCCCCTTCTCCAAACTCTTCCTCTCGAGAAGGGCGCCGAGCCTTGTCAGCTCCTCCGCCGAGAGGACCGCCCCCGTGGGGTTGTTGGGGGAGTTGAGAATGACGGCCTTGGTCCGCCCTCCGATCGCCCTGTCGAGGGCGTCAAAGTCGAGGTGAAAATCCTCTGCGGAGGGCACAACGACGACCTTTGCCCCCGCTCCCTCGGCATACACGCGGTACTCGGGGAAGAAGGGCGCGATGACGGCAAATTCGTCCCCTTCCTCACAGAGGGCCGTGATCGCGATGGAGAGGGACGCCGCCGCCCCGCACGTCATGTAGATGAACCCCTCGGACATGGGTACGCCGAATTTGCTCTCTATGTAGTCGGAAACGGCCTTCCTGACCTCGGGCGCACCGGGCGCGGAGGTGTAGCCGTGGAGTTTCTCGGGGGGGACGGTGTCGATGAGCCGCCTGATCTCGCTCTGGACAAAGTCGGGCGCGGGGACGGAAGGATTGCCGATGGAGAAGTCAAAGACGTTCTCTTCGCCGACGACCGCCTTTCGCATGTTGCCGTATTCGAAGAGCTCGCGGATGACGCTCCTCTCTTCGCCCAAATGTTGCATGGTTCGGTTGATCATGATACCCCTCCTTGGGGAAAATTACTTTCTGTGCGGACTGCCCCGCCCGCGGGGGTAAGAACCTTGTCGCCCCCGCCCTCGGCTCCCCCTTGAGGGGGAGCTGGTGCGAATAAAGTGAGCGACTGAGGGGGTGTCGTTCTCGTTCCGTATGACACCCCTTCCGTCTCGCTTCGCTCGACACCCACCCCTCAAGGGGTGGGCAAGGGTCTCGGCTCCTCCCAAGGAGGAGCTGTCGCCGAAGGCGACTGAGGTGGGCATGATTCAGAATCGTTGCCCACCCCCCTACCCCCCTCCCATGGAGGGGGTAAGAACCTTGTCGCCCCTTATAGGGGAGATGTCACGAACGTAGTGAGTGACAGAGGGGTTTCAAAACCCCTTTCCCCCTGCGGGGGACTTCTCCTACAGGGGCAGCGAGAATAATGTGACCCACCCCCCTACCCCCCTCCCACGGAGGGGGTAAAGAGCGGGGGCAGCGAGGGAAATGCTCATGTTGAGGCGTAGCCGAAACATCTCATAAACCTACGGACTTCGTTTGAGGGGATTCTTCACTGCGTTCAGAATGAGCACGCCTCCCATGGAGGGGGTAAAGAGCACGCCTCCCATGGAGGGGGTAAGCGCGGGGCGCTCAATTTTCAATTATCTTCTTCAAAAATTGTCCCGTGTAGCTCTCTTCGACGAGGGCGACCTCCTCGGGCGTGCCCGTCGTGACGATCTCGCCGCCGCCGTCGCCCCCCTCGGGGCCGAGGTCGATGATGTAGTCGGCAATCTTCACAACATCTAAATTATGCTCGATGACGAGCACGGTGTTCCCGCCGTCGCGGAGCTTCTGCAAGATCTTGATGAGCTTGTCCACATCGTAGCTGTGCAGGCCCGTCGTCGGTTCGTCTAAAATATAAAACGTCTTGCCCGTGGACCGCTTGGAGAGTTCAGTGGCGAGCTTGACCCTCTGCGCCTCGCCGCCCGAGAGCGTCGTGGAGCTCTGGCCGAGCTTGATGTAGCCGAGGCCGACTTCGTTGAGCGTCCTGATCTTATTGTAGACGGAGGGAATGGCCTTGAAAAAGTCGCACGCCTCCTCCACCGTCATGTCGAGGACGTCGGCGATGCTCTTCCCCTTGTACTTGACTTCCAGTGTCTCGCGGTTGTAGCGTTTGCCGCCGCAAACTTCGCAGGGGACGTAGACGTCGGGGAGGAAGTTCATCTCGATCTTCATGATGCCGTCGCCCTCGCAGTTTTCGCACCTGCCGCCCGCGATGTTGAAGGAGAACCGTCCCGCCTTGTATCCCATGGCCTTGGCGTCGGGCGTTGCGGCAAAGAGTTCGCGAATGGCCGAAAAGACGCCCGTGTAGGTCGCGGGATTGGACCGCGGCGTCCTGCCGATGGGAGACTGGTCGATGGCGATGACCTTGTCGAAGTACTCCAAGCCCGCATAGGGGCCGCTGTTGCCCGTGGGCAGGCGGGAGCCGTTGAGGTTGTTGGCAAGAATGGGAAGAATGATCTCGTTGACGAGGGAGCTCTTTCCCGAGCCGCTCACCCCCGTCACGAGGGTGATGAGACCCGCGGGGATCTCCACGGTGATGCCCTTCAGATTGTTTTGGCGGCAGTTCTCCACACGGAACCACCTGCCGTCGGGACGTTTGCGCACTTCGGGGACGGGAATTTTCCGCCGCCCCGCGAGATAGTCGCCCGTGATGGAGCGGGGCTCCGCCATGATGTCCTCGGCCGTGCCGCAAGCGACGACTTCCCCGCCGTGCACGCCCGCCTTGGGGCCGATGTCCACGATGTAGTCGGCCGCCCGCATGGTGTCCTCGTCGTGCTCGACGACGATGAGGGTGTTGCCGATGTCGCGAAGGCCCTTCAGGGAGTTGAGGAGGCGCGCATTGTCTCTCTGATGAAGGCCGATAGACGGCTCGTCGAGGATATACAGCACGCCCGTGAGAGCGGAGCCGATCTGCGTCGCGAGGCGAATGCGCTGGCTCTCTCCGCCCGAGAGGGTGGCCGCGCTCCGCGAAAGGGTGAGATAGTCAAGCCCGACGCCCACCAAGAAGTTGATGCGGCTCTTGATCTCCTTCAGAATGACGTCGGCGATCCTGTGCTGGGTCGGGGTGAGCTTCAATCCGTCGAGAAAGTCATACAGTCCCGAGACGGGCAAATCGCACACTTCGGAGATGTTTTTGCCGCCCACCGTGACGGCGAGGGCCTCCTTTTTGAGCCGTTTCCCGTGACAGACGGGACAATCCGTCGTGCGCATGTAGCGTTCGATGTCCCACTTTACGCCGACCGAACTCGTCTGGCTGTACCTGCGCTCGAGGTTATTGACAAAGCCCTCCCACGCGCTCTTGTATTCGGAGGAAAAGGAGCGGGTCGCGTAGTGCATCTCGATCTTCTCCCCCCCGTTGCCGTACATGAGCATGTCAAAGACGCCCGCGGGCAGGTCCTTGACGGGGACGTCCATGGAAAAGTGGTAGTGTTTGGCGAGAGCGCCCAAATACATCTGCGTAACGGTGGAACTGTCGAGGTTCCAGCCGCTGATGCGGATCGCGCCCTCGCGGAGGGACTTGGTGCGGTCGGGGCAGATGAGGTCGGGGTCCACGCGCTGTTGGAAGCCCAGTCCCGAACAGGCGGGGCACGCCCCCCAGACGGTGTTGAAGGAGAAGAGACGGGGCTCGATCTCCTCGATGGAGATGCCGCAGTCGGGGCAGGAATAGCGGGAGGAATAGAGGGTCTCCGTCCCCTCGCAGTCGATGACGACGAGCCCGTCGGCGAGCTTCAAAGCCGTCTCCAAGGATTCGGTGAGCCGCTTCAGAATGCCCTCCTTGACGACAAGGCGGTCAATGACGACGGAGATGTTGTGCTTGATGTTCTTGTCGAGGGAGATCTCCTCCTGCAAGTCATAGACAATGCCGTCGATCTTGACCCGCGCATAGCCGCTCTTGCGGAAGGAGGCAAGTTCCTTCTTGTACTCCCCCTTCTTGCCGCGCACGACGGGAGCGTTGACGAGGATCTTGCTCCCCGCGGGAAGTTCCATGACGCGGTCGGCAATTTCGTCGACGGTCTGCCGCCTGATCTCCCTGCCGCAGTTGGGGCAATGGGGCACGCCCGCCCGCGCAAAGAGGAGACGGAGATAGTCGTAGATCTCCGTCACGGTCCCGACGGTGGAGCGGGGGTTGTGGCTCGTCGTCTTCTGATCGATGGAAATGGCGGGCGAGAGGCCGTCGATGCTCTCGACGTCGGGTTTCTCCATCATGCCGAGGAACTGGCGGGCGTAGGAGGAAAGGCTCTCCATGTACCTGCGCTGGCCCTCGGCGAAGATGGTGTCGAAGGCGAGCGTCGATTTGCCGCTGCCCGACAGCCCCGTAAAGACGGTGAGGCTCCCGCGCGGAATGTGAACGTCGATGTTTTTTAAGTTGTTGGCCTTTGCGCCATGAACAAAAATTTCGTCTTGCATAGTTTGTCGTTTATTTGTTAGGGGGGAAGAATGAGGGGATTCTTCACTGCGTTCAGAATGAGCACCCCGCCCCTCCGCGCTCATTATAGGGGTAGCAAGGGATAATGCGTCATTCAGAGCGTAGCGATGAATCCCGAGGAGAGAATACGGACTACGTTCACGAGATTCTTCGCCTTCGGCTCAGAATGACGCGGAAACAAGGGTCGCGAGAAGCGCGCTCATGTTGAGGCGAAGCCGAAACATCTCATAAACCCACGGACTTCGTTTGAGGGGATCCTTCGGCTACGCCTCAGGATGAGCGCAAAGCGCTCAATTCCCATCATATCGTCCGCAGGAGGAGGTTCAGGATCCCCGCGATCTGCTTCCACGTGGAGGCGCGGTAGTTGATCTCGCCCGCGCGGGCGGCGTTGTGCCTGTCCACCATCAGGATCGCGGAAACGCCCGCTTCCTGCGCCGCAAGGCAGGTCATGACGGAGTCATCGATGAGAATGGGAATGCCCTGCTCCCTGCAGTATCTGCCCTTTTCCTCAAAGGGCACGTCGGCGACGATCTCGTCGTAGGGAATTTTGCGCTTCTCGAGCCAATCGCGGGAGACCTTCTCGGGATTGACGAACCACTCCCTCTGCCGCGCCGTCAGGACGACGATCTCGTGTCCCGCCTCCCGCAGGGCCGTCAAAACCGCCCGTGCGCCCTTTTTTGCCTCGGCGTCGGTGAAGATGGTGATGCCGCCCTCGCGGATAAACTTCAGGACATCGTCGATCTGCCAATCGAAGACGCTGACGAGCGCGTGGGCGTTCTCGTCGATGAGCCTGAAGGGCAAATTGTAGCGTTCAATGTATCCGCTCGCCCGCGTCACGCGGTCCACGACGGATAACGTATCGTCTAAATCCACTGCGATCTTCATAAAAACCACCTTGATCTGAAATTGGAAATGCGGCGGGGAAGGATGACACCCCTTCCGTCACTGCGTGACACCCACCCCTCAAGGGGTGGGCAAGCGTCTCGGCTCCCCTGTGGGGGAGCTGTCACAAAGTGTCCCACCTTGTCGCCCCTTGTAGGGGAGATGTCACGAGCAACGCGAGTGACAGAGGGGTTTCAAAACCCCTTTCCCCCTGCGGGGGACTGTCTCATGCGGGTAGCGACCCGCAGTACTTCGCGCTACGCGCTCGTGCCGCCCTTGGAGCAATAAGAATGCGGGCGGGGCGGTCAGCATTTGCCCGAAACATATGGGCAAATGCCAAGAGAATTTTGCGCCAAAGATTATCAATCTTTGGCAGAAGTGCAAAATTCTCCCCTGAAAGGGGCAGCGAGAATAAGTGCCTTCCCCTCACTTTCTCATTCGTTTGCGGAGTTCGTTGATGGTCTCGCGGATCTCGATCGCCCGCTCGAAGTCGAGGGCGTTGGAGGCGACGCGCATCAGCGCCTTGAGATGTTCGATCTCCTCGGGAATGTCCTTGAGCTTGATGTCCGCCCCCTTCTTTGCCTTGCCCGTGATGGCAAGGGAGGAGCCGATCTCCTTCACAATGGTCCGCGGGACGATGTGATGGGCCTCGTTGTAGGCCTGCTGGATCTTCCTTCGGCGGTTAGTCTCGCCGATGGCCCGCTCCATGGACCCCGTCATTTCGTCGGCGTACATGATGACCCGTCCCTCGGCATTCCGCGCGGCGCGGCCGATGGTCTGCACGAGCGAAGTTTCGCTCCGCAGAAACCCCTCTTTGTCGGCGTCGAGAATGGCGACGAGCTTGACTTCGGGCAGGTCCAATCCCTCCCGCAGGAGGTTGATGCCGCAGAGAACGTCAAATTCCCCGCTCCGAAGGCCGTTGACGATGTCGATGCGCTCCAAAGTGTCCACATCGGAGTGCATATAGCGCACCTTGACGCCCGCCTCCTTCATGTAGTCGGTGAGCGACTCGGCCATGCGCTTGGTCAGCGTGGTGACGAGGACGCGCCCGCCGCCCTTCACGACGGTGTTGACTTCGGACAAAAGGTCGTCGATCTGCCCCTTCGTCGGCCTGACCTCGACGGGAGGATCGAGAAGCCCCGTCGGGCGGATGAGCTGTTCGACGACGTTGCCCGCCTCGCCGAGTTCGTAGGGCGCGGGGGTCGCCGAAACGCAGATGAGCTGGGGAATGCGCTCGTCGAATTCCTCAAAGGTGAGCGGACGGTTGTCAAAGGCCGACTTCATGCGAAAGCCGTATTCTACGAGGTTGATCTTTCGCGCCCTGTCGCCGTTGTACATCGCCCGTATCTGGGGAATGGTCATATGGCTCTCGTCGATGAAGACGAGGAAATCGGGCGGGAAATAGTCGAGGAGGGTGAAGGAGGGCTGTCCGGAGGCGCGGCCGTCGAAGTAGCGGGAATAGTTCTCTATCCCCGAGCAGTAGCCGATCTCCCGCATCATCTCGAGGTCGTGTTCGGTGCGCTGGCGGAGCCGCTGTGCCTCGAGGAGTTTGCCCTCCTCTTCAAATGCCTTGACTTCGCCCTCGAGGTCCTGTTCGATCATGGAAAGGGCAAAGGCGAGCTTTTCGCTCCCAACAGCGTAATGGCTCGCGGGAAAGATGACGGCGTGTTTGAGTTCGGAGACGATCTTTCCCGTCGTGACGTCCTCCTCATAGATGCGGTCGATCTCGTCGCCGAAAAATTCGACGCGGATGGCGACTTCGGAGTTGGACGCGGGGAAAATTTCGACGACGTCCCCCCGCACGCGGAAGGTGGAACGCTTGAAGTCGATGTCGTTGCGGGAATAGTGAATGTCGACGAGGCGGGACAAAAGTTCGTCCCGCGCCATCTCCTGATTGGGGCGCATGGAGACGCCGAGGCGGAAAAATTCCTCGGGCGCGCCGAGGCCGTAGATACAGGAGACGGACGAGACCACGATGACGTCGTCCCGCTCGCCGAGCGAACAGGTGGCGGCGTTGCGAAGCTTGTCGATCTCGTCGTTCATCGAGAGGTCTTTTTCGATATAGGTATCCGTCGAGGGGATATAGCTCTCGGGCTGATAGTAGTCGTAGTAGGAAACGAAGTATTCCACCCTGTTTTCGGGAAAAAAGGCGCGGAACTCGTTGCAGAGCTGCGCCGCGAGGGTCTTGTTGTGGGCGATGACAAGGGTAGGACGGCCGACGTTCTTGATGACGTTGGCCATGGTGAAGGTCTTGCCGCTACCCGTGACGCCGACGAGCACCTGCGTGCGAATGCCGTCAAGGACCCCCTCCGTGAGGGATCTGATGGCCTCGGGTTGGTCCCCCGTCGGCTCAAACGGCGATTTTAAGATGAAATCATGATGCTCCATGGAAATTGAAAATTGAACGCCCCGCGCTCATCCTGAGGTCCCAACGGGGCCGAAGGATCCCCTTGATCTAATTAAAAATTAAAAATTGTGGCGGGGGATTGGAAATGACACCCCTTCCGCCCCTACGGGGCACCCACCCCTCCCGAGGGGTGGGCAAGTCTTGGCTCCCCCTTGAGGGGGAGCTGTCACGCGCCCTTGCGTGACTGAAGGGGTGTTACTCCCCCCTTACCGCAGAATGTGCTTCAACAGGAAGCCGATGAGGGCGGTGATGACCGCGCCGATGGCGGCGACGCCCCAGCGGAACCATACGCTCCGTTTGAGCTGCGAATCCTGCCGCCGATAGTTCATGCCCCGCCCCGTCAGATGCAGAACGTACACCTTTTCGCCCTTTCTGTCCGAGAAAATGAGCTCAAAGTACCCGTCGAGACCGAGGTCGCGCAGGACCCGTTCCAACCGCTCTTCGTCAAATCTGAACTTTGGGGGAAGGAGGGCGAGAATATCATACGGGGCGGCGATCAATCTCTCCCGCCCCGCAGACAGCGTCACGATCGCGTTCATCACCGCGTCCTCGCGCTTGTTCAAGGTGTCGCTGATCATACGGCCCCCGCAAGGACGATCCACGCCGCAAGGCCCGCGCCCGCGAACGCCCCCGTGAACGCGCCGATGAGCGTAAACACGAAGAGGAGGACCCGCCGTTTGAGGCTCTCGCTCTTCTCCCTTTTGACACGCTCATCGTACATGCGGCCCTCGGGAAGGGGAACGAGGCAATACACCCCCTCTTCGGCATATTTCACGTCGATATAGTCGTGCTCGCGGAGGAATTTCAGCATGTGCGCCAACCCCTCCCCGTCCGCTTTCAGCTTCTGCGGAAAGCAGGAGAGCAGGTCCTTCTCCTCCACGATCTTATAACTTCCGTCGGAGCAGAGCTCCGCGATGCGCGATAGCAGCAGATGTGTGCGTTTGTCAAGCATGCTATCATTATGACCCAAACGGGACAAGTTATCCGATGAGCCCGCCGAAGCCGTCGAGGGAGAGCCACTGCCGCAGGGGATTGCCGAGGTAGATCCACCGCGAGAAGGGAGACGTCTGGGCGAAGGCCGCGAGCTTCTGCGCGACTGCGGCGACCTGACCGCTGATGGCTCCAACGCTCTCCCCTGCGTCGGGGCCGAGGTTCTCCACGATGCCCGAGAGGAGATTTCCGCTCGCGAGCACGCTGATGAGCCCCTGCACGCCGAGGAAGACGACGAGGAAGGCGGCGGTGTAGACGACGCCGAGAAGAAGGGCGTCCACGAACTCGATCGCCTTGTGAGAGTTGACCCTCTGAATGGACCAGTCGATGAGTTTGGACAGGAGCATGATGAGAATGAAGGCGACGAGGGAGAAGAAGAGCGTCGCGACGGCACAGCCGACGATGGCGCCGAGGACCCCCTCAAAGCCGAACCACCCGCCGATCCACTCCGAGAAGCCGATCCCGCCCTGTACCTGCGAGAAGAGCAGGAGGAATCCGAAGAAGGACCCGAGCACGAGCAGGACAATGAGGACGAAGTAGAGCAGTTTGAGCACGCCCAACCTGCAACCCGCGCGGATGACGAGCATGAAGATGGCGATGAGGAAGAAGTCGAGCACATACTTCGAGAAGAAGGTCCAGATCGGGTGCTCGATGAGGGCCTTGCCCATGAAGGTCTCCGCGATGCCGAGCCCGAATCCGCCGATCGAAACAAAGAACATGACCATCGCGAGGAGCGCGGTCAATGCGCCGAAGAGGTGGTCCAACACCTTCTCCCCTGTCCCCTGCTTGGTGAGACGGTTGTTCACGAGGGCGCCGCGCAGGAAGTATTCGATGATGAGCGGAAGGGCAACGACGGCTGTGAAGAGCAAGAGGTGCACGGCGATGTTCTGTCCGTCCAAGGGAAGATAGGAGACGGCGATGTCGAGGCCGAAGGCCAAAATGAGCTGCCAGCCGATCCATGTCAGGTGGGTAAATTTTCGGATCGCACCGTAGATGAGCCCGATGAGCGCGAGGCCGCCGCCCACCGAGAGCAAGATGATGATAAGCAGGGAAGAATCTTCCGGCATGATAATTTTCTCCTTTTTTGCACAGCGTTGTGCGGGAAGTTATTTGTTGAACGTATCCTTCAGCGAGACGATCTCGGAGAGAATGAGCTTTCCCCCCTCCGACGCCTTCTTGTAGTAGCCCGTGCGCATGAGCTGGAAGGCCGTCCCGTCCTCCGCCTCCGAAAGGTACGGCTCGGCCTTGGCCGCAAAGACGTGCTCGGAGTCGAGGTTGATGCGCTCCGAGAAGTCCTGCCCGCTGTAGTCGGCGTCGCGGAGCAGGTGCTCGTACTGCCGCAGTTCCGCGTCCACGCAGGTCTCGGCATTCACCCAATGCAGGACGCCCTTGGCCTTGATGCCGCTCGTGTCGTTCCCCGAACGGCTGTCGGGGAAGTAGGTGCACTTCACCTCCGTGACGTTGCCCTCTCCGTCGGTGACGGCCTCGTCGGCGCGGATGATGTACGCGCTCTTGAGCCTGCAATAGCCGCCGATCTTCAGACGGTGGTACTTGGGCGGCGGGTCGAGGGAAAAATCGCTCCGCTCGATGAAGAGTTCCCGCCCGAAGGCGATCTTGCGCGTCCCCGCGCCCTCGTCGAGCTGGTTGATGTCAAAGTCGGTCTCCTCCCCGCCCTCGTAGTTCGTGATGGTGAGCTTCAAGGGATCGACAACGGCCATGGCGCGGGGGGCGTGAAGGTTGAGATAGTCCCGCACGACGGCCTCGAAATAGCCGATCTCGCACTCCGACTGCGCCTTGGTCACCCCTGCCCTTGCGCAGAAGTCCTTGATGGCCTCTGCGGGAATGCCGCGGTTGCGGAGCCCCGCGAGCGTGGGCATTCTCGGGTCGTCCCAGCCGTGGACGGAGCCCTCCTCGACGAGCTTTTTCAGATACCGCTTGCTCATGACGAGGTTGGTGAGGTTGAGCCGCGCAAACTCGATCTGCCGCGGCTTGGGCGAGAAGCCCAAATTGATCCCCACCCAGTCATAGAGGGGACGGTGGTCCTCAAATTCGAGCGTACAGAGGGAATGGGAGACCCCCTGCAGATAGTCGCAGATGGGGTGGGCGTAGTCGTACATGGGATAGATGCACCACTTGTCGCCCGTCCTGTGGTGGGTCGCATGCAGAATGCGGTAGATGACGGGGTCGCGCAGGTTGACGTTGGGCGAGGCCATGTCGATCTTGGCGCGGAGGCACTTCTCGCCGTCCGCATACTTCCCGTCCCGCATCTCGCGGAAGAGTTTGAGATTTTCCTCTGCCGAGCGGCCCCTGTAGGGGCTCTCCTTCCCCGGTTCGGTCAAGGTCCCCCGCGTCTCCCTGATCTCGTCGGGGGAGAGGTCGCAGACGAAGGCTTTTCCCTCGCAAATGAGCCGTTCGGCGTACGCATAGATGATATCGAAGAAGTCGGACGCGTAGACCTCCTTCTCCCAGTGATAGCCGAGCCAGAGAATGTCACGGCGGATGGCGTCGACGTACTCCGTCTTCTCCTTGGAGGGGTTGGTGTCGTCGAAGAAGAGATTGCACTTGCCGTTGTATTTTTCGGCGATGCCGAAGTTGACGAACATGCTCTTTGCATGCCCGATGTGGAGGTACCCGTTGGGTTCGGGGGGAAATCTCGTCTGCACGGCGCCGATCTTCCCCGCCGCGAGGTCCTCCTCAATGAATTGTTCGATAAAATTGTCAGCCATATGCGCTCCGCAAGATATTTACAGTGATCCGAGTATTATTATACCATATCTTTTGCAAATTGCATAGCTTTTGAAGGGAAATTTTCTTCTTTTTGCGAGAGGAAAGGGCGTTTCTCCTTTATTAAATGCTTGACTTCGCAGATCGCCGAGAATATAATATAGTAAATTTCGCTGGACAGCGGCATCGATCCTATCCTGCCCCCATGCGGGGATAAATCTTGTCGCCCCTCATAGGGGAGATGTCGAGGCGTAGCCTTCCGCTCATTCTGAACGCAGTGAAGAATCCCCTTGAACGAAGTCCGTGGGTCTATGAGATGTTTCGGCTTCGCCTCAACATGAGCGCACGGGGCAAGCGAGAGCGGCACTCCTCGGGAGTAACGCGTCATTCAGAGCGAAGCGATGAATCCCGAGGCGGAGAGGACGGACTTCGTTCACGGGATCCTTCGGGCTTTGCCCTCAGGATGACGCGGAGAGCGGGGCAGCGAGGGCAACCGCTCATTCTGAACGCAGTGAAGAATCCCCTCAAACGAAGTCCGTGGGTCTATGAGATGTTTCGGCTTCGCCTCAACATGAGCGCACGGGGCAAGCGAGGGCAACCGCTCATTCTGAACGCAGTGAAGAATCCCCTCATACGAAGTCCGTGGGTCTATGAGATGTTTCGGCTTCGCCTCAACATGAGCGCACGGGGCAAGCGAGGGTGTTGCGCGTCATTCAGAGCGAAGCGATGAATCCCGAGGAGGAGAGGACGGACTTCGTTCACGGGATCCTTCGGCCCCGTTGGGGCCTCAGGATGACGCGGAAAGCGGGACAGCGAGGGCAACCGCTCATTCTGAACGCAGTGAAGAATCCCCTTGAACGAAGTCCGTGGGTCTATGAGATGTTTCGGCTTCGCCTC
>CANQOX010000041.1 GCA_947625595.1 uncultured Clostridia bacterium
CGGGTCTATCTTTTTTGACTTCGTATGGCTTTCCTTCTCAGCATGACGCCGCTACTTGGGACTTCGTTCAAGGGGATCCTTCCCCTTCGGCTACGCTCAGGGTCAGAATGAGCGCGGCGGGACGTGCCGTCCCGCCGCGCTCAATTTTTAATTTATCTCTCCCACAGTTTCCGTTTTTCTTCTATGATCTTGTCCACTTTCTCGAGGTAGGTCGGGAGGTCCTTGGGACTGCCGCAGCGTTCGATGCGGCCCTCGCGCAGATACAGCTTCTTCGTGACGGCGTTTGCGCCGACGGCGAGATTGTCGCTGATCTCCTCCATCACGTCCACATTGTAGACGCACGCCCCCGCCCTCGTCCAGCCGACGTTTTCATGCGCTCCCGCCATGTATTTCTGGCGGTAGAGGTAGTAAGGCTCATACCCCGCCTGCGTCAGTGCCTCGCGCGAGTAGGCGATCATGTCGGAGATGACGCCGTCGGGCAGAACTTCGAGCACGTTCCTCTGCGCCGCCCCCGCCTCCGTCCGCACCAGCCGCTCCTCCTTCAGCTTGGCCCCTTTTTTCAGACACAGGGTGTGAACGGTGATGTTTTCGGGGGCAAGGGAGACGGCCGTGTCGATGCTGCTACGGAATTCCTCCAAACTCTCTCCCGTGAGCCCTGCGATGAGGTCGCAGTTGACTTCAAATCCGTACGGCGCGGCCATTTCAAATGCCGCAAGCACGTCTGCGGCGGTGTGCTTTCTGCCGATGGCCTCGAGCGTCCTGTCCGAGAAACTCTGCGCGTTGATGCAGATGCGGGTGACGCCGAAATCGCGGCACAGTTGCAGTTTTTCCTCGGTGAAGGTGTCGGGCCGCCCCGCCTCGACGGTGAACTCACAGCCGTTTTTTCGCAGGGGGGCGATCATTTTGAGGACGTCCCGAAGCTCCCCCGCCTCGAGCGCGAAGGGCGTTCCCCCGCCGATGTAGACGGAGCGGAGGTTGCCGATGAGGGGAGCCGCCGCCGAAAGCTCCCGTCCGAGGGCGGAGAGATAGGCGGGCATGTATTGCCGCGTCTGCCCGATCGGCGCGGTGATGAAGGAGCAGTACACGCATTTCGTGGGACAGAACGGGAGGGAGACGAAGAGATCGACGTTCCCCTCCCTCTTCTCATAGATCCCCCTCTGCGCCGCGAGGACCCGCCCGACGAGGTCGGTGTTCTCCTTTGAGACGCGCAGTTCGCGGAAGAGCGAGGCAAATTCCTCCGTCTTTTCGAGCTGTTGATAGGCGAGGCGGGTGGGACGGATGCCCGTGAGGGACCCCCACGGCAGGTCCTTGCCGAAAAGTTCGGAGAGCGCCCTGTAGAGGGAGAGCTTCGCATAGCGCTTCACGAGGCTCTTCTGCTCCAAGGGCGTGGAGAAAGCGCCGACGTCGCGGAAGGCAAATTCCCTCTCTCCGATGCGGACCCTGTTGTCAAACTGTGTGCCGCCGAAAGAACTTTCGACAAAAAAATCGAGCCCGTCCGCGCCGTCAAACAGACGGACGACGTCCATGAGCTCGGGCTCAAGCCAAGGGAGTGTGCATTTCACCATGAGACATACCTGTTGTGCTTTTTTTCATAGGAGAGCGTCGTGCTCTCCCCGTGCCCCGCATAGACGGGGAGATCGCCGAGGGCGAAGAGCTTCTTGAGGCTCCTCTGAAGTTCCTCTTCGCTTCCCGTGGGCAGGTCGCACCGCCCCACACTGCCGCGGAAGAGGGTGTCCCCCGTGAAGAGGACGGGCCCCTCCCCCTTTCCCGAGGAAGGGCCGATGAGATAGCTCGCGCTGTGCCCCGTGTGTCCCGCAGTGGCAATGGCGCGGACGGACAGGCCGCAGAGTTCGGTCTCCTCCCCGTCGGTGAGCGTGAAGTCGATGGCAAAGGGCGGCACTGCGCCGCCGAACTCCTCGGCGAGGTTGTGATGGAGGGCGAGGTCCTCCTCTCCGCGCAGAATGCCGACGCGCGCGCCCGCCTCCTGCAGGGCGGAAACGCCGCCGATGTGGTCGAAGTGCCCGTGGGTCAGGAGGACAAAGCGGACGGCAAGGCCCAACCGTCTCGCCTCCCCGAGGGCGCGCGGCTGTGCGGGATCCACGGCGAGCGCATTCACGCCGTCCGCCGTCACGAGATAGGTATTCGCCGCAAATCCGACGGGATAGATCGGGTAGACCTGCATATTTTCCCCCAAAAAACCAAAACGTGTGCAGTTTTAGTTGGTCGTCCGCCGCACGCCGATGATCTTGTCCTTGGCGGAGAGGCGGTTGATGAGGACCTCAATGTCCTGCTTGCTCAAGAGGGTGACAGTGACCTCCACGATCGCCGCGCCGCTCTTGTCATAGCGGCCGTTGATGGAGGAAAGGGAGAGGTGCATGTCCGAGAGGACGGTGGAGATCGCCGCGAGGGCCGCGCCCTGCTCCTCCGCCGTGACGATGAGCCCCGCCTTGAAGCGGGCATCCTGCTCCTGCTTCCCCGTCCATTCGGCGGGCTGGAGCCTGTCGGCCTCGGCGTTTTTGAGATTGGGGCAGTCCCTCCTGTGGATGACGATGCCCCTTCCGCGCGTCACATAGCCGATGATGTCGTCCCCGGGGACGGGCGAACAGCACCCCGCGAAGGAGACGAGGAGGCCGCTCATGCCCTTGATCGTGACCGTTCCCTTCGCGCTCCTCTCCTTGAAGGGCTGAAGGACGGGCGTGGGGACTTCCTTTCGGAAGTAGTCCACGAGCTTGAAGAAGACCTGATTGACGGAGACCGCGCCGAAGCCGATCGCCGAAAACATCTCGTCCTGCGTGTCGAAGGAGTACTTCTCGGAGACCTTCTTGAAGCTCTCGGGCGTCAGAATTTCGGAGAGCTGGTAGCCCTTCCGCTTGGCGGCGTCCTCGAGCATGGTCTTGCCGAGTTTGATGTTGTCCTCCCGCATGGCCTTGCGGAAGAAGGCCTTGATCTTGGCCCTTGCCGAGGGCGATTTGACGAATTTGAGCCAGTCGCGCGAGGGGCCCTTGCTCGAGGGCGAAGTGATGATCTCGACGACGTCGCCGAGTTCGAGCTTGGAGTCGAGGGGCACGATCTTGCCGTTGACCTTCGCGCCCGTACAGCGGTTGCCCACTTCGGAGTGAATGGCGTATGCAAAATCGACGGGGGTGGCGTTCTCGGGCAGGGAGATGACCTTGCTCTGCGGGGTAAAGACGAGGAGTTCGTCCGAATAGAGTTCCTCCTTGACGCTGTTCATGAACTCCTTGGAGTCCCTGAAGCCCCCCTGCAGGTCCATCATTTCCCTGATCCACGAGATCCTCTGGTCGAGGGTCGTCTCGGTATCGCGCTGTTCCTTGTATTTCCAGTGGGCGGCGATACCGTACTCAGCCGTGCGGTGCATCTCCTCCGTGCGGATCTGGATCTCGAAGGGCTGGCCGAAGTTCGTGACGACCGTCGTGTGGAGGGACTGGTAGAGGTTGGGCTTGGGGGTCGCGATGTAGTCCTTGATGCGCCCGGGGACGGGCTTCCACTTCTTGTGGATCTTGCCGAGGACCTCGTAGCACTCGTCCACGGTGCCGACGATGACGCGCACGGCCGTGAGGTCGTAGATCTGATCGAGCGTTTTGTCCTTGGACTTCATCTTCTTATAGATGGAATAGAAGTGCTTGGGCCGCCCGAACACCTCGCCCGTGATGTCCGATTCCTTGAGAAGGGCGTTGATCTCCTCGACGACGAAATCGACAAAGCGGTGCCGCTCCTCCAACTTCTGGTGAATATTCTCAACGAGGAATTCAAAGGCCTCGGGGTCGAGATATTTGAGGCAGAGGTCCTCGAGTTCGCACTTGATCTGGCTGATGCCGAGGCGCCCCGCGATGGGCGCGTAGATGTCAAGGGTCTCCTGCGCCATCTTCTGCTGGCGCTCCTTGGACAGGAAATTGAGGGAGCGCATGTTGTGGAGGCGGTCGGCGAGCTTGATGATGATGACGCGGATGTCCTTGGCCATCGCGATGAAGATCTTTCGGAAGTTCTCCGCCTCCTCCTCTTCCTGCGACTTGAAGACGATCTTGTCGAGCTTGGTGACGCCCGAGACGAGAGAGAGGACCTCTTCGCCGAATTCGCGTCGGATATCCTCCTCCGTTGCGGGGGTGTCCTCGATGACGTCGTGCAGAAGCGCGGCCGCCGCCGTGGGCGCGTCGAGACCCAGATCGACGAGGATCTCCGCAACGGCGCAGGGGTGGATAAAGTATGGCTCGCCCGAGGCGCGCTTCTGGTCCTTGTGCGCCTTGGCGGCAAAATCATAGGCGCGGAGGAGCATATCTCTGTCCCCTCCCGCGTAATATTCGTAAATTTTCATGAGGACGGGTTCCATCTCATTCCTCCTTCATGCGGACGGCCGCCGCGTAGATGGACGAATCAAAGAGATCCTTCCTTTCTCCCCGCACGGTGCGGACGACGCCGCCGACGAGCACGATGAGCCCGAGCTGTTCAAAGACGGTGAGGGCGAAGAGAAGCTCCTCCTCCCCGAATCCGAGCCCCTTCCCGTTGGCCGCCGCCTCGGCGAGGGTCTCCCCCTTCAATCCCGCCGCCCTGACGGCGGCAAAGACCTTGAGCAGGCTCTCCCGCTCCACCGAGCAGGCCTTGAGAGCCTGATACCCGCAGACGTCGCCGTTGAAGTAGACTTTGGCGCTTCCCGTGACGCAGGGATCCCCCGCGGGGAGGTCCAGATAGACGACTTCGCGGTAGGAGGAGAGGTCGCAACCCTCCTCGGGCGCGTAGAGCACGGTATTGCCGACGTTGGGCGAGGAGAGACGGAAGACGTCGATCGGAAGCCCCTTGAGGGCGGGGAAGAGGGAGAGCGTCTCCCTCGAAAAGCACACCGCCGCGAGCCCGTAGGGGCTTTCTTTCAGCCGCCTTGAAAGGAGGGCGTCCGTCTCGGCGGTCGTGAGCCTTTCCCCCGCGGGGGGAAGGCCGAGCGTGCGGAGCTGGGCCTCGAAGGCGTCGAGCTCCACCTGCTTCCCGCTCATGCCGTCGCAGAGCACGGCGCGGACAAAGCCCTTCAGATACTCCCTGCCGCGGAATTCGGAGAGATTGTATTCATAGACGATCGTCTTTTCGACGTCGCTCCGCAGAATTTTGAGGTCCTTCACGCCGCCGAAGTCCATGAAGGACAGCCCACCGAGCGGGAAGGCGACGTGGGGCGAGCCCATCTTGACGGGGTCGGCGTCCACCCTGCCCGCCTTGACCGCAAAGAGCGGCCGCCTGTTGCCGACGCCGAAGGGCTCCAGCCGCTCGAGCTCGTGCGCGAGGCGTTCGGGGTCCTCCCCTTCGCCGCAGACGGCGAGGGTGGGTTCAAAATCCTCCCGCCTGTAGTGGGAGCCGATGTATTCGTTGAGGGCGGCCTTCAGCTTCTCAAAGTTTTCCTCCCTGACGTTGACGCCCGCCGCCTGCGCGTGCCCGCCGAATTCCTCGATGTACTCCGAACAGGCCTTCAGGGCCTCGAAGATGTTCACGGCCTCGATGCTCCGCACACTGCCCTTGAGCATGCCTCCCCGCCGCACGAAGAGGAGCGCTGGGCGGGAAAATTCCTCCGCGACGCGGGCGGCGACGATGCCGACAAAGCCCGCATTCCAGCCTTCCGCGGCGAGCATGATGACGTTGCCGAAGGCTCCCTCCTCCCGCGCCATGGCAGAGGCCTGCGCATACAGGCCGTCGCAACAGCGCTGCCGTTCGGCGTTGTAGAGGTTGAGTTTCTCGGCAAGGGGCGGGATCTCCTCCCCGATCTGCGTCGTGAAGAGCTTGAGCGCGGCCTTGGCGTCCCCCATTCTCCCCGCCGCATTGATGCGGGGCGCGAGGGTAAAGGAAAGCGTCTGCGCCGTGACCTTTTCGCTCTTTTGGAGCAGTTCCGAAAAAGCGGGGCGGGGACTTCTCTCGATGAGCCGCAGTCCCTCGGCCACGATGTCGCGGTTTTCGCCGAGGAGCGGCACGCTGTCCGCAACGGTGGAGAGCGCGGCGAAGTCCAAATAGGCGTACGCCCTTTCGCCGAGGAGAGCGCAGGCGAGCTTGAACGCAACGCCCGCGCCGCACAGATTGTCATAGGGATAATCGTCGTGCAGTTTGGGGTTGACGATGATGCAGTCGGGGAGAATTTCGGGGAGCTCGTGGTGGTCGGTGACGATCACGTACGCCCCCTGCTCCTTGATGTACTCGACCTCGGCGCGGTTGGAGATGCCGCAGTCCACGGTGATGAAGAGGTCGGGCAGAAATTCGTCGAAGATGGCGTCGATCGCGCCGCAGTTGAGGCCGTATCCCTCCTGCCGCTCGGGAACGTAGAGATAGGGCTCGATGCCGAATTCCCGCAGTGCGCGCGACAAAATGGCGCATGCGCCGATCCCGTCGGCGTCGTAGTCGCCGTAGACGGCCACGTTCCAGCCCTCCTCCCGCGCCCGCGTGATGAGGTCCACGGCCTCCCGCATGCCCTGCATGAGGAAGGGCGAGAGGAAATGCTCCTTCCCCGGAGTGAGGAAGGCCCGCATCTTGTCCTCCGTGTCCATGCCGCGGGCATAGAGAAGCCCCGCCGTCGTCTCGGTGAGCGACAGCTTGTCTGCAAGCCTTCTTACGGTATTCAGTTGTTCGGGAGAAAATTCATACTCCCGCACAAGTTTTTTCATTTCCTTCTCCGTAAAGCGAGGGACGGGCCACGGGGGCGCACTTCTTCAGATTATCAAAACGGCGGGAGAAACTCCCGCCGCAAGAATGATGTCATGATTACTTGTCGGCCTGTTTTTCCTTGCCGACATACTTGGGTTTGCCCTTGCGGGAGAGCTTGTCGAAGGCTCTCCTGACATGCACATGGAGCGCGGGGCCGAAGAGCAGCGTCGAATACACAGGGCCGACGACGGCGACAAGGAGAGGCAGGACGGCCGCCCTGACGCCGGGGGTCGCAAGCGCACCCGTGAGGAGGATGACGGCGGCGACAATGCCCGCACAGACGGCGATCCACTTCCATGCGCCCGCATAGGCGGTCTCCACGGCCGTCTCCGCATCGACGGGAACCTGCGATTCCTTCTTGACAGCGCGGAGCTTCATGCAGTGAATGAGCCAAAGGGCGAGGGAGAGCAGAGCCGCGGTCGCCGCAAACCATACGGGAGCGGCGGCATAGACGGGAATGCGCGTGATCGCGAGCAGGGCGAGCGTGAACAGCGCGTCATGCACGGCGAGCGTGAGGCCCGTGAGGGCGCTGCCGACGCCGAAGCGGATGGCAACGTAGACGAGCGCGACGACGATGCCGACGGCGACCGCTCCGCGCCAGACGTAGTCCGCCGCAGAGGTGACCGTCTCGCTGTGCCAGACGGTGTAGACCATGTCTTCGCCCGAAAGGTCGGCGTCCGCCTTGATCTTGGTCTGGACTTCGCTCTGAACCTTCTCCTGCGTCTCGGCAGAGACCTCCGAGGTGAAGTAGAATACGAAGGAAGCCGTGTAGGGCTGTGCGGACTCATTCGAGATCGCGACGCTCGTCGCCTTCTGCATGTCGGCAACGGTGAGCCCGTTGCTCTTGAATACCTCTTCGCAGAGGCCCTCGAGCTTGTCCTGTTTCTTCTCGTCGATGTCAACGGCGACGTTGTACTTGACTTCAAATTGGCTGTTCTGGGGCTTTTCGGCCGCAGTGTTGAAGCCGAGGAGCGCCATCAGAATGATCCCTGCGATGATGACCACTGCGGAGATCGCGATCCAAATGGGAAGTTTCTTCCACGGTCTGAACTTATTCATCTTCGGTTTCCTCCCTTGCAAAGTTGCAGAAGGCACCCTTCTTGGGCGTGTAAGCCATGAGGATCGCCCAGTTGAAACGGTTGATGAGCAGCGACCCCAGCCCCGAGAACACGGCCGTGAGGCCGAACACGAAGGCGAAGTTGCTCAACGCGGGAAGCGCAACGAAGAAGGTGAAGAATCCCGCGAGGGCGAGCACGATGTGCAAATCGAAGAGATTCCAGAAGCACTTCGAGTAGCCCGTCTTGACGGAGGAGACCATCGTCTTGCCCGTCGCGTACTCCGCTCTCGCCTTCTCAAAGGTGACGGCGTCGGAGACGCAGAGGAGCACGGAGGTGAGCATGAAGGCGATGAAGGTCTCAACGCTCAAAGTCAGGAAGGGGATCGCCCACACGCAGAGCACTGTCCCGCACAGGAACAGAAGGTATGTGTAGAGATGCGCAAGGCCGAGGAGGTGGTATCTCACGAAGAAGAACACCATCATCGCAAGCGCGAACACGCCGAAGACGATGTACAGCCACAGGAGGGAATTTTCCCCGTACTGTGCGTGACGGAAACTGCCGTCCTTTACGCTGAACGCAAGCTCCGTCTTGACCCCGTTGACCGCCGTGTCGATGAGGACGGCCGAGGACTTCGCGGAGATCTCGGTAAAGCTCGAGTTGGAGATGTAGAGGCTGTCCTGATCGATCTGCTCGCTGACGGAGAGTTGCAGAGCGTCGTTGTCGCCGACGCGGAAGAACACCGTCGCGGAGGAGTCCGCCGCCCCGCTCGAGGCATTTGCAAGGGCTGTTCTCCCCTTCTTGGTGAAGTCGATGACGACGAAGCTCGAACCGTCGGCCCCCGTTCTCCAGTAGGCGCCCTTGACGTAGTCGGTGATCTCCTCCGTCGAACGGGCGGGCATGATCGTCGCCGCGCTCGAAGCGTCGGAGCCGTACTTCACGGTGAAATCGCCCGTGTAGGAGAGCGGCGTAAAGGCCGCGCCGTCATTCTGCGGGACAAACACGCGGACGGCATAATCGTCAAACACGCTGACGCGCACGTCCTCGAGGTGAAGCGCCTCATAGCGGGCGGTGAAGAGCTCTACCGCGCTCTCGAACTGCGCCTTGAAATCGTCGTTCGGCTCATAGGCCGCGCCGCCCTTGCTCTTGATCTTCTCTGTGTCGAAGTAGAGACCGCCGAACTTCGCATACTGCTCTGTGTAGTCCTGCTTGTCCGCGTCCTCCTCCATTCCCTTCAGGGCCGTCTCATACTCCTCTGCGGAGATGACGCCCTCGGGATAATATACGGCCGTATAGCCGCCGCCAAGATATCTGTCGCTCTCGTCGTCCGCACCGCCGTAGCGCATGCCGAGGTCTGCGTCCTTCTGCGTCATCTGAAGAATGGAATTATAGGTATCGATCCCGTTCGGCAGTCCGAACGACACGAAGCATATAAAACACAATCCGGCGATCAGCAGTGACATCAGCGTCAGACAAATTGCCGATTTAACTTTGCCCATTGCCTCCTCCTATCTGAAACGCGGGCCGAGCCCGCCCGAAAAATTCCCTTGGGAAATTCCGCTGTCTATCATTATATATAAAATGAGCAATATCGTCAAGCCGAATTGCAAGCATTTTATCAAATTTCGTCTATTTTTCTTTGATTTTGCGCATGGCAAGCACGCGCATGGCGCACTCGATCCTCTTTTTCATCATCGCGCAGGTGATCTCGTAGGGCTCGTTGATGTCGCCGTTGAAATGGTAGTTGTTCGCACTGCATCCGCCCGAGCAGATGAACTTGGCAAAACAGCTCTCGCACTTCTTCCGCGTGAAGAGACAGCTCTCTGCGAACTGCGCCCGTATCGCGGGGTCGAGCGTGCCATCGAAGACATTGCCCATTCTCCATTTGGGGTCCCCCGCGAACTGGTGGCAGGGGTAGATGTCGCCGCTCGGGACGACGGAGAAATACTCATTCCCCGCGCCGCAGGCCGACACGCGCTTTTCGAGGCAGGGCCCGCCCTCGAGGTCGACGTTGAAGTGGAAGAAGTTGAATCCCCTCCCCTCCTCCTCGCGCCTGATGAACTCGTCGCAGAGGACTTCGTACTCCCTTTCGATCTGGGGAAGGTGCTCCTCTCTGATCTGAAGGTCGGGGATCTCGGTGACGACGGGTTCCACCGACAGGGAATCGAAGCCCTGATCGGCGAGGAAGAGGACGTCCTTCGAGAAGTCGAGATTTTTGGCGGTGAAGGTCCCGCGCACATAGTAGTGCTTGTCCCCTCTCGCGCGGACGAACTTTCTGATCTTCTCAATGACGATGTCGAAGCTCCCCTTGCCGTTGACCGTCTGTCGCACGGCGTCGTTGACTTCCTTCCTGCCGTCGATGGACAGGACGACGTTCTCCATCTCCTCGTTGAAAAATTTTATGGTCTCGTCGTCGAGGAGAAGGGCGTTGGTCGTCGTCGTGAAGAGGAATTTCTTGCCCAGCTTCGCGGCCTCCGCCTTGGCGTAATAGACCGTCTCCTTGACGACGCCGAGATTCATGAGGGGCTCGCCGCCGAAGAAGTCCACTTCGAGGACCTTCCGCTTCCCACTCTCCTTGAGGAGGAAGTCGATGGCGGCCTTGGCCGTCTCCAAGGACATCATCTCCCGCGCGGCGTGATAGGCTCCCTCGTCCGCAAAGCAGTATTTACAGCGGAGGTTGCAGTCGTGGCAGATGTGCAGGCAGAGGGCCTTGACCTCATTGCTCTTGATGGGGCGGGCGGAAGTTTCGGGCGCGCCGAGAAGCCCCGCCTCCTTCAGGCCGAGAATGTCCTTGAGTTCGTCATCGGTGAGCTCGATCGGCTCCCCCGAGAGATATTTCGCCGTCCTCTCGTCGCAGGCGTGAAGGCTCCCGCTGCCCGTGTCATAGACGTAGTGATCGTTGTGATATGTAAAGACGTGGATCATAGAGTACCGAAAAAAGCGACGCGACGCGCCGCCTTTTATGATGTTCGCGTATGCTTATTTTTGCTCGTCGATCTTCTGTTCTCTCGTGACGCGCTCGCAGGACTGGTTCCCAACCGTACAGCTCGTCTTGCAGGCGGACTGGCAGGTGCTCCTGCATTCGCCGCAACCCGTGACCTTCTTCTCCGCAGGCTTCGCAATGGTCTTGATCATATCAGTGTCCTCTCTTTCTGTTTTTCACCATTATACAACCATATGGGAAAATTTGCAAGTGTTTTTTCAGTCTTTCCGCAATTTCGCGCCGAGAAGTCCGCCCGCCCCGCCGAGAATGGCGCAGACGGCGAGTTCGAGCACGAAAAATCCGTCGATGCGGAACCCCCCGCCGATCATGGCGAAGAGCAGGAGGGTGAGGACGGCGAATGCGAGCCCCGCGCCCGCGCCCTTCAGAAGGGCGCGCTCCCCCCTGATGAAGAGGACGGACGCCAGAAACGCGCCGACGCACTTCACGCACCAGTTGACGGCCGTCACGCCCGCCTGCGGCATGGAGAAACACTTGACGAAGATCGCCGCTATCGCAAGGGAGAGCAGTGAGAACACTGCCCCGAAGAGGGCGGCGAAAAAGATCTGTCTTACGGTCGAGACCGCAAATTCCCTGTCCATAAAAAAACCTCCGCACACCGTAAGGTATGCGGAGAGCAATGCCATTATTCCTGCGGCTTCTCCTGCGAAGACTTCCCGTCTTCGTCGGGCGCGGGGACCTCTGCGGGGACCTCCGCGGGCGCCTCTGCGGGCTCCGCGGGCGCGGCGGGCGCGGCGGGCGCCTGACCGCTCTTTGCGGCCTCCTTGGCGGCGCGCTTCGCCTCCTTCTCCTGCTGTCTGCGAAGTTCCGCCTCCTCCCGCGCGATCTGCGTGGGACCCTTGGCGTCCGTCTCATAGATACATTCCTTCATGAGCTTGAAGCGGGACTTGCCCGAGGCCTCACTGCCCGTCTCGATGATGACGGTGTTGTCGTCGCAGACTTCCACGACGACGCCGCAGATGCCGCCCCGCGACGTCACCTTGTTACCGGGCTTGATCGCCTCGATGGATTCCGCATACTCCCGCTCTCCCGCCTTGTTCTTCCTGCCCGAGAGAAGGAACCATGCGATGATCATGACAAAGACGGCGATGATGATGATCGTGAAGCCCCAGTTGAAGGACTGTGACGGCTGTTCGCCCGTACCCTCCGTGCTGCCGCCGTCCGACGGCTGTTCGGTCGTGGTGTCCTCCAGCCGCTGTGCGGGGGGCAATTCGCCGTGTATGAGCTCGTATGTCTCCGTAAGCTGTAATTCCATGCTATACTCCTTTTTCTCTATCATACTATTTCGGGAAAAATTTTGCAAGCGTTTTCGCGCCGCTTTTTGGCTTTCACGCCAATTTCACGGGAAGATCATGTCGATTCTTCGCCCTGCTTTGCGTAAAACTCCTTCACGAAGTCCCGAAGATACCCGTGGAGAATGGCCTCCCTCAATCCCCGCATGAGGGAGTGGAGGTAGGCGATGTTGTGAAGGGAGAGGAGCATGCCGCTCATCATCTCCCCGACGTTGACGAGGTGGCGAAGGTAGGCCTTGGTGTAATTTCGGCAGGTGTAGCAGTTGCAGTCGGGGTCGAGGGGGGTGAAGTCCTCCCTGTACTTGCCGTTGCGGACGACGACCTTTCCCCGCGAAGTGAGCGCCGTGCCGTTGCGGGCGACCCTCGTCGCGAGGACGCAGTCGAACATGTCCACGCCGCGGAGCACCCCCTCGACAAGGCAATCGGGCGAGCCGACCCCCATGAGATAGCGGGGCACGTCCGTCGGAAGTTTGGGCTGAAGAAAGTCGAGGAACTCATACATGAGCGGCTTCGGCTCCCCCACCGACAGCCCGCCGATGGCGATGCCGTGCCTGACGAAGGGAAGACAGCGTTTGAGGCTCTCCTCCCGCAGGTCCCTGTAAAAATTGCCCTGCACGATGGGGAAAAGGGCTTGGTTCGGCCTGTCATGGGCAAGGTAGCACCGCTCGAGCCACTTCGAAGTCCGCTCCATGGCGGACGCGGCCTGCTCGTGCGTGTAGCCGTATTCACTGCACTGGTCGAAGGCCATCATGACGTCCGAGCCGAGGTTGTGCTGAATGCGCATGGCGAGTTCGGGCGTAAAGGTGTGATAGCTCCCGTCCACATGGGAGGAAAAGGTCACGCCGTCGTCGGTGATCTTGTTGAGTTTGGCGAGGGAAAAGACCTGAAACCCGCCGCTGTCGGTGAGAATGGGCCTGTCCCAGTTCATGAACTTGTGCAATCCCCCCGCGCGGGCGATGAGTTCGTCCCCCGGGCGCATGTAGAGATGATAGGTGTTGGAGAGAATGATCTGCGAACCGATCTCCTTGAGGTCGCGCGGAAGCATGCCCTTGACGGTCGCCTGCGTGCCGAC
>CANQOX010000042.1 GCA_947625595.1 uncultured Clostridia bacterium
GGTAGGGGGGTGGGCAACGGCCAATCATGCCCACCTCAGTCACCTTCGGTGACAGCTCCTCCTTGGGAGGAGCCGAGAGAAATCCCTCCCGCCCTCCCGCGTCATTCCGCCCCGCCCGCTCATCCTGAGCCGAAGGCGAAGGATCCCCTTGGTCGTTGACTTCGTTCATGGGATCCTTCGGCCCCGTTGGGACCTCAGGATGAGCCATCCGCCTCTGAATGACGCAGTAGTCCCCCCAATGTTTCACTTCAAAATAAAATACTTAAAAAATTTTTCAAACAGTATTGCCAAAAAAATTATTTGTGATATAATATGAGACAAAAGGGGGATAGACCATGAAGAAATTTACCAAGATCTTTGCACTTGCCGTCTCCTCCATTCTCTCGCTCTCGCTCTTTGCGGGGTGCGGCGACAATGGCGGCGACGAGAACAAAAAGGATGACCCTTCGGCCACGCTTCCCGAGCTTCCCGCGCCCGAGAAGACCGTCGAGACCTTTTCCGATCAGGATGTGACCCTCGCGCTCAACGGTTCGGGGAACCAGCAGATCTCCGAGACGCTCTTCGGCGTGTTCCTCGAGGATATCAACTATGCGGGGTATCTCCTCGACGACAATCTCCTTCCGAACGGCTCCTTCGAGTCCTTCAGCAATAAGAGCGCCAACTGGACGGAGGCAAATGCTACGCTGACTGTCGAAAATTCGGACGGCGTCCTGAAGGGACAGCCCGAGTATGCCGCCAAGGGCGTCAACGCCAACTATGCTTCGCTCAATGTGACGGCGGCGGGCGGCGGCCTGACGTCGGCGGGGCATCCCTACCTTCCCATCGCGGTGAACACGGACGCGGAGTATCAATTCTCGGCCTTTGTCAAGTCCTCCGCGGCGGCCAGTATGACGGTCTCCCTGAAGAAGGGCGATGAGACGCTTGCCGAGAAGGTCATTCCCGTCAAGGGCAACGGCGAGTGGGTGAAGTATCAGACGGCCCTGAAACCCAGTGCAACGGCCGACAGCGGCGTGACCTTCGCCATCACCTTCAACGCGGCGGGGAAGTACTATCTCGACGGCATTCAGCTCGAGACTTCGGAGCAGAAGGACGGCATCAAGCAGTTTGTCTTTGACACGATCAAGGACCTCTCTCCCAAGTTTGTCCGCTTCCCCGGCGGGTGCATCATCGAGGGGGACGGCGGCAGAGGCGGCGCAGATACGCAGTACGTTTACGATTGGAAAAACTCCATCGGCGCGGTCCAGAGCGGCGACAATGCGGGCGATGACACCATTCCCGCATTCTCCTACACCCTCGTCAAAGACGGCGTCGAGACCTCCGAGACGACGCAGGGCGAGTGGATCACGCGCAGACAGAACGGCGATCTGTGGGAGTTTGGCACTTCGTACAATCTTGAGTACGGCGTCGGATTCTATGAATTCTTCAAGCTGTGCGAAAATCTCGGGGCGAGCGCAGTGCCCGTCCTCAACTGCGGGCTCTCCGATCACAATGTGATGCTCCTCAACGGCCGCCACGGCAAGGGCGTCGAGGACTACATTCAGGACGCCATCGACCTCATCGAATTCGCCAAGGGCGACAAGACGACGAAGTGGGGCGCCTTCCGCGCCGCGCTCGGCCACGAGGAACCCTTTGAGATGAGCTATCTCGGCATCGGCAACGAGCAGGAAGGGGACATCTATTATCGGACTTGTTACGAGGAATTCCTCAAGGATAAAGATTTCACAGATGCTTGCGCAAAATACGGCATCAAGATGATCGTTGGCAACAGCATCGCGATCGGCAACTGTCAGGACACCACGCAGTACGCCGACGGTTCGTACAGAGTAGAGAAGGGGACCGCGCAAAGGGCGGCAGAGGCGGCGCTTAAAAACAAAGTCATCGACAAGATCTCCGACTACGGTGTGCACGACCAGCATTACTATGTGAACTGGACGACGTTGCTCGACAAGAACGCCATGTATGACTTGTACGACCGTCCCGCAGCGAAGGACTTTTACGGCGTCTTTGTCGGTGAGTATTCGGCCAATACGTCGGCTGCGGGCTATGAGCAGTACCGCAACGAGCTCATTGCGGCCCTTGCCGAGGCGGCCATGATGACGAGTTACGAGCGCAACGGCAATGTCATCGAGCTCGCGGCCTACGCGCCCATGTTCGGCGTCGCCGACAAGGGGGCAAGTGCCCAATTCGGCGGCGACGACAACGCCAACCAGTGGGACGTCGACATGATGTACTTCACCAACACGGACATTCTCCGCACGGCGAACTACTATGTCCAGCAGATGTTCATGAAGAACCTCGGCGCGACGACCCTCTATAAGTCCAATCTCCGGTGGGAGAGCGAGGAGACCTTCGCCTTCCCCGCGTCATCCGGACAGGGTAAGACCTTCAACAAACTCTACTTTGTCGCGAGCAAGGCCGCAAACGGCGATCTCATCGTCAAGGTCGTCAACATCTCGGGCGGAGCCGTGAAGATGAACGTGAACATCACGAACGCGACGGGCAGGGGATTTGCCTACGTCACCGAGCTCACGGGCAGCGATTACAAGGCGGTGAACACGCTCAAGAACAAGACGGCCGTCTCGCCCTCCTCCACCTCGGTCGGCTGGACGGGGGAGAACTTCGGGTATGAACTGAAGCCCTACTCGCTCACCGTTCTTCGGATCCCCACAGCAGGATAACGCTTACGGCGTTTGTCATAAGGGAAAACTTCCCGCGCTCATTTCGGCGCGGGAAGTTTTTTGGGTTGACGGCGGGATAAAAAACGGTTATAATAAAGCCAAAGGAGAACTATGAATTACCGAGAAGAATCCCTCAAAAGACATGCCGAGTGGAGGGGAAAGATCGAGATCGTCCCCCGCGTGGAGGTGGACACCCGTGAAAAACTTTCTCTCGCCTACACCCCGGGGGTGGCCGAGCCCTGCCTTGCGATCCATGCGGACGCAGAGAAGAGCTTTGACCTCACGCGGCGGTGGAATACCGTCCCCGTCATCACCGACGGCACGGCCGTTCTCGGCCTCGGCGACATCGGCCCCGAGGCAGGCATGCCCGTCATGGAGGGCAAGTGCGCCCTCTTCAAGGCCTTCGGCGGCGTGGACGCCTTCCCCCTGTGCATCAGGTCCAAGGACCCCGACGAGATCGTGAGGACCATCGAGCTCCTCGCGGGGTCGTTCGGCGGCGTCAACCTCGAGGACATCTCCGCGCCCCGCTGTTTCGAGATCGAGAGAAGGCTCAAGGAGGACCTCGATATCCCCGTCTTCCATGACGACCAGCATGGCACGGCGATCGTTGCGGCGGCGGCCCTCATTAACGCTTTGAACCTCGTCGGCAAGGAGATGGAGACGGTCCGCGTCGTCATCAACGGCGCGGGGGCGGCGGGGATCTCCATCGCGAAGTTTTTGTTGAAGATGAAGGTGGGGGACGTCATTCTCTGCGACAGACAGGGCATTCTGTGCGCGGGCGTGCCGAGCCTTGGTCTCAACGGCGCACAGGCCGAGATCGCCCTTCAGACCAACCGCGATCGGCGCGTCGGCTCACTTGCGGACGCAATGAAGGGGGCGGACGTTTTCATCGGCGTCTCGGGGCCCAACTGCGTCACGAAGGAGATGGTGAAGTCCATGGCGCGCGATGCGGTCGTCTTTGCCTGCGCCAATCCCGTGCCCGAGATCTCCCGCGAGGACGCGCTCGAGGCGGGCGCCGCGATCGTCGGGACGGGTTCCTCCGAGAAGCCCAACCAGATCAACAACGTCCTCGTCTTCCCGGGGCTCTTCCGCGGGGCCTTGGACGTGCGCGCGCGCACGATCAACGACGAGATGATGCTTGCGGCCTCCCGCGCCATCGCCGCCTGCACAGACGGCCTCGGGCGGGACCATATTCTCCCTTACGCCTATGACCTGCGGGCGCATGCCGCCGTTGCGAAAGCCGTCGCTGAGGCGGCAGTGCAAACGGGCGTCAACAAAAAATAATTTCTCCCGCGAAACGATTGACGTAGACGGCAAAAACCGTTAAAATAGAAGAGAAAAAACTCTATAAGGAACCGACGCATGATAACTCACGGAAATGAAATCAAGCTATTTGCGGGCAATTCCAACCGTCCTTTGGCCGAGAAGATCGCCGAAAAGCTCAATACGAGCCTCGGCGAAGTCGAAGTCACCAAGTTTTCGGACGGCGAGACGAGCGTACACATCGGCGAGACGGTGCGCGGCAGGGACCTTTTCATCATTCAGTCCACTTCCGCTCCCGTCAACGACAACCTGATGGAGCTTCTGATCATGATCGACGCCGCCAAGCGTGCCTCGGCGGGGCGCGTGACGGCCGTCATTCCCTACTTCGGCTATGCGCGGCAGGACAGAAAGGCCCGCTCGCGCGATCCCATCACGGCCAAGCTCATCGCCGACCTTCTCACTTCGGCGGGGGCGGACAGGGTCCTCACCATGGACCTCCACGCCGCGCAGATACAGGGATTTTTCAACATTCCCGTCGACAATCTTCTCGGCGGACCCACGCTGTATAACTATTATGCGGACAAACTCTCCGACGATTTCATCGTCGTCTCTCCCGACATCGGTTCGGTCAACCGCTCGCGGAAGGTCGCCGAGCGGCTCGGCGTGCCCCTTGCCATCATCGACAAGCGCCGTCCCCGCGCCAACGTCATGGAGGTCATGAACATCATCGGCGAGGTAAAGGGCAAGCGGTGCCTGCTCGTCGACGACATGATCGACACGGGCGGCACGATCTGTCAGGGTGCGGAGGCCCTCGTCGATGCGGGCGCGAAGGAGATCAAGGCCTGCTGTACGCACCCCGTCCTCTCGGGTCCCGCCCTCGAGCGGCTGGAGAAGTCGCCCATCGACGAGCTCGTCATGCTCGACACCATCTATCTCCCCGAGGAAAAGCGCCTGAAGAAGATGAAGATCCTGTCCACGGCAGAAATTTGGGCGGCGGCGATCGAAAACGTCTATCTCGACAGGCCGATGAGTAAAATTTACGACTGAAAGGTTTCGAACGATTTGTTTTCTGCGAAAACAAATCGTTCGAGGGGTCAACGCTGTGCATTCCATAACCTTATCACCCCACGCACTTTCGTGCCTTGAAAGTCATTGTGGTTCCCGTAGGGTACCAAATGGGGTCGCCCACGGCGGAAGTGAATTCCGCCTAAGGCAAGGAATTGGGAATGATTTCGAACATTTCTTTACTTGTCCACCCCTTGCCCACCCCTTGAGGGGTGGGTGGCTCGCCGCTTTGCGGCGAGACGGAAGGGGTGTCCTTCGAAAAGAAATGTTCGAGCGAAAGTGCATTGTTCATCAATCGAGTTGGCCACGGAAGGCACTCTGCAAGGACAACAAGCCGAAAGGTTTCGGCAAATTGAGTCGCCCACGGCGGAAGTGAATTCCGCCTAAGGCAAGGAAATGGGAATGACACCCCTTCAGTCACCTTCGGTGACAGCTCCCCCTCAAGGGGGAGCCAAGACTTGCCCACCCCTTGAGGGGTGGGTGCCCCATAGGGGCAGAAGGGGTGTTGTCCTTTACCCCTTCCGCCCCGCGCGCATTCTATTTGATTCCAAGCGCGGCACAAGCGCGAAGTAGGAGGGGGTAGGGGGTGGACAACGGCAAATCATGCCCACCTCAGTCACCTGCGGTGACAGCTCCTCCTCGGGAGGAGCCGAGAGAAACCCCTTTGTCACTCACTTCGTTCGTGACATCTCCCCTCATAGGGGCGACAAGAATTCAGTGTAAGTCCACCAAATTCACTTCAACGAATGCTCCACAGGCGGAGTTTTTATTATGTATCTGATCGTCGGTCTCGGGAACCCCGAGGAAAAGTATGCCAAGACCTTCCACAACATGGGATTTTTGGCGGCGGGAGACGCCGCCGAGGCTCTGCATGTCAAATTTAAGAAGAGAGAGTGCGAGGCGAGCGTCGCAGAGGGGTATTTGAGCGGCGAGAAAGTCATCATTGCCCGCCCGCTCACCTATATGAACGCCTCGGGCAGGGCTGTGAAACAGCTCGTCGCCAAGTACAAAGTTTCGCCCAAGGAACTCATCGTCATTTACGACGACTACGACCTTCCCAAAGGCCATGTCCGCATCCGCCCCTCGGGGAGCGCGGGCACGCACAACGGCATGCGCTCGGTCATCGCCGAGCTCGGCTTTACCGACTTCGCCCGCATCCGCATCGGCATCCGCGACGAGGCCGTCAATGTCCCGCTCATCGATTACGTCCTCTCCGACGTCAGAAAAGAGGACTATGAGCTCTTCATCTCCGCCTGCAAACGCGCGGCGGAGGCCGCGCTCGCCCTCGCCTCGGGCAGGGACTTTGAGCGCGTCATGACAGAATATAACGGATGAATTTTTTCTCCTACGACAATTTAGGGGGCGAATTTCCGCTCATCAGAGAAAGTCTCCGCCAAGGGCTTCCCTCGGCGGTTTTCGGTGTGCCCGATGAGAGCAAATACCTCATCGCCGCGCTCACGGAGGGGAGGGCCGTCTACATCACGGCCGACCCGCTCTCGGCAAAGCGTGCCCACGAGGCCATCTCCGCACTTTCGGGAAAAAAGACGATCCTCCTCTCGGCAAAGGACGAGGTCCTGCTCTACCGCCGCGCGGGGTCCAAGGACGCCCTTTACCGCCGTTTGACCGCGCTCTATGAGTGGCAAAAGGGGGCAGAGATCCTCGTCTGCGACGTCGAGGCCCTCGTCCAGCTCGTACCGAGGCGGCTCAAAGTCTTTTCTCCTGCCGTCGGCGAAGAGACGGACATGCGCGCCCTCGTCTCCGCCCTCGCGCAGGCGGGCTATCAGAGGGAATACACCGTGGACGGCAGGGGGGCCTTTTCGGTCAGGGGAGATATTCTCGACATCTGGCCGATCAACATGGCGCACCCCGTCCGCATCGACTTTTTCGGCGACAGCGTGGAGGCCGTCAAGCCCTACGACGAGGAGACGGGGGAGCGGTATGAAAAGCTCTCCTCCGTTGACATTGTCGCCGCGACGGACGCCCTTCTCGGGGAGGGCGAGGCCCCTTCGGTCGATGAAAGGCTCAAAGCCGAGATCGCCTCTCTTCCCGTCTCCGTCCGCGCCCGCATGGAGGCCGTGCGGGAGGAAATGGAGACTGACGGCTTCCTCTCCGACTTCCTCCTGCCCCTTCTCGAGGGCTCGGGAGAATTTTTGCGGGACCTCGCGGGGGACGCCCTCGTCATCGTTGACGAGGGAAAACTCATCCGCGACAAGATCGAGGGGCTGTACCGCGAGCACGGGGAGAGGTTCAAACTCCTCTTAAAGGGGGGCGAAGCGCTGCCCTGCTCCGAGCGGCAGTACATTCCCCGCGAGCACATCGACAGCCTCACGGGCTACCGCACGCTCACCCTTCAGACCTTCATGGGGAATCCCTTCCTCACGAACCCTCTCAAAATTTTCAACTACAAGACGACGCCCGTGCGCCGCTATCTCAATTCTGCCGCCGACCTTGCCGCCGACCTCCGCACATGGATGAAGACGGGCTACCGCGTCATGCTCTATTGCGGCAGTGCGGAGCGGGCGCAGAAGCTCAAAGAGGAGCTTGCGGAGTCCTTTTTGCCCATTTCGCCCCTGCCCGCGCGGCTCGAGGAGCTCGTCGGCGTCACCCTTCTCCCCGCCAGCCTCGAGCACGGATTTATGGTCCACGACTGCAAACTCGCCGTCATCGGCACGGGAGACCTCTTCACGAAGGCCGTCAAGGAGCGCCGCATCAGGAAGAGACGGGGGGACCTCTTTGTCGCGCCCGAAGTGGGGGATTACGCCGTGCACGAGACGTACGGCGTCGGCCGCATCACGGGCACCAAAAAGATCGAGACGACGGAGGGCACCAAGGAGTACATTGCCCTCGAATATAAGGACGGGGACACCCTCTATGTTCCCGTCGAAAATATGGACGTCCTCTCCAAATACATGGGAGGGGACTCGCCCCAGCTGTCCAAGATCGGCGGCGGGGAGTTTGAACGGGTCAAGGCCCGCGTCCGCGCCTCCCTGAAGAAGATGGCCTTTGACCTCAAGGCCCTCTACGCCGAGCGGCAGGAGAAAGTCGGCTATGCCTTCCCCGAATATCCCGAGCTGATGGACGAATTCATCGCCGCCTTTCCCTATGAGGACACGCCCGACCAGACCACTTCCTTCGAGGAGATCAAGGCCGACATGTGCTCAAAGAAGGTCATGGACCGCCTGCTCGTCGGCGACGTCGGCTTCGGCAAGACCGAAGTGGCCCTCCGCGCGGCGTATCTGTGCGTCCTCGCGGGACGGCAGGCCGCCCTCATGTGCCCGAGCACCGTCCTCTCCGAACAGCACTATCAGACCGCCCTCGAGCGCATGAAGGACTTCGGCGTGCGCGTCGCCTGTCTCAACCGTTTCCGCACGGACAGGGAGGCCGCGAAGACGCTTGCCGACCTCGCGAGCGGGGAGGCAGACCTCATCATCGGGACGCACCGACTGCTCTCGGCCGATGTGAAATTCCACGATTTGGGTCTTCTCATTCTCGACGAAGAACAGCGCTTCGGCGTGGAGCACAAGGAGAAGATCAAAAATTACAAGCGCGATGTCGACTGCCTCACGATGACGGCGACGCCCATTCCAAGGACGTTGCACCTCTCCCTCTCGGGGATCCGCGACATCTCCACCATTCAGACGCCGCCTCAGGCGCGCCTTCCCGTGCAGACCTACGTCGCCGAGGAGACGGAGACCCTGCTCCGCGACGCCATTTTGCGGGAGATCGCACGGCGGGGGCAGACCTTCGTCCTCTACAACAGGGTGGAGAGCATCCACGCCTTCGCCGCGCATTTGGGGGAGATCGTCCCCGAGGCTCGGATCTGCATCGCCCACGGCAGAATGGACAGGACGGCGTTGGAGCGCAATGTGTTCGGCTTCTACCGCGGCGAGTACGACGTCCTCGTCACGACGACCATCATCGAGAACGGCATCGACCTCCCCAATGCCAATACCCTCGTCGTCATCGACGCAGACAGGCTGGGCATTTCCCAGCTCTATCAACTGCGCGGACGGGTGGGGAGGAGTTCCCGCCTCGCCCATGCCTACTTCACTTACAAGCCCGAGCGGGTCATGACCGAGAACGCCTCCGAGCGGCTCAAGGCGATCATGCAGTTCACCGAGCTCGGGTCGGGGTTCAAGATCGCCATGCGCGACCTCGAGATCCGCGGCGCGGGCAACGTCCTCGGCGCCGAACAGCATGGGCACATGGACAAGGTCGGCTACGAACTTTACGCCAAGATCCTCAAAGAGGAGCTCACGGGCGTGAAGGAGGAGGGCGTGGAGCTCGACATCAAGTCAACGGCCTTCATTCCCGAATCGTATGTGGAATCCAACGCAGGCCGCATGGACTGCTACAAGCAGATCGCAGAGATCAGGGGGGCGGCCGACTACAAGCGGGTGTGCGCCTCCATGGAGGAGAGCTACGGCAGAATGCCCGAGGAGACGTTGAACCTCCTCATCATCGCCCTGATGAAGGCCTACGCGCGCAAACTCGGCGTCAGGAAGATCTCGGTGAGCGGGAAGGGGGGCAGGCTCGAATTCGCCTCTCTCAACGCCCTCGGGGAGGAAAAGGTCGCCGCGGCGATGGAGGCCTTCAAGGGAAAATTCCGCCTCGAAATGACGACTTCGCCCGCGCTCGCCTTCCCGTTTTTGGGCGACGGAAGCAGAACAATGGTCCAGATGACGAAATTTTTGAAATTTGCGTCAACTTTTGCATGATTTTTCTCTGTTTGTCACCAAAAAGAATTGCACATTTTTGCAAAATAGGCTATAATAGAGACCGTATGAAAATCGTGGGGGTATCCTGCGGTTCGGAATTTTGAAGAACGGAGTATTTTACTATGAAGCATAAAACAAGAGCGGTAATTGCGATTTCCGTGGCGTCGGTCATGGCGTGCGGGCTCCTTGCGGGCTGTGACCTCGTGACGACGGACTCGAAGAAGGACTATGAGCAAGTGATCGCCGAAGTCAACATCACCAAGAGCGAGGAATTCAATGCGGGCGGGGAGTTCGCCGCCTACAAGGACGTCATCGGGACGGAGAGCATCTACAAGCGCGACATGGTCGCGACCTTCGTCGCGAGCGGCTCCACTGTCATGAGCCAGTACGGCTGGACGTACCGTGACACCTTTGACGCCATCAAGGACAGCCTCGTCAACCGCGCGGTCTATGTGCAGTATGCGAAGGCCTACTTCCTCTCCACGGACAGCGCCGATTACACCGTTCAGGGCTATCAGGCCGCCGTCAATGCGGCCACGGGCGGCGAGATCGACAAGGCGATCGCGGGCCTCGGATATTTCCTCACAGACGATGAGAAGGGCGAAGCGCTCTACGGCCTCCGCTCCTCCTTCAACAGCTCCCTCGACACCCTCGAGGAGGGCATCATCGATGAGACAGAGGACGATACGAGCAGTGTGACCGTCCGCACGACCCCGACGGGCGTCGATACGGAGAGCGAACACTACTACGACGCCGATTACAGAATTTACACGGGCACCGAGACGGCGCTCGGCAGCTATGAGAAGGTGGACGGCTCCACGGCCTACACCCGCAGGCAGGCCTATTCGAGTTTCCTCACCAATATCCGCTCCAGCGGTTTGCTCGGCGCGGGGGAGGACACCACGAAGATCGAGGAATTGAGCTACTTCAAGCGCGAACTCAAGAGCGCCTATGAGAGCGCGATCATCAACAAGATGTCCGACGCCTTCGAGGAGGAGGCCGCCAAGGGCGTCACCGACCAGTGGATGAAGGACAAGTACGACACCATCCTGAAGAATCAGGAGGAAGGTTTCAAGGCGGGCACGCTCTCCATCGATGATGCGCTCGACGGCATGTCCGATTCCTCCTTTGTCCTGACCGCACCGCAGGCGGGGTACGGATTCGTCATCAATATCCTTCTTCCCTTCTCCGCACAGCAGACGCAGGATTTAGGCGACGTCGAAATGGACAAGGGCGACAATCAGGGCAACAAATTCGCTTGGCGCGCGCACCTTCTCGAGAACGTGCTTGCGACCGACCAGCGCGGCACTTGGTTCACGGGCGACGAGGACTATTCCTATGAGGCGGACGGCTACAAGGGCACGCTCGACAACGCGGCCGACAGGACCTATCTCTTCTTCGAGAACTCCCTCTCCGCGGACAAGAGCGGCGAGGGCAAGCAGTACGAACCCCTCAAAAATTACTACGGCAAGTACACCTACAACGGCAAGGTCACCAAGGACGCCGACGGGAAGTACACCGTGAAGCCCAATAAGATCAAGATCGGCGACTTCATCTCCGAGATGGAGGGGTACCTCGACAGCGCGGGCCTTAACGTGGTCCCAGGGACCAAGCCCACAGCCGACTACTTCACGCAGACCAATTATTATGACAAAGACGGCAAGGTGGATTACTCCAAGTTCGTCTACTATGAGGGCAGCGTCGAGTTCGATGGCGGATTCAACGCGAAGAACATGTTCGTCGCAGGTTCGCCCGAAAACAAGGCCTTCTCGATCATCAACGAGCTCTCCTTTGCATACAATACCGATACGGCGGGGCTCAATTCCTACCTCGGCTATGCCGTGACGCCCAAGAAGACCGACTTCGTCTCCGAGTTCGAGTATGCGGCGCAGAGGGTCTGCGCGGAAGGCGCGGGGCACTACATCGTCGCTCCCTCCGACTACGGCTGGCACATCATCTACTGCACCTTCTCCTTCACGGAGGCGGGTATGACGCCCTTCGGGACCGCGGGCAGTTTCGACGCCGCGGACAAGGACACGGAGGGGAGCTTCGCGAATCTCTTCTATGAGGCGCAGAAGACGGCGGCCACCAATTCCTATTCGAGCAACAAGCAGACCGACATCATCAACCGCTTCGCGGAGATCGGCTCGACCGTCTACGAAGACCGTTATGCCGATTTGAGCGGGCTTGACAGCGCATCCTGATTTAGACTCATGAATATTTGGGACGTTATCTGGAAATCAATGGTACTCGGCACGGTGCAGGGACTCACGGAGTTCCTGCCCGTTTCATCGAGCGGGCATCTTATCTTCCTGCAGAAGGTATTGGGGTACGACATCGGCGGCGGCAGTATGACCTTCGTCAATGTCATGCTCCACTTCGGCACGCTCATCGCCGTCTGCATCGTCTTCTTCAGGGACATTCTCGGACTGTTCAAAAAGCCCTTCAAGCCCCTCCTGATGCTCATCGTCGCGACCATTCCCGCGGCCGTCGTCGGGGTCCTTCTGGACGATAAGATCGACGAGTACTTCGCGGGCCCGCAGGCCATGATCCTCCTTGCGATCTGCTTTTCTTCGACGGCCGTTCTGCTCATTCTCTGTGAGCTGTCCGCCCGCTCCCCGAACCGCAAGGAGAGGGATCTCGGCTGGCGGAACACCATTCCCATGGGCCTCATGCAGGCCGTTGCGCTCCTTCCAGGGGTGTCGAGAAGCGGCTCGACGATCGTCGCGGGCACCTTGAGCGGGGCAAAGACGCAGGACGTCGCCAAGTTCTCCTTCCTCATGAGCATTCCCGTCATTTTGGGAAGCGTCGCCGTGGAGCTCTACGGCTTCATCAAGGAGCCGCAGTTTTCGGAGGCGGCCAACGGCGGACTGTACACAGCGGTGGGGGTCATCATCGGGGTCGCCTTTGCGGCGCTCTTCGGCTTCATCGCCATCAAGGCCATGCTCAAGATCATCGGCAAGGCGAACTACAAGTGGTTCTCACTCTACCTCGTTCTCCTCTCCGTCGTCTGCATCTGCCTCGACATCACAGGCGTCATCGCATAAATCGGATAA
>CANQOX010000043.1 GCA_947625595.1 uncultured Clostridia bacterium
TCGCCGTAGACGGAGAAATTTCCCCGCGCGAGAGTGCCGTTGTAGTAGTATTGGTTGTCAAATTCGTCCCCCTCCGCATAGTCGAAGGCCCAGATGTCGTAGATCGTGGAATCATAGGAGAGGTAGAAATATCCCTCGTCGGAGAGAGTGTAATATTTGCCCCAGCTGTTCTTCACGATCCATGCGCCGTTCATCGAGGAATGTTTGGGCGTGAACTTCTCGGCAGGGACGGTGTCGTCCCACCCGACGATGATACAGCCGTGCGGATTGGAGGGGTCCTGACCGTCGTTGTTGAAATACTTGTCGATCTCGTAGTAGCCGTTGGAATAGGTATGAATGGGAAAGCTGAACGCCACGGCGCCGTAGGCCGCGACCGCCCTCTTCACATTCTCCACCGAATAGGAGACGGGGACCATGCTCTCGAGTTTGTAGGGGACGGGGTAGCGGGCCTGAATGTCCTCCGCCACATCGTCGCGCATGTCGTTGGGCAAGTCGGAGAGCTGGTTTGCGGGCCCCATCCACTGCATGAGGGCCTTTCCTGCCACTTCGACATAGCCGCCCTTGTTCCAGGAGCCGTTCCCCTTCTCGACGTCCTCGTCGATGAGGCCGAAGTCGTCCGTGCGCGGATTGTGCGCCCAATAGGCGAGGTTGCGCTCCTCGAGGTCGAGGGTCTCCGCCGTCGCATCGCCGAGCCCCTCGCGCAGGATCGCCGTCTCGGACGCCGCGATCGTCGCATAGGCCCAGCAGAGACTGTACCCCGTCTGATTTCTGACGGGGGTGACGATGCCGTAGTCGCGGCTGTCGTACTTCTGAAGAGAGGCGATGTCCGCGGGATCGGCCGCGCGGAGTTCCTCGAGCGTTTCGGGCTTTCTGAATGTCTCGGAGGCCGAAGCGGAGAAGCTGGGCATGCAGAAAAGGGCCGCCGCCGCAAACAACAGGCACAACACGATGAGCGGGACAATGGCGAATGTTCTCTTTGCAGACATGTTTGGCCTCCTTTCCTCTCTATCCTATCACAGATCGGGAAAAAACGCAACCCCTTTTCGAAAAATGTAAGAACCCCTCCCGAACGGGAAGAGCTCTTACAAATTTTATGGAGATTGTATGGATGGACTTTATTTGTGCGGCTTTCCCTGCGTTTCCTGCGCATGAGAACAGCAACTGCAGCCCGAGCAGTCCCCGCCGCAGTCACAGGACGTCTTGCCCTGCTTTTTCCGTATGATCCCCACGGCGATGACGCCGACAACGAACGCCACAGCCGCGATGATGATGAGAATTTCCCACCAGCTCATGACTTGCCTCCATCGCTTGCCGCGGCCTCTTTCTGCGCTTCAGACACGGACATGGGTACCCCATTTTCGGTCAAAGGGTGTTTCTTGTTCCAAAGAACGATGCCGACCACGGCGCCCGCGGCGACTGCGAGGATGGGGAAGACGGTCCACCACCACGACCCAACAAGATAGATGACGGTACCTACGATGTAGGAGGTCACGATCCAGAAGAGCAGGGTCCATTTGAACTTGCCCTCGGGCAGTTCCGCCCTCGCCGTGGCGCAGGCCGCAAAGCAGGGAATGGTCACCATGTTGAAGGCGATGAAGGCGATGAGCGCGGGGATCGTGATTCCCGTTGCGGAGATCATGGTCACGGCCTCGACGACGCCCTCCTCGGTCGCGATGTAACTGCCCGCGACGCAGGCGGCAAGGGTGCCGAAGGTGGCGATGACGTTCTCCTTCGCGACGAGCCCCGTGATGGCCGCGACGGCGAAGACCCAACCGAAGCTCTTCAGCTGTGAGCCGAAGCCGAGGGGCGTGAAGAGAGGCTGAATGAGCATGCCGATGGAGCCCAAGATGCTCTGGTCGGTGTGGAGATTTGCGAGAATGGTCTCCCCTTCGTACTCGATCTCCTCGGGCAGGAAGTGCCAGCTCCAAGAGAAGTTGGAGAGGAACCAAATGACGATCGTCGAGGCGAAGATGATGGTGAAGGCCTTCTTGACGAAGTGTTTGGTCTTATCCCAAAGGTGGATCATGAGACCCTTGAAGAGGGGCATGTGGTAGGCGGGAAGTTCCATGATGAAGGGCGGAACGTCGCCGCGCATGGT
The DNA here is from genome assembly GCA_947625595.1 of uncultured Clostridia bacterium. GTDB lineage: Bacteria > Bacillota > Clostridia > Christensenellales > Borkfalkiaceae > Gallimonas. Next base: position 2,099 of record CANQOX010000043.1, read on the forward strand.
CGTATTCCGCATCAGAATGACGCAGACGATCGCTGTGACGATCCCGATGAGGTACATGCCGTAGGTGATGAGGTCGGCGTTTCCGACGCCGAAGTACTCCACGATGCCGCCCGCGATGGCCGTCAGAATGGGAAGTTTCGCCCCGCAGGAGAACATCGGGATGACGCGGATGGTCGCCGTCCTCTCCCTGTCGTCGGCGAGCGTGCGGGTGTTGATCATGGCGGGAAGGGAACAGCCAAAGCCCATGATCATGGGCATGAAGGCCCTGCCCGAGAGGCCGAAGCGGCGGAAGATGCGGTCCATGATGAAGGCGACGCGGGCCATGTAGCCCGAATCCTCCAAAATGGAGAAGAACAGGAACAGCGTCAGGATCTGCGGCAGGAAGCCGAGCACGGCGGAGAGCCCGCCCCAGATGCCGTCGCCGATAAAGCTGCCGACCCACAGGGGCGCGTTCTGCGTGCAGAGGCCGATGAGCACATTCACCCAGTCGAGGAGCCATGTCCATACGTTTGTCAGAATGACCCCGGGGGAGAAGACGGCTCCGTCATAGAAGCAGGCGAGGAGGGTCACTCCCGGGTTTGCCATATCGTAGCCGAGATCCTCGAGGGTGGGAAGTCCCCCCGCCATCGCCGAGATGTAGAAGAGGTCCTCCGAGAAGGTGAGGTGAAAGATCGCGAACAGAATAACGAGGAAGATGGGAATGCCCCAAATTTTATGGGTCAGGATCTTATCTGCCTTGTCGGACTTCGTGAGTTTCTCCCCGCTGTGCTTTTTTCTATAAGCGGAGGAATAGTTCGCCGAGATGTACTTGTATCTCGCGTCCGCGACGACGGCCTCGAGGTCGTCGCCGAAGGTATCGTCCTTGAAGGTCGATTTGAACTCCTCCACGATGCCGACGAGCTCGGGGTGCATCTTGACCTCGATCTCGTCCATCTCGGCGAGCTTGACGGCGTGGAAGAGCGGGGCTTCGACCTTTGCGCCCTTGAGCGCGATACTCACGTCCCTGACGAGGTGGGCGAGGGGCGAATCGTGCAGAACGGTGACGCCCGCCCGCGGTTTTTTTGCAATGGAGATCGCCCTGTCCATGAGTTCTTTGATGCCCGTGCCCTTGAGCGCCGAAATGGCGACGACGGGAAGGCCGATCTTCTCCTCAAGTTCCTTTGCGTCGATCTGATCGCCCTGCTTTTCGACGGCGTCCATCATGTTGAGAGCGATGATGATGGGGACGTCGATCTCCATGAGCTGGGTGGTGAGGTAGAGGTTGCGCTCGAGGTTGGTCGCGTCGACGATGTTGATGACGCACTCGGGCTTTTCGTCGAGGATAAAGTTCCTCGAGATGACTTCCTCGGGCGTGTACGGCGAGAGCGAATAGATGCCGGGGAGATCGACGATCTGCACGGGCTCCTCGCCCCTTTTGTAGGTCCCCTCTCTCTTGTCCACGGTGACCCCCGGCCAGTTGCCGACGTAGGCCGTGGAGCCTGTGAGCAGGTTAAAGAGGGTGGTCTTGCCGCAGTTGGGATTGCCCGCCAAGGCAAACTTCATCATTTCTTCACCTCCATCGTCACAAGTTCGGCCTCCGTCTTGCGGAGCGTCAGCTCGTAACTGCGAATGGTCACCTCGATGGGGTCGCCCAAGGGGGCTTTCTTGCGGAGCATGACCTCCGCGCCGGGGGTGACGCCCATGTCGAAGAGGCGGCGGCGAAGTTTTCCCTCGCCCGAGACGGTCTTGACGACCCCCTTCTCGCCGACGGCAAACTCGCTCAAGAGCTTTGTTGACATTTTCTATATTCCTCCAAAATGGTTATTTTACATGGATAAGTGGTTAGGCAACTGATGGGGAGCATCGACCGAGGGGATCCTTCAGTCGCTTTGCTCCTTCAGGATGAGCGGGAGGCTCATGCTGTCCCGCATGCTCATGCTGAGGCGTAGCCGAAGCATCTCATAAACCTACGGACTTCGTTCTTCGGGATTCTTCGGTCGCTTCGCTCCCTCTGAATGACGCAGAAGGAAGGCACCCCCTTCCCTACCTGTTACGTCAGCAGGGGGTTTCCCATATCCTCGCTGCCCCTTTCAGGGGAAGTGGCGAAAGGAATGAGCCAAAGGGGTTTTGAAACCCCTCTGTCACTCACAAGCTCGTGACAGCGTCTCATGCGGGTAGAGACCCGCATTCGGTCACCGTTCGCGCGGGATTATGCGCTCACTCACCGCAAAACGCAGCGCACAGCACACTGTGCTGATGCGCAAGAATTGCGTTTTGCGACCTAAGAGGAGCGACGAGAGAAATGCGGTGACAATTCTGGAACGACACCCCTTCCGTCTCGCTTCGCTCGATACCCACCCCTCAAGGGGTGGGCAAGGTTTATCTCTCGGCTCCCCCTTGAGGGGGAGCTGTCGCCAAAGGCGACTGAGGGGGTGTCATTCCCACTCCCTTGCCTTAGGCGGAATTCACTTCCGCCGTGGGCGACCCCATTTGGTACCCTACGGGAACCTTATTGTCTTTCAAGGTACAAAAGTGCGTGGGGTGATAAAGCCATGGAATGCACTACGTTGACCCCTCGAACGCATTTGTTTTCGCAGAAAACAAATCGTTCGAAACATTTACGCTACATAGATCCTCGAGGCGATGTTTCTGTCGAGGGCGAGACGGCCCTCCTTCACACGGCAGACTGCCGAGCCGCCGCTGGACGAGAGCACGGTGATGGTCCCCTCCACGAGCACGCCGAGATTGGAAAGATGCTTCTTGGTCTTGTCGTCCGCCGCGATCCTGACGATCTTGACCTCCTGTCCGATGGGTGCAAGCAATAAAGGCATATCTTCTCCTCATGAGTTCGCCTCTGCGAACCGTTCTCCTTAATGTATGCCCGCGGGAGGCGGGCGATTCGTGTTCGCTATTGCGAACTATGCTTATTTTATCACCTCCGATCTGGTCTGTCAACTGTTTTGAGGCACTTTTTCAAAAAAAGTTCGCCATTGCGAACTCTTTTTTTACATTCCCGTACCGCTTGACATTCATAGAAAAAACATTATAATAAAAAATGATGCAATCGTTTGATTCCATGCAACTTTTCGACGCGCTCCATATGTCGACGCTCCTTGTGATCGCGGTCCTCTTCTTCGGGCTGTTCTTTCTCTTCAGGAAGCGTTCTGTGCGGACGAAATATATCGTGCTCGGCGTCCTCATGGCGGTGAACGTCCTCCAGCACATCTTCAAATTTTGGCTCTGGCCGCATATGCGCACAGGAGAATTTTCGCTCGTGGAATCTGCCTATAACGTCTGCGCCTTCATGATCCTGCTCTGCCCCTACTCCGTCTTTGGCAAAAACAAGCTCATCAAGCAGTACCAGTTCTACGTCGGGACGTTCGCGGGCCTCTGCGCTCCCTTTGTCCCCACATGGTTCCTCGGCGGGAGCATCTTCACCTGGGAATATCTGCGTTTCTATACCTGCCACGTCCTCCTCTTTCTGACTTCCTCCCTCCCCGCGGCGTGGGGCTTGGTGGAATTCCGAATGAAGGACGGCTGGAAGTTCGGCCTGTGCGCCCTCGGGACGCTCGGGCTCATCCTCGCCAACAATACCCTCGTCTCCTATCTTCTCGGCGCGGAAGGGGAAGCCCTTTTCAACGCGATCTACGGGTACAATCCCGTCTTCATGATGGGGCCGCCTGCGGCCGATTCCCCGCTCAAGGACATCGCCGTCGCCATCACCCCTCCCTTCCTCCGCGTCGGGGCGGGCGGGAGATACGTCCCCATTCTATGGTACGCCGTCCCCGTCTATGTCGGCTTTACCCTGCTCGGCTACGGGCTGGGGGCCCTGCTGGAAGGGCTTCAAAAGAGAAAGAAACCTGTTGAGGTGCACACATGATCGATGAACTGAGATCCTTTCTGAAAACTTCCTACTCCGCCTATCAGGCGGTGGAGAATGCCGAGAAATTCCTCTCGGCGCACGGATTTGTCCCGCTGTCCGAGGAGGGGCTGTGGGAGCTTGCCGCGGGCGGAAAATACTATGTGACGCGGAGCGGGAGCAGTCTCATCGCCTTCCGTACGGGGGACGGGCCCTTCAGGATCGTCGCCTCGCACACCGATTCGCCCTGCCTCAAACTCAAAGAACACCCCGTGCAGGAGAGCGGCCCCTACTGCCGCCTCAACGTGGAGGAGTACGGCGGGTGTATCCTCTATTCCTTCTTCGACAGACCCCTGCGCCTCGCGGGGCGGGTCCTGCGCGAGACGGAGGGCGGCGTTAGGTCCGAACCCTTCGTGAGCGATCTCCGCGTCACCGTCCCCTCCCTCGCCGTGCACATGAACAGGGAGGTCAACGACGGCTTCAAGCCCGACAGGCAGACCGACCTTCTCCCCCTTCTCTCCCTCGGCAAGGCCGATTTGGAGGAAATTTTGGGGAAAAATCTCGGCTACGACCTCTTCGCCGCACCCGATGAGGAGCCATTTGTGAGCGGCGCAAACGGCGAATTTCTCTCCTCCCCCCGCCTCGACGATCTGACGAGCGTCTATGGCTCCCTCCTCGCGATCGCGGACGATGGGTGCGTCGGGAATTGCCTCGTCGCCTGCTTTGACAATGAGGAGATCGGCAGCCGCACGCGTCAGGGCGCCGCGGGAGATTTCCTGAAGAGCGTTCTGCGCCGCATCGCCGCGGCAAGGGGGCTTCGGGAAGAGGAACTCTTTGCCCTCCTTCCGCAGTCCTTCCTCGTCTCCCTCGACAACGCCCACGCCGTCCACCCCAACCGTCCCGAGAAGTGCGACCCCACCAACCGTCCCGTCATGGGCGGCGGGATCGTCATCAAGGGGCATGCGGGCGGCGCATACACGACGGACGGCCTGACCGCGGCCGTCGTCAGGAAGGTCTTCGGGAAGGCAAATGTGAAGTATCAGACCTTCTACAACCGCTCGGACATGCGGAGCGGCGGCACGCTCGGGGCGATCAGCCTCACGCAGGCGAGCATTCCCTCCGTCGATTTGGGCCTTGCACAGCTCGCCATGCACTCCGCTGTCGAGACAATGGCCGCCGCCGACTTCGATACGCTCGTCGACGGCCTCAAAGCCATTTTCCAGACCAAGATCCGCATCACCGCAGACGGCGCCGAGATCGATTGAATCCAGAGAACGCGAAAGCGGGCCATTCCTCGGAATGGCCCGCTTTTCTCTTAGAGATCACTCTTTCTTGCTGTCGTCCTCGTCGGGAAGGTCGATCTTGCCCTCCTGCGGACGGGTCTGAAGGAGGCGGCGCTCCTCTTCTTCGCGGCGCTTTTTCCTCTTCCTGCTCTGCACGGTGAGGAAGATCACGACGGCCGCCGCCCCGACGGCCACGACGCACACGATGACGATGGCCGTGACGAGCGTGTCATCGTCGCCGTTGTAATTCCAATTCTTTACGGGGGGATAGATCTCCTCCTCGGAGAGCGTGAAGGTGAGTTCGCCGAGGGGAAGACTGCTCCGCGTGAAGGTATATCCCCCCTCCCGCGGCTGAAACTCCAGTGTGCTGTCGGAGAGGTAGAAGGGTGTGTCGATGTCGATGGTGAGCTCCCCGAATTTCGCCCACTTCTGCGCGGGGGAAAGGAGATAGGTAAACTTGTAAAGGTCCTGCTGTCGCGACCCGTCTATCGTCGGATAGATGGGCGCCGTGACAGTGTTCTCCACCGTCCTGCCCGCGGGAATGGAGAGCGAGTACTCAAACCACTGCATCAGGTTGAATTCGGCCCCGATGAGGGAGGGATCGATGTTCGAATAGAAGGAATTGGGCGTCCTGTGTTCCTCGATGCAGTCGATGAAGACGTTTTTCCAGTCGCTGTCGGAGACGGGACAGCCCTTCTCGCGGAAGGAGAGAGCGAGCGGGGAGAGTGCCTCCGTCCGCTTCCCGCCGCGCGTGATGACCGCGGTCTCGTCCAGCTCCGCCCCCGCCGCCGCAGAGCGGTAGACGCCCGCCTGCGGCTCGGTGATGTCCTCCCCGAGAACGTAGACGGAGAGGTCAAGGGGGCCGTCGGCGCAGTCAAAGTTTCTCACGAGCTTCGCCGCGCCGTTTTTGACGACGTAACTGCAGTACTCCGAACAGAAGACCCTCGTCCGCTCGGCAGAGCCGCCGAAGGAGAGGACAAAGTTGACATAGTCGCCGAAGTCCGCCCGCTTGGGGACGTCCACATGATAGGTGTAGACGGTGACGGGCAGATCGTCGCGGTAAAAGCTCTGTGGGGCGGGATAGAGCCGCTGAAGGCCCTTCCCGAGGTCGAAACGGGCGTCGTTCAGGGTGTAGCGGATGCCGAATTCGACGTCCTCGCCGTCCTTTTGGATGGAATAGCCGAGCGAAGTCCTGTCCACCTCCCCGCCGTAGGGGTAGTATTCGGGCAAACTGCCGAGCGGGAAGACAAGTCTGAGGTCATAGTCGGTGTCCGTCGGGTTGCAGAAGGTGTACTTTGCAGTGAACTTTCCGCCGTATGCCGCGAACTGTTCGGCGTCCCCGATGTCCCATGCGGGAAGTTCGGTCAGAGAAAAGCGCAACTGCTCCTTTTGGACTTCGATGGGACACTGGTCCCCCGCGAGAATGGCCCCCATGCCGCTGGCCCCCTCCCAATAGGGCGGGGCAGAATTGGCGGAGACGCTCTCCGAGCGATTCGCCGCAAGCGAAAATCCCGCCGCCGACAGGGGCACAGCCAAAAGCAATGCGCCGATCCCCCGATATTTCATGCCTTTTCCTCCTTTTGCGCGTCCGTTTCGCGGAGCCGAAACTCTGCCCAAAAACAGCTTCCCTTGCCGACCTCGGAGATGACGCCGAAGGGTGCGCCGTGCTGTAACAAGATATTTTTTACGATGGAAAGTCCCAGTCCCGAGCCCTGCACGGGACGTTTATGCGTCTGCTCCGAGCGGTAGTATCTGTCCCAGATGGTGTCAACTTCCTCCGCGGGAATGCCGTGTCCCGAATCGATGACCTCGAGGCGGGCAACTTCCCCCGTCCGAAGGAGCTTGACGCGGACCCGTTTGTCCTCGCCCGTGTAGTTGACGGCGTTCCCGACGAGGTTGTAGACGACCTGCCCGATGCGGCTCCTCTCGGCCCGAATGACGAGATCGTCGTCGATCACCGTCTCGATCTTATATCCCTGCGTCTCCGTCAGATAGTCAAAGCGGGACAGGATCCCCCGCACTTCCTCCGAGAGGTCGAACACCGTCTGCGTCTCCGTCTCCCCCGCTTTGAGGCGGGAAAGGTCGAGGACGTCGGAGACGAGCGCGGTCAGGCGGTCGGCCTCGTCGATGATGATCTGGGCGTGGGCGTCCCGTTTCTCCTTGTTCTCCCCCGAGATCTCGCGGATCATGGAGGCGTAGGCCTTGATCATGGTCAGCGGCGTCTTGAAGTCGTGCGAGACGTTCGCGATGAGCTCCCTCTGCACGCGGTCGGCCTTGGAGACCTGCACGCGGGCGGCGTCGAGGGCCTCGGACAGCTCCGCGATCTCCGAGAAGAAGTAGTCCTTGCGGATATTGAGGTCGTAATTGCCCCGCGCGAGCTCCTTTGCCTCCTCGGCGACCTCCGTCACGGGACGGGCGATCAGGGAGGAAATCAGCCCCCCAACGGCAAACGCCGCGACGATGGCGGCAAGGGACGCGACGACGGTGACGTGGACGAACCTGCTCTGAAAGCCGTCGATCGGGGCAAGGGAAAGGGTCAGATAGAGCCTGCACGCCCTTCCGTCCACGGTCATCGAACCGCCGTAGACGATCTCCCCCGCGTCCTCGTCGACGACGGAATTTCCCCCCGCGAGGGCGTCGCGATAGGCCTCAAGGCTCTGTCGGGTGCGGCTCTCGCCCGCATAGACGACGACGCCGTCCTCCGTTTCGTACACGAGATAGACCCCGCCGACCCCATAGCGGTAGGCGATGGCGTCGACCGAGGCGGCGTCCCCTTCCGCAAGGGAAGCGGAAATTTCCTCCTCCGCGTCCTTGAGCCCCGCATCTGCGCGCTCGAGAAACATGCGCGCCGTGAGAGAATGAAAGACCAAGGCGAGCGTGAGGACGATCGCCACAGCAAAGAGAGAGAATATGAGCCACAGCATGATATTGAGGCTCCGCAGCGTTCTGAACTTCGCTGTCTTCTGTTTGGTCTTTTCCTGCATTATACCTCGAATTTATAGCCGAGCCCGCGAAGGGTCACGATGAATTTTCTGTACTCCTTCAGATTTCCGCGGAGCATCTTCACATGGGTATCGACCGTGCGGTCGTCCCCGTAAAAATCGTACCCCCAGACCTTGTTCAGGAGCTTTTCGCGGGTCAGGGCGACCCCTTGGTTCTGCACGAAGTAAAAGAGAAGTTCGTACTCCTTCGGGGTGAGTTCCACCCGTTCGCCGTCCACATAGACGTTCCTGCCCGTGATGTCGACCTTCAACCCCTCAAATTCGTACACCCCCGTCTGCGCCTCGGCGCTCTTGCCCCGCTTCAACAGGGCATGCAGCCGCGCCATGACTTCCTTGGGCGAGAAGGGCTTGGTGACATAGTCGTCGGAGCCGATCTCGAAGCCGAAAAGTTTGTCATACTCCTCCCCGCGGGCGGAGAGCATCAGGACGGGCACGTCGGAAAATTTTCTGATCTCCTTCACGGCAGAAAAGCCGTCAAGGCGGGGCATCATGATGTCCATGACGACGGCGTCAAACCGCTCGTTCCTGCACATCGAGACGGCCTCCATTCCGTCGGAGGCCTCCTTGACCTCGCCGCCCTCGAACTCCACATATTCTTTGAGGACCGCGCGGATCATCGCTTCATCGTCAACAATGAGGATCTTCATACGTTCACCTTTCCTGAAAATTATAAGAGAACACTATCACACCCTGAACACAGCGGCGTGAAAGTTGTGTGAAATCTCCCTTGTTCCAATATTGTACCACATTCCGCCCCTTTTTGCAAGACGTTTGAACGAAAGTGCGGGCGGGGCGCCCTGCGCCCCGCCCGCGACGGTAAAACTACGGTTTGTTTGATATCAGGATTTATGTTTTTCGGACTTTTCTCCTTCGATCCACAAAATCATATCAAGGACTTTGAAGGGAGTATAATTGACCTTCTTTCTTACTTGTTCCATAATGGCTTGAAAATTATTTTTTGGATCTACGATAATAGCACGGGTTTTTTCAAGGATTTCTTTTTCCAATTTAGACCCCTCACTCACCCGCATTCCGAATTGTTTCAGCCCTGCGCAGTCATATGTATCATAGGCGATCACACAACCGTAAGTGCCCATCATGATTTTGCATAACATAACTTTTGAAGCCTCTTTGCCCGACATTTTGTCCTTCTTCAACATCTCGTCGATTTTGTTATAGAGAGCGTTGTACAACTCCATGACTTTATTCGCGTCATACGTTCCGTTCAACGGGTCGATGTTCAAAAGGTCGGCATACGTTTTATCGAAGAGCACATCGCAGAGCGGAATAAAGAATTTATAGGAACGGCTGAGAAGCCACCCTTTTCCGCGGAGCATTCCCCAACTTGCAAGATAGCAGAAGAGATTGAGGGCGAAATAGTCCTTTTCCTCTTTGGTGAGCGTAGGCTTTTGATAGAATTTATCGAACAAGTTCTTGCAGTAGTCATAGGAACGCGAACGCTCATTTTCGCCTTTGTCCCAACGCTTCATAAATTCCTTGCAGTTTTCAGTGAAGTTCATAATCATTTCTCCTTTGTTTTTTATCGGCTATGCCGAGATTTTTGATTTTTTAAGATTCTTTTGTCCAAAGGACAATGGTTGTGCCGTCTTCGGCGTAGTGCCACCAATTTTTGCTCTCTTGCCATTGCTCCGCCGACGGCGTTTGTGCAGAAAAGTAATATCGGGTCGCGTTTGTCAGCCTACTGTTATTGCTATCAATTTTTATGCCACTCCATTCCGAAGGCGTCCCTTTATAGTAGACATTTTTTAGCCCGCTGCAACCATTGAACGCAGAACTTCCGATTGAGGTCACGCTGTTCCCGATCGTCACGCTTTTAAGCCCGCTGCAATCCTCAAACGCATAATATCCGATCGAGGTCACGCTGTCGGGAATTGTTATGCTCGTCAACCCGCTGCAACCATAGAACGCATTCGCGGGAATCGTCTTAACATTTTCTCCGAAGGTCACAGCGTTCAGATTCGTACATTTTTTGAAAATCGTATAATCTTCATAACGAGATATATATGACCCCACCTTGGTGCAATTTTCCGCATTCCAAATGACGCTCGTCAGCCCGCTGCAATTATAGAACGCACAATCTCCGATCAAGGTCACGCTGTCGGGAATTGTTATGCTCGTCAGCCCGCTGCGATTATAGAACGCATATGCGGGAATTGTTTTGACATTTTCTCCAAAGATTACGCTGCTTAATTTTGTGCAACCTCGAAAGATAGTGCAATCAGGATACCTTAAAGACCCATCATACTCGCCGGCATACGTGCAATTTTCCGCATTCCAAAAAACGCTCGTCAGCCCGCTGCAATTATAGAACGCACAATCAATAGTGTTAGGGATTTTTGTTTCCCTTTGGTTTGGCGGCATAACCGTAGCTATGCCGCTAAACTCTTTTCTTCGGGAATGTCGATAACTCCGACACA
>CANQOX010000044.1 GCA_947625595.1 uncultured Clostridia bacterium
CTGAGCGTAGCGAAGAATCCCCTCAAACGAAGTCCATAGGTTCATGAGATGTTTCGGCTTCGCCTCAACATGAGCGCCTCTCGGCTCCTCCTTGGGAGGACCCTTGACGCTGAGGAGGGAACTTTTCCGCCGTTTTGCGATTCTCTTTCGCAATGTTGAAATTTTGCTTGCCAAAGCCTTCCGCGGGTGATATAATGGAGCGCGGAAACAAGAGAGGTACTTATGGCAGAAGAGATCACAGAGACGCAGGCGGGAGCGGCGGCGAAAGACAAAAAAGTTCACTTCAAAAAACCCACCAAACGGCAAGTGGAAAAGTTCCTTCTGAATCTTCTCTTCATCGTCGTGGGGAATGCCATCACGGCGGCTGCTTCGGCCTTCTTTATCGTGCCGAACAACTTTGTCATGGGCGGCACGACGGGGCTGGGCATCTTTATCGGAAATTTGTTCCAGCGGAACGGCGTCACGGGCCCCGTCGTCGACTGGATGGTCGAGATCACCGTCTACGCCGCGAATATCATTCTTTTCGTGATCGGCGCCATTCTCCTCGGCAAAAAGTTCGCCGTGGCGACGGGCGCGGGGACCTTCCTCTACCCGACCTTCATGTCCGTCTTCAAACTGGCCAATGATGCCTATGTGAAGGCCTACGGCGCCCCGATCGCGGTCGCCGAACCCCTCGGAAGTCCCTTCTTTGCCATGCTGTGCGGGGCCATTCTCTTCGGCCTCGGCATCGGCCTCGTCCTCCGCGTGGGGGCGAGCACGGGCGGCACGGACATTCCGCCGCTCATCTTCAAGAAATTTTTCAACGCGCCCGTCTCGGTGACGATGTGGCTCACCGATTTCAGCGTCGTCGCGATCAACCTCATCGCCGCGCCCCTCGACAGCGTGCTCTACGGCGTCTTCATCACCCTCGTTTCGGCGATCGTCGTGGACAAGGTCACGCCCATCGGCATGAAGCGGACGGAGGTCAAGATCATCTCGGCGCACTACAAGGAGATCCGCGACATGATCATAACCAAGGTCAGCCGCGGCGTGACGGTGCTCTACGGGCAGACGGGGTATCTGAAAGAGCCCTGCCATATGATCCTCACTGTCGTCTCCTCCCGCCAGCTCGTCACCCTGAAGGCCGAAGTGCAGAAGATCGACCCCAACGCCTTCATGACGATGAGCGTCGTCAACGAAGTATCGGGGCGGGGCTTCCACCTCGAGGGCGTGGATTTCCTGATGCCGCAGGAGAGGGACGACGCCTCCGTCCACCTCGTCGCCGACCCCGACGAGACTGCCGCGCCGCCCGCGCCGCCCGAGACAGAGGTCAAGGCCGAGACGCCCGTTTTGCCTTCCTCCAAGGAAGAAAAATGATTTTTTTGCCCGTTCAGCCGCCGTCGGCGGCTATTTTCTTGCAAAAAAGCGAGAGAGAGAATGTTCCCTATTGACAAATCCACAAAAAGTTGTATAATAACTATCAGGAGGATGAAATGGTCAGGATCGCGATCGTCGACGACAACAAAAAAGATCTTGCCACCATGCAGAAGTATCTCCAGACGGCGCAGGAGGGCGGGGAGTACGACGCGTTCACGTTTGACGTCTTCGACGACAGTATGGAGTTCATCGAGGCGTACGACGGGAAGTACGACGTCGTCTTTCTCGACATCGAGATGCCTCACCTCGACGGAATGGATCTTGCGAAGCGTCTGCGCCGCATGGGGAGCGAGTGCTGTATCATCTTCATCACAAATATGCCGCAGTATGCCGTGCAGGGATATGAGGTAGAGGCGCTTGCCTACCTCGTCAAACCTGTGCGCTTTTTTCATTTTTCCCAAGTTCTGAAGCGGGCCTTGGACCGCGTTAAAAAGCACAACACCGAGGACAAGAGCATCGTCATCAACACCCGTCAGGAGGTCAAGATCGTCCCTTCCTCCTCCATTCGCTATATCGAGGTGGAGGCGCACAATCTCGTCTTTCACACGGCGGACGGGGAGTTCCGCACCCGCGCCTCCCTCAAGGCCATTGAGGAACAGCTCGCGGGAATGAATTTCTGCCGCTGTAACAGCTGTTATCTCGTCAACCTCCGCTATGTGGACTCTGTGGTCGGCAACATCGTTCGTTTGGGCGGCGACGAACTCCTGATGAGCCGCCATAAGAAGAAGGAATTCGTCGAGCGGTACATGAAGTACACGAGGTAGGGGAATGTGGGATAAGATCGTTGCATTCTTTACGGCGGACGGCTTCGTGTACGAGCTCCTTCTGTCCTTTCTCCCGATCCTTCCGCTCCTGCGGCCGAGAAAGCTCGCCGCCCTCCGCATCACGGGCTGTGTCATCGCGCTCATTCTCATCGCCTGCGGCACCTATCCCTACTGCGTGGGAAACAACCCCGAGCCCTTCTCGGCCAGCCTTTGGTATGTCTCCCTCGCCGTTCTGACCGTCTTCGCCGTGTGGCTGTGCTTTCAGGGGGACTTCTGGAATGCGCTCTTCCTCGCGATGAGCGCGTACGTCATCCAGCACATTCTCTTCCGCTTCTCCAAACTGTGGGAGTTCGTCCTCTTCCGTTGCGGCGTGCCCGATGGAAATTGGCTGTACGCGTTCGTCTACGCGTTGAGCTGTCTCGCGGTGTTCTGCTTCTGCTACTTCGTCTTCACGACCCGCCTCAGGAAGGAGAAGGGCTTCCGCCCCAACAACATCAGACTGCTCTTGAGCACTTCGCTCATCGTGATCGCCCTCATCGTGCTCAACCTCTTCACCGAGCGCGAACTGCAGCGGGAGAATGCCGAATATTCCTATCTGCACCTCTTCCATATCTTCTTCGGCCTCGTGTGCGGCTTCGTCCTCCTCGACAGCCTGTACACCAATGTCTACAACAAGAAGCTCGAGGAGGATATCCGCATCATTCAGCTCCTGTGGCAGAATGACAGAAAGCAATATGAGATGTTTCGTCAGAATCTCGAGACGATGAACATAAAATATCATGACCTGAAGCACCAGCTCGGCCTCATGCAGGGCGGGACGCAGGGCAAGGGGGCGAAACAGTGGGTCTCCGAGGCCATCGAGTCCATGAACGTCGTGGGCATGATGCAGAAGACGGGCAACGAGACCCTCGACGTCGTCCTCGTCCAGAAAAGCATGCTCTGCGACGCGGCCGATATCCAGTTTGTCACCGTCGTCGATGGGAGCCTTTTGAAAAAGCTCGACGACGTGGACATCTATTCCCTCTTCGGCAACGCCATCGACAACGCCATCGAGTGCCTGAAGAGCGTGGAGGACAGGGAAAAGAGAATGGTCACGCTCACTGTGCGGAAGGTGGGGGAGATGGTCAAGATCGAGGTGGAGAACTACACGCCCGCGGAGGTGAAGATCGTGGACGGCTTCCCCCAGACGACCAAGCAGGACAAGCTCTCCCACGGCTACGGCGTCAAGAGCATCGCCTACATCGTCCAGAAGTACGGCGGCATCATGAATTTCGAGGTGAGCGGGAACACCTTCATTCTCGACATCATGTTACCTTTGTGAAAATCTTACAAAAAACATGAAAAAAACCCTGTAAATTTTGTTCAACGCAGAAAAAAAGAAATTATTTTGCAAATTATGTAACAAAAATGACAGATTACGCCAAATATATTCCGCATTGCGTTTTTTTGGTATATAATAGGGGCAGAAGACGGAAATACGGACCATTTCCTCTTCTTCATCCCCCCTTATGACGAACGCTTGCGGACTAACGTCTGCAGGTGTTCTGTCTTTTTTGGGGAAATTCAGACGGCGCAGAGTGGGCCCTTCCCATGCGCTTCCATGTAATTTGTGCTGTTTGAATGACAGTTTACGCCATAATCTTGCAGAGAAATAACATTATTTGTTAAAATATAAAAAATCATTATGATAAGGAGAAGTGCATGGAGACAAAAGAAATCATCGGGAAGATGACGCTCCGCGAAAAGGCCGACTTCCTGACGGGGAAGGCCTTCTTCAGGACCGTCGACTACCCCCAATACGGGATCCGCGATATGTATCTCTCGGACGGCCCTCACGGTTTGAGAAAGCAGGCGGAAGCGGCCGATCACCTCGGGCTTCACAAGAGCATTCCCGCCACCTGCTTCCCCACGGCGTCCATCATGGCGTGCAGCTGGGATGAGGAGCTCGGAGAGCGCGTCGGGGAAGCCCTCGGAAGGGAGGCGGCCTCCATGGACGTCGATATGGTCCTCGGCCCCGGCCTCAACATCAAGCGCAATCCGCTCTGCGGGCGCAACTTCGAGTATTTCTCGGAGGACCCTTACCTTGCGGGCAAGATGGCCGCTTCGTATGTGCGCGGCATCCAGTCCACTCACGTCAATGCCTGTATCAAGCACTTTGCGGCGAACAACCGCGAATTCCGCCGCATGACGACGGACTCCGTCATCGACGAGCGGACCCTCCGCGAGATCTACCTCACAGGCTTTGAGATCGCCGTCAAGGAGGGCGGGACGAACACCGTCATGACCTCCTATAACAAGCTGAACGGCACTTTCACCAACGAAAATCATCATCTGATGCGCGATATTCTCCGCGGCGACTGGGGCTTCAAGGGCGTCGTCGTCACCGACTGGGCGGGTTCGAACAGCCGCGTCGAGGGTCTCAAGAGCGGCAACGACCTCGAGATGCCCGCCTGCAAGTACGGCGCGGACGACCTCGTCAAGGCGGTGAAGGCGGGGGAGATCCCCGAGTCCCTCCTCGACGAGAGCATCGAGCGCATTCTCGCCCTTACGGCGTTCTCCGATCCGAAGGACATGTCGCCCTTCGACATCGATGCCCACCACGCCATCGCCCGCGAGTGCGCGGACAAGGCCATGGTCCTGCTCGAGAACGACGGCGTTCTTCCCCTGAAGAAGGGGACCAAGGTCGCCGTCATCGGCGATTTCGCCTTCGACCCGCGCTATCAGGGCGCAGGTTCCTCCATCGTCAATCCCACCAAACTCTCCACGGCGCGGGAGGCCATCCGCGCGTCGGGGCTCACCGTCGTCGCCGAGGAGCGCGGCTTCAACCGCTTCGGCAAAAAGAAGAAGGGGCTTGCGAAGAAGGCCCTCAAGGCCGCCGCACAGGCCGACGTCGTCCTCTACTTTGCGGGGCTCGACGAATTCTCCGAGGCGGAGGGGCTCGACAGAGAGCACATCAACGTCCCGCAGAATCAGAAGGATCTGTGCAGACAGCTCATCGAGGCGGGGAACAAGGTCGTCGTGGTCCTGTCCTGCGGCTCCGTCGTGGAGACGGGCTGGACAGAGGGCGCGGCCGCCCTGCTCTATGCGGGTCTCGGCGGACAGGCGGGGGCGCTCTCCGTCGCCGACGTCCTCACGGGCGCCGTCAATCCTTCGGGCAAGCTCGCCGAGAGCTGGATCGATTCCTATGAGGACGGTCCGACTTCGACGCCCGAGCTCTTCCCCGGGGAGAAGGACAGCACGCAGTACCGCGAGGGACTTTTCGTCGGCTACCGCTATTTCACGACGGCGGGCGTCAAGCCGAAGTACCCCTTCGGCTATGGCAAGAGCTATACCACCTTTGCCTATTCGGACATCGAGGCGACGGCGGAGGGCGTGCGCTTCACTGTCACCAACACGGGCGCCGTCGCGGGCGACGAGATCGCTCAGCTCTATGTCGGCCTTCCCGACAGCAAGATCATTCGTCCGAGGAGGGAACTTCGCGGCTTCAAGCGCGTCTCCCTCGCCCCCGGCGAGAGCAAGGAAGTCTTCCTTCCCTTCACGGAGAGGACCTTTGCCTACTACGATGTGAAGTCGAACGGCTGGCAGATCGAGAAAGGGGAGTATGACATCCTCATCGGCGCGTCCTCGGAGGACATTCGCCTCACGGCGACGCTTGCGGTGGACGGCATTGAGCCCGAGCCCACCCTCGAGGCCTTCCCGACCTATGCGAAGGGGGACGTCAAGCACATTCCCGACGAAGAGTACTTCGCCCTCCTCGGCAGGACGGTCGAGAAGGAGGAGACGGGCAAAAAGAAGAAGAGGCTCCCCGTCCATGAGAACACGACCATCGGCGATCTGCAGTATGCGAGAGGCTGGACGGGACGGTTCTTCTCGTGGGTCATCCGCGCGGGGATCGCGCTCTGCAAGGCCTTCGGCAACCGCGCCATGGCGAACACCATGGTCATGGGCATGCTTCACCAGCCCATGCGCGGGCTTGCCAAGTTCGGCGGCATGAACCGCCGTCAGATGGAGGGGCTGATGATCATGTTCGACGGCCACTTCTTCAAGG
Organism: uncultured Clostridia bacterium; assembly: GCA_947625595.1. GTDB lineage: Bacteria > Bacillota > Clostridia > Christensenellales > Borkfalkiaceae > Gallimonas. Next base: position 6,229 of record CANQOX010000044.1, read on the forward strand.
GGCTTCACCAGTTCCTGCACAAGAGCAAGGAGGAGAAAGCCGAACTCAAGGCCGAGAAAGAAAGAAAAAAACTTGAAAAGAAAAAACAGAAAAAGGCAGGGAAAACAGCATGAGCGAATACACAGAGAAAGATCTTGAACAACAGTTGAAACCCCTCTCGAAGAACGGGTTTGTCGCGTTCTTCCAGAAGATCTGGCGGTGGTGGCTGGGCGTTTGGTACAACTTCGCGGAGAAGCACCCCAAGCTCTCCAACATCATCTACATGGTGTTCTTCTTCATCGTGTTCTCCGAAGGCGTCACGATCATCCAGTTCATCATCATGACCTTCCTGCCCTATGCGTTTGCGGGAATGTGGTCAACGCCGTTTGTCTGGCCCGCTGTCGCCCTTCCGTGGCAAGATGCGGCGGGGAATGCCCTCAACTACGCGATCTTCAACGAACCCGTCAAGTTCCTCGACGCCGCGGGAGACACGATCCTCGCATCTACGCAGGCACAGGTCGAGGCGGCGAAGGCGGCGGGCTATACCCTTCAGGTCGCGGGGCTCGGCAACTTCATCGCATTTGAGATCGCGACGTTCCTTGCCCAGTGCATCAACTTCCCGCTTCAGAGAAATATCACCTACCGCTCCCATGGCAACCCTTGGTATCAGGCGATGTGGTATTTCATCGGCTGGGTGCTCATCTCCATCTTTACCAATGCCGTATGGGGCATCATCAACCCCATTCTCATGTGGTGGAACTGGAACGAAGTCGTCATCGGCCTTCTGAAGACTGTCCTCACGGGCGGCGTCTCGATGCTCATCTTCTTCTTTGTGTTCATGGTCATCTTCCCCGACAACAACAAGGTCGCGGCCAAGAAGAAGGCAAAGTATGAGAAGCTCGTCGCGGCAAACGCGCCGCAGGAGCAGATCGACGCGGCCAGGGCCGAGTATGAACTTGCCCAGTACAAGGCAGATCTTTCAAACGCAGAGAAGGAGGCCCACGCCGCCGCATCACAGCTCAATTCCAAGGTCATGAAGTACTTTGCCCACGTCAGGAAGATGGAGAAGGCGAAGGACGTGACCGAGGAGCAGAAGCAGGCCGACGAAGCCAAGGCGAAGGAACTCTTCGAGGCCGCCGCGCAGGCGATCGACGCGAAGAAAGAGAAGGATGAGGCCTACGAGGCCATCAAGGAGAAGGGAGCGCCCGTACAGGCGTGACCTTTGCTCTTCGAAAATTGACATCGCGTCCCCCCTCCCGAGGGAGGGGGGACAATGTCACATAGTCGAGATAGAGCACTCCCCCGCACTTTGGGGGCAAAACGAACCATGAAATACATTACATTCACCGTACCCTGCTATAATTCGCAGGAATACATGAGAAAGAGTATCGATTCCCTGCTCGTCGGGGGCGAGGACGTGGAGATCGTCATCGTCAACGACGGAAGCAAGGACGGCACGATCGACATTGCGAGAGAATATGAAGAAAAATACCCAACGATCGTCAGGGTCGTCGACAAGGAAAACGGCGGCCACGGCTCGGGGGTGAACGCAGGACTGCGCCTTGCGAGCGGCCTCTACTTCAAGGTCGTCGATTCGGATGACTGGGTGGACAGGGACGCCTGTCTGAAGCTCCTTGCCGCCATCAAAGAGCACGAGGCGGCGCACAGCCTTCCCGACCTCTACATCGTCAACTACGTCTATGAGCACAGTGCGGACGACACGCGGTACTTTTCCCGCTATAATAAGAAATTCCCGAACGGTACGATCTGCACATGGGACGAGGTCAAGCCCTTCCGCTTCTCGCTGATCCTCTTGATGCACGCCCTCGTCTATAAGACGGCGGTCCTGCGGGAGAGCGGCGTCGTCTTGCCCGAGCACACCTTCTATGTGGACGACATCGTTTCGTACAATCCGTTGCCCTACGCGAAGAAGATCTGCTATCTGAATTTGGATCTTTACCGCTACTTTATCGGGAGGGCCGACCAGTCTGTCAACCTTCCCAACATGGTCAAGCGGTGCGATCAGATGATCCGCGTCATGAAGATCATGATCGACCGCTGGACGTACGATGAGATCAGATCACAGCCCAAGGGATTGAGAAAGTACATGTTCCACGCCCTCGGGTGCTATCTCGTCACGACACTGCTCTTCATTCTCGGCGAATACTCCAAGGAGCGGAAGCAGAAGGTGAAGGAGCTCTGGCAGTACATCAAGGAGAGGGACAAAAAGCTCTACGGGAAACTTCGCTTTAGGAGCTATTCGGCCATTGCGATGCTCTTCCCGGGGAGATTGAGGACGGCGATCCTCGTGGGTTCGTACAAGATCCTCTGCAAGAGGGTCAAGTTGGGATAATTCAGGACAGGAAAGCGGCCATAAGGAGGAAAAAAATATGGGGATGAAATATTTTATCGGCATCGACCTCGGCGGAATGTCCGCCAAGGCGGGGATCTTGGACGAACAGGGCGTTGTCCGCCTCAAGAAACGGTGCGTCACCCGCGCCGAGGACACGCCCGAGCAGACGGCGTGGAACCTCGCGGGACTTGCCCTCGAGATCATGGGGGAGTACGGACTGGAGCGGGAGGACGTCCTCGCCGTCGGCATCGGCTCTCCCGGGATCATCGACAGCCGCAGAGGCGTCGTCGTCAACTGGTCCAACTTCGGTTGGCTCGACGTGCCCCTCGCGGAGCTTGTCTCGTCCCACCTCGGCATTCCCGTCTTCGTCACCAATGACGCCAATGCGGCGGCCCTCGGGGAGGCGCGGTTCGGCAGCGGAAAGTCCTATGCCGACTCGGTCATGATCACCCTCGGCACGGGCGTGGGCGGCGGCATCGTCATGGACGGAAAACTCGTCGAGGGCTACCGCTCTGCGGGCGGCGAACTCGGCCATACCGTCATCAGGCAGGGGGGCATCAAGTGCACCTGCGGCAGGCGGGGCTGTTTTGAACGCTACGCCTCGGCCACGGCCCTCAAGCGGGACACCGAGGCCGCCATGCTCCGCCACAGGGATTCCCTGATGTGGGAGGAGGCTCCCACCCTCGGGGACGTCTCGGGAAAGACGGCCTTTGCGGCCGCCCGCCGCGGCGACAAGGCGGCAAAGAAGATCGTGAAGGACTACATCCGCAGTCTCGGCGAGGGGATCGCGAACATCGTCAATCTCCTCCGTCCGCAGGTCATCATCGTGGGGGGAGGGGTCTCCAACGAGGGCGAAGCGCTCCTCGAGCCCGTGCGGCAGTTCGTCTACCGCAACATTCTCGCCTCCAAGGAGTACGCGCCCATCGAGATCGTCCGCGCCTCGCTCGGCAATGACGCGGGCATGTACGGCGCGGCCGCCTATGCGATGGACAGGAGATGAGCGGCTGATTTTTGAGAAACTTTGGCTTCAAAGGGCGACCTTTGCGGCCAATTTTTCATTTTTTTGGGTCCATCTCTTGCATGCGCCCGAAAAATGTGTTACAATAGGGGAAATTTCATAGGGGGAAAGCATATGAACAAAGTACAGAAAATTTTCGCTCTCGCGATGGGAGCCCTTCTGTCGCTCTCCGTCTTCGCGGCATGCGGCGGCAACGGCGGGGGCGGCGAAAAGGAACCGCCCGAGGAGACCGAAAAGCCCTCCCAGCAGGCTCCCGTCTTTGCGGACGGACAGGCGACGGTCACCCTCAGCGGCTCCGTCAACAAGACGTCGGCGTTGCGCTCCGTTTCGAGCGACCTCTTCGGCCTCTTCCTCGAGGATATCAACTACGCCTCGCAGGGTCTCGACGACAACATGATCGCCAACGGCAGTTTCGAGAGCTCCGCGGCCGTCACCAAACTCGGCCACGAGTACGGCTGGACGGAGGGCGGCGGCCTCACCGTTGCCTATGAGACGGGGAAGAAGAAACTCCACGAGAACAGCCCGTACTACGCGAAGATCTCGACGGCGGCGGGCGGCACCCTCACGAACAAGGGCTTCGACGCCGTCCCCATGTACCTTGAGGAGGGGGGGAAGTATCTCTTCTCGGCCTTCATCAGCGGATATAGCGGCGAGGTGACGGTCAAGGCAAAGTCGGCGGCCGAAGTTTACGCCGAGAAGACCTTTTCCGTCGCCGCGCCCGAGGACGGCTGGATCAAGGTCGAGGAGACCCTGACCGCTTCCAAGACGGGGGAGAGGGCGATCTCTCTCGAGATCTCCTTCGGGGCGGCCGACACGGAGGTCCTCCTCGACGGCGTGCAGTTCGAGACCCTCGACGCGACTGTCGGCATCAAAAACTACATGTACAGGGCCATTTCCGACCTCTCGCCCGCATTCTTCCGCTTCCCCGGCGGCTGTGTCATCGAGGGAAAGGACATGGCGTCGGCGTACGATTGGAAAAATTCCATCGGCGCGGTCAAGAAGGACGGCGACGACAAGGTTCCCGTGTTCTCCTACAAGCTCTACAAGGACGGCGAGGAGAGCAATGAGACGACCTACGGCGAGTGGGTCACCCGCGTTCCCAACAACAACATTTGGCAGGGGAACGGCAAGTACTATCCCCACGAGTACGGCATCGGGTTCTACGAATATTTCCTGCTCTGCGACAAATTGGGCGCAAAGGCCATTCCGATCGTCAACTGCGGGCTCTCCTGTCAGACGCAGACCCCCAACGGCGCCATTGCCCTTTCGGGCAGACATGGCAAAGGCGTTGCGGACTACATTCAGGACGCCATCGACCTCATTGAATTCGCCAAGGGCGACGAAAGCACCGAATGGGGCAAGATCCGCGCGCAGATGGGCCATCCCGAACCCTTCGAGATGGACTACATCGGCGTCGGAAACGAGCAATGGAATGATGATAAGAACAAGTATTACGACGATTATTACGAGAAATTTTTGAAGGACGAGGACTTCAAGGCGGCTTTGACAAAATACAATGTCAAGACCATCGTCGGCAACTGCACGCTCTTTCAGCACTGCGAAAATCCCGCCAGAAATACCAAAGGCATGGCGCAGAATGCGGCCATTAAGGCAAGGAATCTGGGTATCGTCGACAAAATCTCCGATTACGGCGTCGTCGACCAGCACTACTATGTCAACTTCATCGATTTCCTGCAGAACACGACGCTCTATGACGACTACCTCCGTCCAGACGACAATGAGGATGACTACTATGAAGTGTTCGTCGGGGAGTACGCCGTCAACAGTCAGGCCGTCCGTGCGCCTCAGGCGAATGACAGTCTCGAATTCAGACACACGAACAACAGCGTGATCACCGCCCTCGCCGAGGCCGCCATGATGACGGGCTTCGAGCGCAACGGCGACATCGTAAAGCTCGCCGCCTACGCGCCCATGTTCGGCGCCGAACAGCCCGGCAACAGGCAGTGGCAGGTCGATATGATGTACTTCAATAACAACAATATCATGCTCACGCCCAACTATTACGTCCAACAGCTCTTCATGAAGAACACGGGCGACTACAAGGTAACTGCTTCGCTCGCGTATGCGGACGGCGTCACCGCGCCCAAGACGAGCTATACCTCTACGAACAAACAGGACACGCGCGAGTGCGACGATATCTTCTATGTGGCAAGCGCGGATGAGGAGACGGGGGACGTCATTCTCAAGCTCGTCAACGCGGGCGGGACGACGCTCAAGCTCAACGTGAATTTCTCTGTCAAAGATCTCAACGTAAAGGGCATCGCGGACGTCATGGAGCTTGTCGGCGGCGAAGACATGAACACCGTCAATACCTTTGAGGTAGAGAACGTCTACAACAGAAGGTACACGATCGGCATCGACGGAACGGCCTTCGGCTATACTCTGAAGCCGTTCAGCGCCGTCGCAATCAGGATCAGGACCAAATAACATCTGCATCTGCAACAGACAGGGCCTCCCATAGGAGGCCCTGTCTCTTACTCGCCCTCCCTCTCGCTGCCCCTTTTAGGGGAAGTCCCCGAGCTTGCGAGGGGAAAGGGGTTTTGAAACCCTTCAGTCTCGCTACGCTCGACAGCTCCCCTACAGGGGAGCCAAGGCTTTACCCCCTCCGTGGGAGGGGGGTAGGGGGGTGGGTCACCGCAGTTTTCTCTCGCTGCCCCTCATAGGGGAAGTGCCCGAGCTTGCGAGGGGAAAGGGGTTTTGAAACCCTTCAGTCTCGCTTCGCTCGACAGCTCCCCTACAGGGGAGCCA
>CANQOX010000045.1 GCA_947625595.1 uncultured Clostridia bacterium
GTGGCACGGCTCTGCCGTGACGGATGAGGGGCATTTTGATTGGAAGCACCCCTCATCAGTCACCTATGGTGACAGCTTCCCCCCCACGGGGGGAAGCCTTTTGACTTCGTTCGGGGGATTCTTCGCCTGCGGCTCAGAATGAGCGGGGGCGATTATGTTGAGCGGAGGGTCAGTTCAGGCTCAAATAGATCATCAGGACGGCGATGTCGGCGGGGGAGACGCCTGAGATCCGTTCGGCTTGGCCGAGGCTCAGCGGCTTGATCTTGTTCAGCTTTTCCCGCGCTTCCAGACGAAGCCCCTTGATCTGCGCATAGTCAAGATCGGGCGGGAGGGGCTTTCCCTCCATGCGCCGCGCCTTTTCCGCTTCCGCCTCCGCGCGCTTCAGATACCCTTCATACTTGATCTCCGTTTCGCAGGAGAGAAGGACGTCCTTCGGCACTTCATGCAAGATATCAAACGCTTCCGCGATCTCCGAAAGCGCGATCCCGCGGCGAATGAGGTCCGCATAGCTCACGCCCATCGAGAGGGGCGGGTCGCCGTGTTTTCGAACCACCATGTCCGCGATCCCCTGCTCGGCGCGTTCATTCAAGGCCGCCATGACCGAATCGCGCACTTTCATGCGATTTCGGTACACCATGTACCGCTCTTCACTCACAAGGCCGCAGGCATGTCCGTATTCTGTCAGGCGCATGTCGGCATTGTCCTGCCGCAGGGAGAGGCGGAATTCCGCGCGCGAAGTCATCATGCGGTAGGGTTCGTCGGTGCCCTTGGTGACGAGGTCGTCGATGAGGACGCCGATGTAGGCTTCGTCCCGCCGCAGGACGAGAGGGGGCAAGCCGCGGAGCTTCAGAGAGGCGTTGAGGCCCGCCATGAGGCCCTGCGCCGCCGCTTCTTCGTACCCCGAAGTGCCGTTGATCTGACCCGCCGTGTACAGCCCTTCGACGCACTTGGATTCGAGCGTGGGAAAGAGGCCGAGCGCGTCGATGCAGTCATATTCGATGGCATAGGCGTAGCGGACGATGTCGCAGTGTTCGAGCCCCTTGACGGTGCGGTACATCTCCTTCTGCAAGTCGTGGGGGAGGGAGGTGGAAAGCCCCTGCACGTACACTTCGGTCGTGTCCGCGCCCTCGGGTTCGAGGAAGAGCTGGTGGCGGGGCTTATCCGAAAAGCGTACCACCTTCGTCTCGATCGAGGGGCAATAGCGCGGCCCCGTCGAGGAGATCTGCCCGTTGTAGAGGGGGGCGCGGTCGAGGTTGTCGAGAATGACCCTGTGGGTCGCTTCATTGGTCCAGCCGAGGTAGCAGGGGGTCTGCTCCGCGGGGACGTTTTGATTCAAAAAGGAGAAGGGAAAAGTCATCTCCCCGCTCTGCACTTCGAGGGCGGACCTGTCCACCGTCCTGCCGTCGAGACGGGCAGGCGTGCCTGTCTTGAACCGCCGAATGCGGAAGCCGAGATCGATGAGGTTTCGGGTGAGGGCGGTGGCGCGGGAAAAGCCGTTCGGGCCGCTGTCGCTGACAACTTCGCCCGTGATCGTCTGCGCATTGAGGTAGACGCCCGTCGCGACGATCGCCGCGCGGCAGGAAAAAACGCCCCCGTAGGTCGTCTTTACGCCGACGACGCGGCCGTCCTCGGCGAGGATCTCCGCCGCTTCGCCCTGCACGATGCGAAGGTTTGCGGTGTGCTCGAGGACGCGCTTCATCTCGGTGTGGTATTTGTTTTTATCCACCTGTGCGCGAAGGGACTGCACGGCGGCGCCTTTGCCCTCGTTCAGCATGCGGTATTGGAGGGCGCAACGGTCGGCGTTGAGCCCCATTTCGCCGCCGAGCGCATCGATCTCACGCACCAAATGTCCCTTCGCCGTTCCGCCGACGGAGGGATTGCAGGGCATGAAGCCGATGCTGTCGGGATTGAGGGTGAGCATGACAGTTTTCAACCCCGTCCGCGCGAGCGCAAGGGCGGCTTCGCACCCCGCGTGTCCCGCGCCGATGACGACGGCGTCCACACTGCCTTCTGAAAAAATGGTCATAGTCTTCAAATAAAAAAAACGGACTTCGTTCAAGGGGATTCTTCGGTGCGCTCTGAATGAGCGGCCCTCTCGCTGCCCCGCGCGCTCATGTTGAGGCGAAGCCGAAACATCTCATAAACTCACGGACTTGCGTTCAAGGGGATTCTTCACTGCGTTCAGAATGAGCGAGGGGAGCAATGTGACCCACCCACCCCTCCCATGGAGGGGGTAAAGGACGACACCCCTTCCGTCTCGCCGCAAGGCGGCGAGCCACCCACCCCTCAAGGGGTGGGCAAGGTTTCTCTCTCGGCTCCCCCTTGAGGGGGAGCTGTCGCCAAAGGCGACTGAGGGGGTGTCATTCCCACTTCCTTGCCTTAGGCGGAATTCACTTCCGCTGTGGGCGACACAATTTGCCGAAACCTTTCGGCTTGTTGTCTTTGCAAAGTGTCTTCCGAGGCCAACTCGATTGATGTTGATAGCACTTTCGCTCGAACATTTCTTTTCGAAGGACACCCCTTCCGTCTCGCCGCAGGGCGGCGAGCCACCCACCCCTCAAGTGGTGGGCAAGGGGTGGACAAGCAAAGAAATGTTCGAAATAATTTTTTACTGTTTCAATACCGCGCTCTTGATGTCGTTGACGTCCTTGACCATGGCGTCGGAGACCTTCATGAGGGAAATGACCTTATCGCGGGAGTAGATGACGGTCGCGTGGTCCCTTCCGCCCATCTCCTTTCCGACGGAGACGAGGGGAAGCGCGAGCATGTCGCACATCAGATAGGTGCAGATCTGCCGTGCCCGCACGAGCTCTGCCCGCTTATTTTTCCCGAGGAGGGCGTCCTTGGAAATGGAGAAGTGGGTACACGTTGCGCGAATGATGGTCTCGGGCGTGACGACGGCCGTCTCGTCCACGTTGATGGCCTCCTGAAGGGCGGTCGCCGCGAGCTTGAGCGTGATGGGCTCCTCGTGCAGTTTGCTCGCAAAGATGACGGTGTTGAGCCGTCCCTCGAGGGTGCGGACGTTGCTGTCCGAATTCTTCGCGAGGAAGCTCAAGACGTCGTCGGGGACGAGATATTTGCGCTCGAGCGCCTTGCGCTTGAGAATGGCGATCTTCGTCTCGATGTCGGGCGGCTGGATGTCGGCGATGAGCCCGCCCTCAAAGCGGGTGCGCAGCCGTTCCTCGAGCGTCGTCAGCTCCTTGGCGGGGCAGTCGGAGGAGAGGACGATCTGTTTGTTCTGTGAGGAGAGTTCGTTGAAGGTATGGAAGAAGGCCTCCTGCACGGCATATTTGCCCGCCCAGAACTGGATGTCGTCGATGAGGAGAACGTCCACATTGCGGTAACGGTTGCGGAAGCGGGATTCCCTGCCCTCGCCCTTGCGCGCGAGGCTGTCCACGAATTCATTCAAAAACTGCTCGCTCGTCGTGTACTTGACGCGGAGCGTGGGCTTTTTCTCCTGCAATTCATTGACGATCGCCTGCATCAGGTGGGTCTTGCCGAGGCCCGTCCCGCCGTAGATGTAGAGGGGATTGTACTCCGCGCCGGGATTGTTCGCGACCGACTTTGCGGCCGCATAGACAAACTGGTTCGAGGAGCCGACGACAAAGGAGTCGAAGGTGTACCGCTTGTCCACGGCCACGGGGCTCTCCTCATAGGCGTCGGGGATCTTGTCGAGGGTGTACTCCTCGCTCCCGTCCACGACGATGGCGACGTCCGAAAGGCCGACGTCCGCGCTCTTCACGGCTTCGCGTAGCTGCTCCATGTGGTGGGCGGTGACCGTCTTCGCGACGAGCTCGTCCTCGGCCTTCAGGACGAGGGTGCGCCCCGCGATGTCCACGGGCTCGAGCACGCCGATGAAGCGTTCGTAGGAGAGGGGATTGATCGTGCGCTCCGCCCGCTCCCTGATTTTCTTCCATACGTATTCGTACTGCGTATTTTCTGCCATTTTATCCTCACAAACAGTTTGAGTTTTTTCTGAAATTTGATATAATAAACAGAGAAAGCCTTTCCCTGCCTTCCATTATAATACAATTTTGTTCGAAAAGAAAGTGTTTTTGCGGTAAAATCGACATGGTGATCAAAAAATTGACCCTGCACAACTTCAGAAACTACGAGGATGAGACCTTTTCCTTCGCGGAGGGGCTCAATGTCCTCACGGGCAAGAACGCGCAGGGGAAGACCAACTGTGCCGAGGCCGTCTACTATCTCTGCACGGGTTCCTCCCTCCGCATCCGCCACGACAGACAGCTTATCCGCCACGGACAGACGGAGGCGAGCATCTCCGCCGAGGCCGAGAGCCGCTACGGGCGGGTCACGCTCAAGGCCGTCATCTATGAGAACAGGCGGGAACTTTTCGTAAACGGGAACAAACTCACCCGCGCGGTGGACCTCCTCGGGAACATGAACGCAGTCTTCTTCTCCCCCGGGGAACTCCGCCTCATTCAGGACGGCCCCGACGAGAGGAGAAGGTTCCTCAATCTCTCCATTTCGCAGACCTCGCGGGAGTACAGCACCGCCCTTCTGCGCTATCAGAAGATCCTCGACCAGAGGAACAATCTCCTCAAGGACCGCGACATCTCGCTCGTTTTGGAGACCCTTCCCGTCTGGGATGAACAGCTCGCCCTCTATGCGGCCCGTATCATCTTCCGAAGGAGGGCCTTCCTGCGGGAGCTGTCCCCCTTGGCCGCCGAGGCGCACCTCTTCCTCACCGACGGCGCCGAAAAACTCTCCGTCGGCTCGGTGACGAGGGAGGAGAGCGAGGAGGAGATCGGAAGGCGGCTTCTGCGGGAGTTCGACGATTCGAGAGAGCGGGACATTCGCCTCGGCTTCACCTCCGTCGGACCCCACCGCGACGACGTCAGGATCTGTATCGACGGCGAGGAGGCGCGCGGGTTCTCTTCGCAGGGACAGGCGAGGACGGCCGCCCTCTCCCTCAAACTCGCCGAGCTGAAAATTTTTGAAAAACTCGCGGGGGAGCCGCCCATTCTCATTCTCGACGACGTGATGAGCGAGCTCGACCTCCCGCGGCGGAAAAAATTGCTCTCCCGCATCAAAAACGTGCAGTGCATTCTGACCTGTACGCACGCCGAACGGGTGCTGTACGGCGCCGACTGCAACAAGATCAAGATCAGCGGAGGGAAGATCGTACCATGAGAGCCGACCTGCACATTCACACCTACTATTCGGACGGCAGACACACGCCCGCCGAGATCGCCCGCATGGCGAAGGAAAACGGCGTAGACCTCATTTCGATGACCGACCACGACTCCATGGACGGCATGGAGGAGAAGGAGGCGGCCGCGAAGGCGTGCGGACTGCTCTTCGTGCGCGGCTGGGAAGTCTCCGCCTATGCGGGCTGTAAAGTCCACGTCCTCGGCTATCGATGCCAGAAAAATGCCATATATGAAGCGTTTTTGCAGGAGAGAAGGGAGGGCGCCCTCCTCCGCGCGGAGGATATTCTGAAGAAGGCAAACGCCTTCCTCGGCGTTCATGTGACGATCGGGGACGCCGTCGCGGAGATGGCGGTGAAGGATTCGCCCATTCACACGATGCACATCGTCCGCGCCGTCGCGAAGGCGGCGGGGGCCTCGCCCTCTGAGCTGTATTCGGCCCTCTTCGACGTCGGCAAGCCCGCCTATTCGGAGATCGGCCGCCCCTCGCCCTTTGACGCGCTGGAGGTCATTCACAGGACGGGCGGCATCGCCGTGCTTGCCCACCCCGCCCGCATCGGCATGGGGGAGGAGGAGAAACTCCGCCTCATGGACGCCCTCACCGACCGCGGCCTCGACGGTATAGAAACCCTCCATTCGCAGCATACTCCTGAAGAGACGGAGTACTTCGGGCGGTATGCGCGGGAGCGGGGACTGCTCACGACGGGCGGTTCGGACTTTCATGCGGAGGGTTCTCCGCGGAAGATCGGCCTGCCTCTCTTTGAACCCAATGACAGGCTCCTGTCCGCGCTCGGGCTCCGCTCAACGGGGAGCGAATGAAAAAACTGATTGTCTTGCATACTGCGCTCTTCCTGCTGGGGAGCGCGATTTTTTTGGGCGGGTGGACCTTCGGAAGGGTCAAAAAAGGGGTCACGGTGGACGGCGTGGCCGTCGGCGGGCTGGCCTTTTCCGCGGCGGAGGACGCCGTCAGGGAGCAGATCGCCGCCGCGCTCCCTCCCTTCATCGTGCACACGGAGGAGGGGGACGAACTGTTTGAGACGGGCTTTTCCGACGACCTCGCCGACCTTCTCCGCCACGCAAAGAAAAACGAGGAACTGCACGCGCACGTCAGGCGGGAGTGGGCCGACGCCGAGGAGGAGCTTGCCGCGCTCTGCGCCCGACACAGCTTTGCGGCGAAGGACGCGGAGATGACCTTCTCGGCGCGGGGCTTCGCCTATGAGAGAGAAAGGGCGGGGCGGGCGTGCGATTTTTGCAAACTCATGGACGACGTGACGGCCGCCCTGCGGGAGGGGAGGGACGAAGTCACGCTGTCCGTCTTCCCCGTCGCGGCAGAAGTCACGGAGAGGGACCTTCGCGCGCGTACACAGGCGCTCGCGTCATATACGACCTATTTTGACAGCGGAAATTCCCCCCGCGCGCACAACATTGCCCTCGCCGCGAGCAGGCTGTCGGGGAGCGTGATCCTGCCCGAGGAGACCCTCTCCTTCAACGGCGCCGTCGGAAAGAGGACGCGGGAGAACGGATTTGAAGAGGCAAACATCATCTCGGGCGGAGAATTTGTCCCGGGGGTGGGCGGGGGCGTGTGTCAGGCGAGCACGACGCTCATGAACGCCGCACTTCTGTCGGGCCTTCGCGTCACGGAGAGCAGGCCGCACTCGCTCACCGTCGGCTATGTGCCCTATTCGCGGGACGCCATGGTCTCCGAAAGCTCCGATCTGAAGATCTTCAATCCCTATGACGTGCCCGTCTACCTCCTCGGCCTCGCGGGGGGAGGAAGGGTGAAGTTCACCTTCTACGGCCTTCCCGACGGCAAGACGTACAAAGTGGAGAGCGTGACCCTTCTCGTCGCCGACCCGCCCGCGGAGAAGATCGTGGAGGGGGACGAGGACAAGGTCCTCCGCGCGCCCCGTCAGGGCGTCGCCAGCGAGAGCTATCTTCTGGTCTATCAGGGCGAAACGTTGCTCTCCCGCACCCTTTTCCGCCGCGACACCTACGCCGTCGTGCAGGGCATTCGGCAGGTGAAGAAGGAGGAAGCGGAGGAGAGGGAGCAGAGTGAAAATTGAGCGCACTGCGCCCACGCTGTTCCGCCCGCTCATCCTGCCCCGCGCGCATTCTATTTGGTCCCAAGCGCGGCACGAGCGCGAAGCGCGAAGTAGGCGTTAGCGAAGGATCTCATAAACCTGCGGACAACGACCGAGGGGATTCTTCAGTCGCTTCGCTCCTTCAGAATGAGCGGTTTCCTCTTGTCGCCCCTTTTAGGGGAGATGTCACGAAGTGACAGAGGGGTTTTGAAACCCCTTTCCCCCTGCGGGGGACTTCCCCTACAGGGGCAGCGAGGAGACTTCGTTCTTCGGGATCCTTCGGGGGTAAACCCCTCAGGATGACGCGGAGAGCGGGGCAGCGAGGGGGCGATCGCGTCATTCAGAGCGAAGCGAAGAATCCCGAGGAGGAAAGTACGGACTTCGTTTGAGGGGATTCTTCAGTCGCTTCGCTCCTTCAGAATGAGCGGTTTATACTCGTCGCTCGCGACGCAAGGCCTCCCACGCGGAGAGATACACGGAGAAATCTTTTTTTCAATTTCAAGCGAAAAACGGTTGCATTATTTCGGGAAATCCTTTATAATAGCTGTTGACTTCGGGCGGTCCTCTGCCGAAACAGGCACGAACGCCGCGTATTACAGGAGGTAAAGTCATGGGGCTCATCGAACAGATCGAAGCGGAAGGCATGAAAGAGACCGTTCCCCAGTTCAAGGTCGGCGACACCGTAAAGGTCGGTTACCGCATCATTGAGGGCGGCAAAGAGCGCATCCAGAACTTCGAGGGCGTCGTCATCGCCAAAAAGGGCGGCGGCATCCGCGAGACGTTCACCGTCCGCCGTCTCTCATTCGGCGTCGGCGTCGAGCGCTGCTTCCCGCTGCATTCCCCCAAGGTCGCCTACGTCACCGTGGTGAGGTCGGGCAAGGTCAGAAGGGCAAAGCTCTACTACCTGCGCGGCCGCACGGGCAAGGCTGCCAAGATCAAGGAAGACAAGTAAAAAATTCGGTCTGCCGAAAGTCACGGCGGACCGTTTTTTTTGCCGCCTTCGGGAATTTTTCGGCGAATCGTCCAGCTTCCAAAAAAAATTTGAGTGAAACCTTTGAAAAATCATTTACAATTTTAACGCGATGGGTTAGAATAAAAAATATCAACTTATAATAGGGAATACCTCTTATGAAGAAAAGCAACAAAACAGCAAAAAAATTGTCCCCGTTTTTTATCGCCTTTCTGGCGGCGGCGCTCGTCTTTCTCGCGGTGGGAATGGGGACGCTCGGATCCTTCAGGACTGCGGGCGGGGACTTTGAGCTCCGCGCGCCCTCTGTGGACGCCGAGGGCAAGGAGCAGACCTCCACGGTCGTGTTCTACCTCGATTCGAGCGTGACGGAGACGTACACGGATAACAGCGGAAAGGAACAGACCCGCTCGGTCAGCCTCATTTTGGACGACGTCTATCTCTACCTCTCGGGCATCTATTCGGAGGCGGGCACCCCCGCGGGCCTCTCCGTCCGCAGCAGTACTTCCTCCGATAAGAACTTTGGCGGACAGGCAGTGGCAAAATTTGAAAATCTCTACACCTCCGAGCCCGCGGAGGGAACGGAGGAGGACGCCAAGGACGACACGCCTCTGCAAAAGGACGCGCTCTTCCGCTGGATCCACCCCTTCACCTTCAAGTACGAACGGAACCTCAGCCCCTACCACTACTGGGAGCTCTCGGCCACCGATGCGGGGGTGAGGGTCGCCGAGGTCATCTTTGTCGGCAAGCCGACGGACGTTACCAAGGCCAGCCATTCGCAGTACATCATTCCCGCCCGCGTCGAGACGGCGACGCCCGACACGGGGGAGACGTCGCAGGAGGCCAAAGCGCGGGCGAGCGTCCTCTTGGACGCCGAGATCAACGTGCGCGCGCGGCAGTTCGTCGACGCCTCGGGGGAGGAAGAGAAGGGGACCTATCCCCTCGTGAGCGAGATCCCGAGCGATGCGGTCACTTCCTATGACACCTTCACGCGGGCGGAGCTCTATTCCCTGCTCACCGTCACCGAAATGCGTGCGGGCACGGGCTACACGACGGACATCAACAACGCCGTCGCCGATGTCTATCATGCGGAGGGCGTGTATAACGTCCTCGGCATGGACCTCATCGCGCTCGGGACGGCGATGTTCGGCGTCAGCCCCTTCGGGCTCCGCTTCATGCCCATGCTCTTCTCCTTCGGGATCCTCGTTTTGGGCTTCTTCTTCGTGAGAAGGCTCTTCAAGAGCGACAGGGCGGGCTTCCTCTTCGCGCTTCTCTATGCGCTGTGCGACTTCTCCTTCGCCCTCGGGCACGTCGGCACGCCGCTCACCGCGGGGCTCTTCTTCCTGCTCCTGTCGGTGTATCTCGTCGATACCTTCTATCGGAAGGGCATCAAAAAGGTCAGTTTTACGGGCGTTATGCCCCTCCTTTTCGGGGGATTGGCGGCGGCCGCCGCGATCTGCGTGAACGGGGCGATGGTCATTCCCGTCGCCGCCGTCTGCGGGCTCTTCGCCGCGGGCATGGTCCGCCAGCAGAAGGCAAACCGCTACTATCTCAACAGGGCCATCGAGGCATGCGAACAGAAGCCCTTGGACGAGGAGGGCAAGCGCGACACGGCGGAGGTCTCCAAAGTCGTGTCCGAAAACCGCTATAAGAATCTCGCCGCGGGCATTTTGTTCCCCGCCGCGCTCCTGATTGGGGTCTTCGTCTTCTCGCTCCTCTTCATGCTTCCCGTCTATTCGACCCTCCTCAAGTTCTATGAGGGTCCCGCCTCCTCCACGGCGAACGTCTTCACGCTCGGGTGGAAGGCCTTTGCGGGCGGCTTTGTCGGCGCAAATGCGCTCGGGAGCGTTCCCTCCGTCTGGAGCGTCTTCCTCGTCCTCTTCAAGGGAGCGGGGGAGAGCTTCGCCGTGACCGCCGTCGTCATGAACGCCGTCGCGGCCGTCTGCGGGCTCTTCGGCGTCGTCTATGCGATCTGGCGCATCGTGAAGATCTGCAAGAACTTCAAGGAAGAGGGGAAGGAACTTCGGAAGATCGTCCCGCCCCTTGCGGGGCTCGCCGTCTCGCTCATCTCCGCCTCCTTCGGCGGGGGTGCGCTCGGCTTCATCTTCCTCGCCTATATCTTCGCCTTCATGCTCGCGGCATGCGCCGCGGACGGCTGTATGTCGCTTGAGGGGGGAAAGGGGACGGCCGCGAAGATCGTCTCCATCTCCGCGCTCGTGCTCCTGCTCGTCTGCTTCATGCTGTTTGCCATCTTCACGTTCTCGGTGCCCATGCCCGCGGGATTCATGGCAAAATTCTTCTGATTTCCAAAAGTTTTACAATAGAGGGGTGAAAAAACATGATCGCTAAAATCATCTGTTACGCACTCAATGGCCTCGAGGGAGTGCCCGTAGAGGTCGAAGCGGACGTCAACAAGGGCGTCCCGTCCTATGACATGGTCGGCCTTCCCGACGCCGCCGTCAAGGAGAGCAAGGAGCGCGTCCGCTCCGCCCTCAAGAACAGCGGACTGCTCTTCCCGATGAACCGCATCACGATCAACTTTGCCCCCGCCGACCTCAAGAAGGAGGGCGCGGGATTCGACCTCGCCATTGCGGTCAGTCTGCTCAAGGCGAGCGAACAGTTGCTCGGCGCCGACGTCAAGGACATCGTGTTTTTGGGCGAACTTGCCCTGACGGGCGACATCCGTCCCATCAACGGGCTTCTCCCCATTCTCATCTCGGCGAAGTCCCACGGGTTCACCAAATTCATCATTCCCGCCGAGAATGCGGAGGAGGCGAGATATTTGGGAGGCGCGGAGGTCTATCCCGCCGCTTCGCTCGGCGACGTCGTCAGACACCTCGTCGGCATGCAGCCCATTCCTCCCCTCGAGATGAAGGAGTTCGTCCCGGGGCTTCACAAGAGGAGCTCGGCCGACCTCAAATATGTCAAGGGCCAGCCCATCGCGCGGCGCGCACTCGAGATCGCCGTCGCGGGCGGGCACAACCTCCTGATGTCAGGCCCTCCAGGAACGGGAAAAACGATGCTCGCGCGGTGCCTTCCCACGGTCATGCCCGATCTGACCTTCGAGGAGGCCCTCGAGATCACCAAGATCCACTCCGTCGCGGGCGTTTTGGGCGAGGAGGGCATCGTCACCGAACGGCCCTTCCGCACCCCGCACCACACGGCGACGACCGTCTCGATGTGCGGCGGCGGAAACAAGATCGTCCACCCCGGGGAGATCTCCTTGGCGCACGGCGGCGTGCTCTTCTTGGACGAACTGCCCGAGTACAAGCGTTCGACGCTCGAGGCCCTTCGCCAGCCCCTCGAGGACGGCTGTATCACCGTCTCCCGTGCGGGCGGGACGTTTACATACCCCGCGCGGTTCATGCTCTGCGCGAGCATGAATCCCTGCCCCTGCGGCAATTACGGCTCCGCAGACAGGATCTGCACCTGCACCCCCGCCGAGATCAGGCGGTACAGGAGAAAGATCTC
>CANQOX010000046.1 GCA_947625595.1 uncultured Clostridia bacterium
AGCTGTCACCATAGGTGACTGATGAGGGGTGCTTCCAATCAAAATGCCCCTCATCCGTCACGGCAGAGCCGTGCCACTGTCTCGGGCGGGTAGATTCCCGCCCTCGGTCACCGTTCGCGCGGGATAATGCGCTCACTCACCGCAAAACGCAGCGCACAGCACACTGTGCTGATGCGCAAGAATTGCGTTTTGCGACCCCCTCGAGGTGAAGGCTTATATAATGCGTTACCCCCTCCGTGGGAGGGGGTTTTCTTGTCGCCCCTCGTAGGGGAGATGTCACGAAGTGACAGAGGGGTTTCTCTCGGCTCCTCCCGAGGAGGAGCTGTCGAGCGAAGCGAGACTGAGGTGGGCAGCGAGGATATGATAACCCCCACCCCTACCCCGCCCCCTTAAAAAGGGGGCAGGCGGGAAAGCGCAAGACCTCGCCTCCCCCCTTATACTTGAGGGGGGAGGGTAGGGAAGGGGGTGCCTGCATCTTCCACTGCTCATTCTGAACGCAGTGAAGAATCCCCTCAAACGAAGTCAAAAAAACCAACCGCCCGCCGACATTTGTCGGCGGGCGGTTGGGGGTATAATAAAACTATTTCTTCTGTGAATTTGGCCCTGCTTTAATAACATCGATCCACTTCAACAGCGTTTCTTCATAAAGCACAATTTCAGCATTCTGCTCTTTGGTCGTTGGGTTTACTTTTTTGAAAATATAAATCTTTTTACACTCATGTTCAATGATATGGAATCTTCCGTACGCAAGCGAATCTCTAATATTTTCAAAAGGAATTTTGCTTTTAAATCGGTTTTGAAAACACTATATTCTCTCGGCGGTGATAATTTATAGGTATTTATGCTTTCACATCCTTTCGCCCAAGCAGTAAGCTCATCGAGCGAACAGCTTGAATCTATCAAAGCGTCTTTCAGAAGATCACCTTTCCCTTCATCAATCCAACCGTAATCTTCTAATGATGCTCCTCTCGCGCAGATTCGATTATCCCTTGTATTAACCGTTGGGCATTCTATCAGATAGAAACGTACAATGTCCCAAAAATTTTTTGAATCCCAATCAATTTCCAATTCTGTTTTAATAAGTTCTTGGTATGTCCTTGTCTCTTTTTCGCTCACTTTGCTCAACTCCTTTTCAAGATAACATCGCCGCCGCCTCTCAAAACTGCCACGGCATAAAGTAATAACTCCTCGGGAGTAAAAGTTTCTATCAACGTAGAATCGTCGTAATAGCTATAACGCGCCCAACCGTTGGGATTCACAAATATGACGTTTTCAAGCGAATCGCAACCAGAAAACGCCCAACCCCCGATCGATTTCACGCCGCTCCCGATCGTCACGCTTGTCAGCCCACTGCAACGCTCGAAGGCAAACTCTCCTATCGTTTCGCTTTCAATCGTCGCCGATACAAGTCCTTCACAACCACCAAAAGCCCCTGCGCCTATGGCCACATTGTTGGGAATGGCAATGCTTATCAGCCCGTTGCAACCATTGAATGCCCGAATTCCAATCGATATCATGCTGCTGGGAAAAGTAATGCTCTTCAACCCGCCGCAACCACTGAATGCATAATCCCCAATCGAGGTCACGCTGTCTGGAATGATGATGCTCGTCAGCCCAACGCAACCATCGAACGTATACTGTCCGATCGAGGTAACGCTGTCGGGAATAGTAATACTCGTCAGCCCACTGCAGCCACTGAAAGCAGAATTTCCTATCGAGATTACGCTGTCGGGAATAGTAATACTTGTTAAAAGGCCGCCTCTTCTTGCGCTAAACGCATACTCTCCGATCGCTGTAACTTTGAGACCGCGGTAGGTGGAGGGGATGACGATGTCGGTGTCCCAAGCGGTGCCGAGACCTGTGACCATGACGGTGTATTCGCCGTCCTCGCTTTTGATTTTTTGATATCGAAGCCCCTCCGTTCCCTCTTCGGCGGGTTGGTCTGCGGTGACTTTGCCCGCATCGAGGACGGTGCCGTCCGTGAGGGTGACCTTGAGGTGCCCCTCTTCATCGACCTCTACCGACTTGATCCCAACGCCCCTCTCGCCCTTGTCTCCCTTGAAGAGGGCGATGAGATCGTCAAGGGAGCCTTCGAAGCCCTTGGCCTGCGCCTCCGCATACAGCCGTTCGACCGTCCAAAGATCGCTACTATCGCCGCCGTTTCCACCATTGCCGCCTTTCCCCCCATTGCCACCGCAGGCGGCAAGGCCAAAGGCAAGGCAGAGGACGGAAATCATGAATAAAAGGATCGTCCAAAGTTTCTTTTTCATCGTAAAATCTCCTATTTTAATATAGAAATTTCTATATCCCATTTTATCATAGAAAATTCTATGTGTCAAGGGCGAAAGTTCGAAAATTCTATATAATAACCTTATGGAGCAGGACTTTAAGGAGATCTTGAAGGATTTCTTAAAAGAGAACGGATTGACACAGACGGAATTTGCCAAAAAGATAAAAGTAAAGCAGGGTCAGGTTTCGGAGTGGCTGCACGGGAAGGCCAAACCGGGGTATGACACGCTCAAAGCCATGTCCACTGCCTTTTCGGTCTCTGCCGATTACTTTTTGGGCATCGCGGACACTTACAAGTAAAAAAAATCCTCCGACGTCAGTCGGAGGATTTTTTTGTGTCACTTATTCCGCGTCGGGGCCGTCAGCGGGAGGATCCGCGGGGCCTGTCGGAACTTCTTCGGGCATGCCTGCGACTTTCTTCCTGGGTGACCAGAAGATGAACAGCACGCATGCGGCGATGCCGAGCACGAGGACGACGTCGATGAGGGTCCACAGCGTCACGAACAGCGGCGAGAAAGGCGCAGCGGTGGCCGTCTGCGATTCCTGTCCCGAGGTGTAAAGCGTGTCGATGTAGGTGTAGATAATGCCCCTTGCAGACTGCCGTGCGGCGTATGCCTCACCCGCATTGTCAAAATCGATAGAAGCGGGGCTGCTCGTATTTCTGAGCCACATATTGTTGCCCGCCTTGATCGCGCGGCCGTAGTCATTCATATAACCCTGTCCCCAGTCGGTGATGACGGAGCCCTTGAAGCCCCATTCCTCGCGGAGCATGGTGGTGAGGAGGGCGTGATTGTAGCCCGCCCAAACGGCGCCGACGCAGTTGAAGGCTGACATCATGGCGTTTGCGCCGCCCACTTTCACGGCGATCTCGAAGGGCTTGCAATAGTTCTCGCGGAGATTCTGCTCGGTGGTCCATTCATACCACTGATTTGAGTTCTGTCCGCTCTCGGCGAGAGCAAAGTGCTTCAGATAGCAATAGACGTTCTCATCTTTCGCGCCCTTGATGGTCGCTGCGGCCATGTAGCCCGAAAGTCTGCCGTCTTCGCTGTAATATTCATAGTTACGGGAGTTGTAGGGGGAACGGTGAAGGTTGACGCCGGGAGCATACCAGCCCTGCACGCCCATCTTCGTCCCGACAAGGCCCTGCGCCCTTCCGATCTCATACATGAGGTCGGTGTTCCACGAGCAACCCGAGAGGGTCTCTGCGGGGAAGACGGGGAAGGCGGTCATCGTATCCGCGTCGACGACGTTGTTGTTGAAGCCCGCGGGGCCGTCCTTGTCGGCATTGCGGGGCTTGCCGATCGATTCAAGCGCCTCCGTATGGAAGCCGCTCATACCGATGAGCTTCTGAATGTCGTCCTGCGAAAGTTGATCGAGGAGAGCCGTCCAAAGGCCCTCCCTCTCGAGTTCCCCTCCCGTGATGAGGATCTCAAGGAGCCATTTCTGCGTCATGAGGGGAACGGGATCCTCGCCGCTGAGCTGGGCAAGGTTTGCGGGCAGAGAACCATTTTCATCGAGGGTCATGATGAGGAGCGCGGGAGTGGCGCCGTACTGATACCTTGCGACTTCCGCTTTGATCTCATCGGTATCATAGCCGTCATAGGTAAAGTTGTCCCTTGCAGAACTTGCCGCGCCCGTCGCCGCGCCGACGGCCGTCGTCGCCTGCGCATAGTTCCCGAATTTGTTGGCGCGGGAGAGGTAGGTCACGCCGCCGTTGACGCCCTTGCTGCCGTCGATGGGCATGTCTGCGTAGGCGGTATCGCCCGTGAAGAGGTTCTTGACCTCCGTCTCCGTGACGGGGTCTTTTTCGAACTGGATCCCGTTGGTGGAGTTGAAGGAGAACTTCTGCCCCTCGAAGGGAACGTGGGCGTTCTGCATGAGTTTGACGTCGTACTGCCCCTTGTCGAGCTCATAGCCCGCAAAATCGTTCTTGTTCTTGTCGTAATCGTCATAGGAGGCCATGTCATAGGCGGTAAAGGTGAGGGTGACGTCTTCCGACGCGCCCTTCTCGAGAAGTTTGGTCTTGCCGAAGGCAAGGAGGTTGATCGAAGCCTTCTCGATGCCGCCGTTCGTGTAGGGAGCCGTGTAATAGAGCTGTACGACGTCCTTGCCCGCATGGTCGCCCGTGTTCTTGACGGTGACGGTCACCTTGTATTCGCCCTCCGCGGAGAGTTCGGCGCCGCTTGTCACCTTCTTGCCGTCGAGCTGGACTTCCTTGATAGTCTGCTCAAAGGTCGTATAGGAGAGCCCGTAGCCGAAGGGGAACTGCACGACTTCGTCATAGTTAAAATACCCCTCTTCGCCCGCGGTCTCGTACCACTTGTAGCCGACGTAGATGCCCTCTTTGTAGGCGATGTTGTCCGTCATGCCGACGTTGTTGTAGGTGGGTGCGTTCTCCTGCCAGCTGTAGGCGTAGGTGTCGGAAAGTCTGCCCGAGGGGCTGATCTCTATCTCTTCTTCGCTCCCGTCTACCTCGACAAGTTTGCTGCCGAGGAGCACATTGACGATCCCCATGCAGCCCGACTGCCCCGGAATGCCGATATAGAGGCAGGCCTTGATGTTGTCGTAGTCCTTGAGGAAGTTGAGTTCGATGGGATTGGTCGTGTTGAGAAGAACGGTGACGTTGAAGCCGTACTCTTTGAGCTTATTGAACATCGCCTTCTCTTCGGTGGTGAGTTCGAGGAAGGATCCGCCGCCCGAGCCGATGCCCTTGAGCTCGCTACCGCCGCCGTTCTCCGCGCCCCAGCGGGAGAGAACGACGACCGCCTCCTCCGAATACGTCTTCGCCTGCGTCATGAGCTCACTGGTATAAAAGCTCTCGGGCGGATTTTTGAGGCTCTCCATGGCGTTCGCGCCCGTGGAGCCGCCGCTGCGATAGTCCGCATCGAAGTTGGAAAATTTCTCATACGCCGCTGTGAGCGTTTCATTGTACTCTACACCGTTCGCCTTGAGCGCCTCCGTAAACGTCACGCGCTTGGGCTTCTCCGCGGTGATATTCGTACCGCCGCTGCCGCCGCCGACGAGCAGGAAACCGTTGTCCGTCGCGCTCCAGCCGAAGAGGTTGAGCTTCGTGCCGTAACCACCATAGGGCAGGTAGTTGTCCTCGTTTTTGAGAAGCACGACGCTGTCCTCGGCGACGTTCTGCACGACTTGATCTGCGTAATCCAGTTCCTCGCCGTCTCCCACAGCTTCAAGCGAGGATGAATCTCCATACCCGCCGAAGAAGCCGTGAAGCAGGGGCGCTTGCCACTGCAGAATGATGTTCCCCGCGATGAGGACCGCAATGAGCAAGACGGCCACGACGGAGAGCACGATCTGTTTCACGCCGAATTTGAATTTCATATTTTTCCTCCTGAATTTTCATTGTTTGCTTCAAAGAACTGTTTTAAGGATAGCTCCTCCTCGGGAGAAGCTGCTGTCGCAGTGACAGATTCTCGGCTCCCCCTTGAGGGTCGCAAAACGCAATTCTTGCGCATCAGCACAGTGTGCTGTGCGCCGCGTTTTGCGGTGAGTGAGCGCATTATCCGCGCGAACGGTGACCGCCCCGCGCGCATTCTATTTGATTCCAAGCGCGGCACGAGCCGTAGGCGAAGTACTGCGGGTCTCTACCCGCATGAGACGCTGTCGAGGCGAAGCCGAGACTGAAGGGGTGTCGCTCTGATTTTGTATAACACCCCTTCTGTCTCGCCGCATTGCGGCGAGACACCCTCGCACGCGGGTGGAAACCCGCGTTTGGGCGGCATTTGCCCGTCCATATGGGCAAATGCTATAAGAATTTTGCGCCAAAGATTATCAATCTTTGGCAGAACGCAAAATTCTTCCCTCAAGGGGTGGGCAAGGGTCACACCTTTTTACGGGAAAATCAGGGCGGCGGAACACCGCCGCCCCGTCGTTCGTCTCTTTGCCTAAAATCCCCTATCGGTTAGGATTCATAAAATGCAATGTTGGAGATCGTCAATGTGACTTCGCCCTTCGGGACTTCAGCAACGCCAATGCCATTCACAAATCCAATCGCGATATTATAGAAGACATTGTTGGTTGTGGTAAAAAGAAATCCCTGCTTTAGAAATGATTGTCCATAGGCATAACCGACCGTGGGAGCATTGCAATTCTTGAACGTAAACGTGCAAGCGCCTGGATCCGTCGTACTCGTGACAAGATAATCCGCTTCAATTTTATGCTGTTGGCCGTTTTCGTAACCTTCGGGGGTATAGTAGATCGTGAAATCGCCGACTTCATTGAGACCCGAAACGGTGACGGTCACGGTCTTGCCGTCTGCGGAGACGGTGGCGGTCTTCACAGTGACATTGTCTGCCGCGTAATAGCTCCACTTGCCTTTGACAAGGTCGCTGCCGTCCTTACTGGCAAGTTTCGTCATCTCCGTCCCCTCCGTGGGGGCGGGTGTAGGGTCGGAGCCCTCCACCGCCGCCCAAGCGATGTCCTTGAGCTCGAACTCATAGGTCGTCCCCACAGCTTGAGGTACCTGAAGGTCTAAAAGCGAAATGTCGCCATAGTCATTCGTCGTGCCATAGGTAAGAGTGAAGGTCACGCTCACATCTACATCTTGATCGGCGACAGTCTGAACTTCTTTCCCGTTGATCGTCATCTTGAACGCAGATTTAGCATTGACTTTCATTGTAAGCGTGTACTGCTGTCCCTTCTGATAGTTTGCACTGTCGTTGTGGAACATTTGGAAGCCGTAAGAAAGAGAGCCTGCCTCCTTTTTCGCGCTTTCCTTGACGGCGATCCTGTACTTTCCATTCTCTTCATAGAAACGTACATACTCCACTTCGACCGAATCAGGATTTTGGTCATCGGTCCAATAGATCCACCTGCCGTCCGAACTTACTGCGCCGAACTCTTCGCCCCACTGCAGATCGGTAGCTTCGCTTGCGGCCTTTGTTACAGTATACTCTTTGCCCTGCGACCAGTCAGAGGCGTTTGCGCCCTCCTTGACCGCGCGGACTTTGACGGTATATGTGCCCGCAAAGAGTTTTGCATTGTCGATTGTGTCGCCGTTTGCGATCGGAAGTGTCACATAGGGAACGGTGTCGTCGGCTTTCTTGAAGAAACCGAGCTCATAAGTCGCGTCCTCATTCTTCGTATCAGTAAAGGTCACTTTCTTGTCTGCCCCGATGTCAAAGTTCTCGGGCACACTCAAAGTTTCCCCTGAAAGTTCAACGCTCCAATTCGTGACCGTCACATCGGCCTCTTTGACATTGGAGAGCGGGCTCTCAACACCCATGAGAACGGCGATCGTCGCGCCCTCGTTGTACTGCGCCGTGTACCCAGGCTCGGCCTGCGTGATCGTAAGCGTGCGCGCCACATTGGCCTCGAAGTGTTCGACCTGTCCGCAGACACGGATGTCGCAGGTGACGCTCACCTTGATGGTGAGAGTGATCGTATAAACCTTGCCATCCACAGCGCCTGGATGCTCATAGAAGAGCTGCACGCCCGCGCCATATCTGCTATCGCCCACGGCTGTGTAGGAGAAGGAGATGATCTTGCTCTCATAATCGATCGAGCTCGAGTTCATTGTGACGGTCGCGCCGTTCACATTGGTGTCCCACCACAAGTAGAATATGCCAGGGTGATTGACTGCGTCGGCCTGTCCCCCTTCGGGAATGGAGCCTTCGGGAGCGGTGTAGGGATTCCATTCGATATTGGAGAGTGTGAATGTGCCTTCTGTGAGCACGGAAGCCGTGCCAATATAATCGCTTGTAGGTTCGCCGAACTGGATATTCATGGACAGCCCGTCTGCGCCCGACCCCTCGGTGTAGGAGACTTCGATGTCGTTGTTGCCCTCGACGAGGTCAAACATATTCCCGTTGATGCGGATCTTGCCCGCAAGAGGCGAATTCAGCTTGAATGTGAGGGTGTACTTCGTTCCGTTCGTGAGCGAAGGATTCTTGTAGAAAAGCTGCACGGAATACCAATTTACATTGCCCGAATAGGTAAATGTAACGGTGCCGTTGTCATAGGTTGCGGCCGTTACGTTTACGCCGTCCGAAATGCAATAGTAATAGGTATCGGTAAGGTCTTGCTTTGCTATATCGGAGCCGCCCACTTTTAAGTTGTACGAAGTGCGCTGCTCGTGGCTGACAGTGTACTCAACGCCCTGCGACCAGTCGGAAACGGTGTACGAGGCGTCCTTGCCGAGCGCGCGGACTTTGACATCGTACGTATCGTTTACGATCGCGGAATCGTCGATCTTCCCGCCCTTCGTGACGGTGACCTGCCCCTTGAGGGTGTCGCCCTTGAAGAAGCCGAGCTCATAGCCGCCGATCTTGGCCGCGTCGTTGGGATCGGTGAAAGTCACGGTGCCGTCTTGGGCGATCGCCAAATCGGTAGGCGTCTGAAGTTTCTCGGTATTGACATCCCCCCATGACCAATCAGAAATGGTGATCCTGGCGTTCATAACGGCATTTGCGGAACCGTCCTGCCCATCGGGAACGGGAATACCCATCAAGATTATGATAGACGCGCCTTCATTATATTTGCCCTCATTCCCTTTCTCGGTATAGATAATCGAAAGATTTTTCGTCTCTCCTGCCGTGAAAGTGTATTGTGCGCCGTTGATCGTGATTGTGCCCGCAACAGAGAGTGTCACTTTGAGGGAAAGCGTGTAAACCGTGCCGACGACATTCGCACTGTTCTCGTAGAAGAGTTGTACGCTGTACCCAAGGCGCGGCGCACCCGTCGTGGTGTAATCAAGAACAAGTTCCTTCTTGTCAAGATCGGCCGATTCGTCGACGATGGTGACAGTAGAGCCCGTCCAGTTGCCATCTGCCCAAAGATACCACTTGTTGGGATCGGCGACTGCATCCTTCTGTTCTCCTGTGGGAATGGAGCCTTCGGGAGCGGTGTAGGTCGCCCAAACGATATTGGAGAGTGTGAATGTGCCTTCTGTGAGCACGGAAGCCGTGCCACTATAATTGCTTGTGGGTTCGCCGAACTGGATATTCATGGACAGCCCGTCTGCGCCCGACCCCTCGGTGTAGGAGACTTCGATGTCGTTGTTGCCCTCGACGAGGTCAAACATATTCCCGTTGATGCGGATCTTGCCCGCAAGAGGCGAATTCAGCTTGAATGTGAGGGTGTACTTCGTTCCGTTCGTGAGCGAAGGATTCTTGTAGAAAAGCTGCATCGCTGTCCAACTCGAGTTGCCCGAATACTTGAGAGTGATGACGCCGTCATTGTATGTTGCGGTCTCGACCGTCGCGCCCTCGGTGTAGTAATAATACGTGTCGGAAAGGTCAGCTTTCGCCTGTGCAGATGTCCCCTGCGTCAAATCATATTGGACTGCACCGTGCGAAACGGTATGATCGACGCCCGCAGACCATTCGGAATCGCTGTAGCGCAGATCCTTGCCGTTGGCACGGACACGGAGCTCATATTCGCCGTTCGGCCACTTGGAATCGTCGAGCACAAAGGTCTTCGCAGTGGAAGTCACCATGCGGACGGGTTCGGCGCCCTCTTCGGCGTCCTTTTCAAAGAGGCCGACGGTATAGTTCTTGACACCTTCGGTGTTGGGATCAGTGATGGTGACGTTCTTACCGCTCATAGAGAGCGTGGGCGTCTGAAGTTTGGCCGAACTTCCGTCCCAAAGTTCCCAGCTCACGTTCTCGATCGTCACGGTGGCCGCTTGGATCATCGTATTGTTCGCGCCCATCATGAGATAGACAGCGGAGGAAACGTTTGCCCAGTCGCCATCGGCATGGATGCGGCCGTCGTCAGTGTGATTGAAGGGGATCTCGATGGATTGCTTCTGATTTGCGACGACGTCGACCTGCGTGCCGTTGACAGTGATCGTGCCGCTCGCGGTGACGGTGATGTCCATCTTCAGGAGATAGTGAGCATTGACGTCAAGCAGGAGCTTGCTTGCGTTATAGGGCTCAAAGCCTTCCTTGTCCTTGTTTGCATCATTATACGCCTTGGAAGAACGATAGAACAGCTGCATGCCGTGTTCATTTTGCACGTCATTTTGGTTCTCATAGGTCACAGTGACGCCGCCCGCGACGAGACCCGTTCCCGTGGGATCGCCCAAATACTCGGCCTTCGTGACCTTCACATTTGCGCCTTCGTAGCCCGCGTCGACCCAATAGCCCCAAAGGTTGGGCGTGATCTTGTTCTGCTCCCAATCGTGAAGTTCGTACCAGCCTTTCGGCCCCTCCGTCCAGACGACGGTCACATTCAGATCGCCGTGCACGGTGCTGTTCACGCGGGTCGCAGTGATGACCGCATTGCCCGGTTTCAAAGCCTCGAGCTTGCCCTCCGCAGAGACGGTGACGATGCTTTCATCGGAAGAGGTCCACCTCACGCCGTCGCTCATGGGCTGGCCGTCCCTCTTGACCGTCGCGGTGAGCTGGGTGGTGCTGTAACGCTCCATCTGCAGTTTGCCGTCCGCGACGCCCGTGCCGCTGATGTCGACGGTGATGTTCTCGACCGTGGCGGTACAGGTGGCCGTCTTGCCCGACTGGGTCTTCGCCGTGATCGTCGCGGTGCCCGCCTTCTCGGCCTTGAGCATGACAATGCCGCGGGAGGCGACCTGCATCTGGATCGAGACAACGCTCTCGTCAGACGTGGTCCACGTAATCTCCCCCCCCTCCTTTGCGGTTGCCGTCAGGTTGTGCGTTTCGCCGACAGCGAAGGTGAAAGAGGTCTCGCCAAGTTCAATGTCCCCAGCCGCATCGCCGCACGCCGCGAGCACAGAGAGCCCGAGGACGAGCGCGAACAGGACGGTAAGGACTGTCAAAAGTTTTTTCCTCATATTTTTTCCTCCTATTTTTTTATTTCAACGGCAGTATGCCGATTTTTTTCGGTTTTGATCGATAATTCAGGGGATCCTTCGGGCATTGCCCTCAGGATGAGCGGGTTGCCCCTGCGTCATCCCGAGCCGCCGCCGCAGGCGGCGTGTCGAGGGATCCCGAGG
>CANQOX010000047.1 GCA_947625595.1 uncultured Clostridia bacterium
ACGCAAGGTCGCGTGACAGCTCCCCCTCAAGGGGGAGCCAAGAAAAAAAGAGGTGACCCACCCCCCTACCCCCCTCCGACTTCGCGCTTCGCGCTCGTGCCACGCTTGAAATCAAATAGAATGCGCGCGGGGCGGGAGGGGGTAGCGAGGGGGGTAGCGTCATTCTGAGGCGAAGCCGAAGAATCCCGAGGAGGGAAGGGCGGACTTCGTTCACGGGATCCTTCGACACGCCGCCTTTGGCGGCGGCTCAGGATGACGCGGGTCTACTCCGTAGGTTTATGAGATCCTGCGGGCTCCGCTCAGGATGACGCGGAAAGCGGGGCAGCGAGGATCGGGCTTGCCCACCCCTTGAGGGGTGGGTGCCCCGCAAGGGGCGGAAGGGGTGTGGCATTATTAGAATGACACCCCTTCAGTCACGCAAGGTCGCGTGACAGCTCCCCCTCAAGGGGGAGCCAAGAAAAAAAGAGGTGACCCACCCCCCTACCCCCCTCCATGGGAGGGGGTAAAGAAAGGCATTCCCACGGAAAGGGACAAAGGAAGCCGCCCGACGCGGGAGCGTCGGGCGGCTTCCTTTGCTGTTGTGTTATTCTTACGAGGAGAAACCTGAAACTGTTCCAGCGAGTTTCTGAACAAGGTCAATGACTTCCGAAATCGTCAACTCATTGAGGTTCTCGTGCGTTGTCAGATTTTTTTCCTTGAGTTTGCTCAAATCGAACGAAGGATCCTTTTCGATCAACTCGTGGTTATACATGTCTCCCAGTTTCATTGTGTTGATCGTATTTGCGATCCCCGTGATTTTGGAGCCCATGTCGGTGATTTTGATCGTCTCTCCCTCTCCGAGAAGGAGATACCACACGCCAGCATGATATGCACCGACCTCTGCCCCTGTGCCTTTTTCTTTGTACGCCTTATGGATCGAGTTGTCGTCGGGATAGGTCGTGGTATCGTCCGCATAGCGGTAGGTGATTTCGGTCTTTTCGATATAGTAGTAGCTCGTAACTCCTTCTATCACTTTCTTTCGTACATGAATGCCCTCGGGAGCGGGTGCGCCGCTCTTTAATGTGTAGGAGAACTCCTCTCCGAGGTCGATACGTTTGCCGTCCTCGTCAACATAGTAGGCGGTAAAAGTGTCATGTTCAATATTTTCTCCAGAATAGGGGACTTTGTTCGACGGATCACTGTAATCGAAGATATAGTATTTTATCTTTTGCTCCAGAGCGATCTCTTGCTCGACATAGGTCGTGTCGGCGCTCTTGATGATCTTTGCGCCGTCGGGGACCTTCTTGAAGTTGCCCTCCGAGCCCGTATACCAGCCGCCTGTGACAACCTTGGTTTTCTCGTCTCCGTGGTAATGGAAGACTTCAATGTTCTCCTTGGTCAAGACGTTTTCCTGTAAGGGACGAGTGTCCTTGACATAGTTTTTTGCATAAGACCAAATATCGTCGCCGAAAATGTCCTCGATCGTGAGCGCTTTGATAGCGGCGCCGAGCCCGTTGACCTGTGTGTCTTTGAGGGCGTTGAGGATCTTGTTGTCGCCGAATGCTTGTTCCCCGAGGACATCTTCAAGTGTAAGCGTATCGATGCCTGTGGCTACTTCGCCCAAAGTCATGTTCTGAAGGGACAGCAGCATTTGAGGCGATGTGTCATCGATCTTGATGACGTCGCCAAGGGCAAGAGAATCGATCTTCTTTGAATCTGTAAGATCGCTGACGCTCCAATTTTCTATTGCCTTTATGATAGTCGAAGTGCTGTCTTTCGTTTCGATGATCTGTCCGATCTTGAGCCGCTCGATGCGGTTTTGGTTGTTGAGATCGGCGATCGTCCAGCTTTCCATGGCCTTCATGATCCCCGAAGTTGCCTTGCCGTTGAGGACCTGACCAATGGTGAGTGATTCGATCTTTTCTTGTTGGTTGAGGTCGGCAAGCGTCCATTCCTTCATTGCCCAAAGAATGCCCGAAGATTCCTCTTTCTTTTCGATTTTGAGGACATCTTGGAGTTTAAGATTATTGATGGTATTCTGATCTTTGAGTTCGCCGATGGTTGTTTCGCGGAGCGCCCACATGATGTTGGAGACATCGGAAGGCTTTGCTCCGTTCTCGTCGGGTTCGATCTGAAGCACCTGTCCGAGCTCCAGCGATTCGATCTTGCTTTGATCCTTGAGATCGTCGATCGTCCAGCTCTGCATCGCGTCCATGATGCCCGATTGTCCCTCCTGATAGTTGAGAAGGGAGCCGAGGGTCACGCCGTCAAGAAGGTTCGCATCGGCCGCGGTCAGATCGCCGATCGTCTTTTTGGAATAATAGGTCTTCCCGTCGGGATCGTTGGGGTCGGGGAGCATGACGACCGTCTTCTTGCCGCCCTCACCCTCCTCGATGTAGTACTTGCCGCCGTTGAGGTACTGAAGCTCTTCTTTCGGTTCGCCTGTCTCGGGGTCCTTGACCTTCTCCGTCGCAAATTTCGAGGGGTCATCGCCGTCCATAATGTAAGCCCCGTTCTCGTCCTTGGCCGCCTCATTGCCGAAGGCGACGGTGCGGAGAATGGAGTCCGATTCGGCCGTGATGCCGAGAACGGTGTCCACCTCCATCTTGTTGATGTATTCCGAAGAATTGCTCGTGAGGTCGCCGAGGGTGACCGCGTCGACGCCCTCCATCATCTCGATGAGGCCCGTGTCGGGATCAACGGTGAAATCCACGCCCTCCACGCCGTAGCAGAGCGAATACATCAAGGCGTTCTTGCTCCTGTCGGCGACCTTTTCGGCCGTGTTGAGGCCGAGCATCTCGCCGAGGGGAAGGTCGTTGAGGACGTCGTTGGAATTGGTAGTGAGTTTCCCGATGGTGACGGGGTCGTGGCCCTCAAACATGACGAGTTTGCCGTCCTTCACCTCCCAGTCGACGTTCTCCGTGCCGTAGCAGAGGGTGTACATCATCGCGTTGTTGGCGCGGTTCTCGAGGCTCTCCGCGCTCTCAAGCCCGAGGAGGGACCCGAGGGAGAGATCGTTGATGAAGGAATTGGAGTCGGAGATGAGCTTGTCGACGGTGGTCGCCGCCTTGCCGTCCTCCGTCCTCTTAAGGACCTGCCCGCCCTCGATGGGCTGATCGGAGCTGTCCAT
This sequence comes from uncultured Clostridia bacterium, assembly GCA_947625595.1. GTDB lineage: Bacteria > Bacillota > Clostridia > Christensenellales > Borkfalkiaceae > Gallimonas. The sequence goes on from CANQOX010000047.1 coordinate 3,110, forward strand.
GAGGGGGACGAAGGTATAATCGGCGCCCTCGGAGCCGTAGCACATCGCGTAGAGCATGGCATTGTTCTGCCCCTCTTCGCCCGAAAGCCTGATGTCGAGGCCGAGGAAGGAGCCGAGCTCAAGCCCGCCCAAAACGTCCATGATGCCGCCGCTGTTGCTCCCGCCTTCGTCCTCCCCGCCGCTCTCTGCGGCGGTGGGGGCGGTGGCGCTGTCCTTCTTCAGCGTGGGAATGAGGTCGGTGATGCCCTTCTCGGCGTGGCCGTCGAGCATGGTGACGGTGGTCGTCGTGCCGCTCTCGTCGGTCTTCGTCCCGATGGTGTAGTCGACGCCCAATTTGCCGTAGCAGAGGGCATACATGGGGGCGTTCTTGTCGATCTTCTCGAGGGTGACGTCCTTGTCGAGGCCGAGCACGGGGCCGAGCTTCACCTGCGGAAGGAGGGTGCCCATCGCATAGTCGGCGATGCCGTTGAGGGGAACGGTCTTCAGTCCGTTCTCTCCGTTGAGTTCGAGGTGAATGCCGAGGCTCTCAAGGTTGGGCATGAGTGTCTCGGTGATGTAATTATCGACGAGGGGGGTGTACTTGGAGATCACGCCGAGCGTGAGAGCGGAGGGGTCCGAAAGATTGGGAATGACCTCGCCCATCAGATCGTCGTAGATGGCGAAGACGGACTTGTTGAGGTAGTCCTCGGACAAGATCTTGTCGACGTCGTCGAGGGGAATGCGGAGGGTCGAAAGAAGGTCCTTCGCGGGACGGTTGAGCAAAATGACGCCCGCGCCGACCGCGCCGCCGACCGTGGCGAAGATGCCCATGAAGAAGGCGAGGCAGATCCCGAGGACGCGCCAAAAGAATCCCCGCGGTTTATACTTGTTGCGGGGAGGAATGACGCCCTGTTCGACGAGCTCTCTCTCCTTCTCCTTCTGCCGTTTCAGAAGTTCCTTCTTTCCCTTGCGTGTCTTCGGGTGGAGGGGATCTGCGTCGGCGACGGGCTTTTTCTTCCTGCCCTTCTCCTTCTCCGCCTCCTGTGCGGCTCTGTCGCGGGCCTTTTGATCTGCGGCGGCCCGCTTTGCCTCGGGGTTCCGTTTCGGCGATTGTTTCTTGTCGTCTGCCATATGATTCTCCCGTGATGAAGATTTCGTGTTCGTCCGACGCGGGGATTTCCCCTGCGTGCGAATCCATTATAATACGAGTGTTAAGAAAAAGCAAGTATTTCCCGCCCAAAAGCGCACATTCTGCGATAGAAATTTTGGAAGGAGCGGCAGGGCTTTCCTGCGGGGAAGGGGACTACTCCGTCTCCGCGTCGCCCTCGCCGAGGCCCTTGAAGGAGTCGAGCTTTCTGCCGATCGCGGCCGTCTTCTTTTCGGCCCCCTCGACGCTGTCCTGCGCCTCCTGCAATTTCTTCCTCGTCTTCTCGAGGAGGTCGGCGAATTTGATGAATTCGTGGCGGAAGCCCTCGAGCATCTCCCGAAGCTCCCCCGAGCGCCGCTCGATCGCGGCCGTACGGAAGCCCGTCTGAAGGGTGGAGAGGAGGGCGCCGAAGTTGGTCGGCCCGCAGACGATGATCCGCCGCGCACGAAGGTAGTCCGAAAGGCCCGTCATTCTGCACACCTCGGCATACAGCCCCTCGGAGGGCAGGTACATGACGGCAAAATCGGTCGTCGCGGGGGGCAAAATGTATTTTTTGGCAATGGAGTCGGCCTGCACTTTCACCGCCCGCTCCAAATTTTTGCGGCAAACGGCCTCCGCGTCCCTGTCGCCCCGCTCGGAGGCGTCCGTGAGCCGCTCAAATTCCTCCAAGGGGAACTTGCTGTCGATGGGAAGATAGACCGTGCGGCCGTCGCGGGAGGGGAGCAGGACGGCGAAATCGACGAGCGTATTGCCGAGCGGGTCGAGCTTGACGCTCCTCTGGTACTGCTCGGGGGAGAGCATCTGATCGAGGAGGGCGTCGAGCTGGGCCTCTCCCCAAGTGCCCCGCAGTTTGACATTGCTGAATACCCGCTTGATGTCGGCGACGTTGCCCGAGAGCGTCTTCATCTCGCCCACGCTCTCGTACATCTTTTCGAGGCGCTGGCTGATCTTGTCGAAGCTGTCCGAAAGTTTGCCGTCGATGGAGCTCGTGAGTTTGTCGTCCACCGTTCTTCGGATGCGCTCGAGGTTCTGCGCGTTGGCGTCGACGATGTATTTGAGGTCCTCCGCGAGGCGGCTCTGAATGCCCGCAAGGCGGGTCTCCGTCATGCGGTTGAGATTCTCCGTCGCGCGGGCGGTGTAGTCGGCGAGGGCGGCGATCTGATCGGTCTTCTGGACCAAACGCGACAGGTCCTCTTTGGACATGGTGCCGTCATTTTTGGTCTTTTTGAGGAAAATGGCGATGAGAAGAATGAGATTTGCCGCCGTCAGGATCGCGACGATGACAAGCAATGCGATGGTCATGGAAACTCCTTTGTTTGAATTAAAAATTGAAAATTGAGCGCATCGCGCTCATCCTGAACCGAAGGTGAAGGATCCCCTCGGTCGATGACTTCGTATAGGGGATCCTTCGGCCCCATCGGGGCCTCAGGATGAGCAGGGGGAGGCGAAAACGTTCATTCTGAAGGAGCGAAGCGACTGAAGAATCCCCTCGGTCGATGACTTCGTTTAGGGGGTCCTTCGGCCCCGTCGGGGCCTCAGGATGAGCGGTGGGAGGCTCTTGTCGCCCCTCATAGGGGAGATGTCACGAAGTGACAGAGGGGTTTTGAAACCCCTTTGGCTCACTTCGTTCGCCACTTCCCCTAAAAGGGGCAGCGAGACACCCCCTCACCGCCGACGGCGGAGCTCCCCCTCAAGGGGGCGCCGAGACTTGCCCACCCCTCGAGGGGTGGGTGCCCCGAAGGGGCGGGAGGGGTGTCATTTCCGCGATTCTTCCGCCAATTCCTTTGCCTTTCGCAGGAGACGCTCCCGCTCGTTCCGTCTGCCGTCGAGGGCGCAGTCGAGGAGAAGGGCATTCAGAATTTCAGCCGTCCGCTGTGGAGGGACGCCCGCGCTCTGCACGTCGCGCCCGTTGACCGCCAGCTCTTTGAGCGTGAAGGGCACGCCCTCGCGCTTCATCTCCTCCATGACCGCCTTCCACTTCGTGACGACGGGGGCCTCGGTCAAAACGTCTTTACACGCCGAAAAGTCGGCCTGCTTGACGGCAAAAAAATCATCGAGGAAGGGATAGTACTGCACGAGTTCGCGGCGGACCTTGCTCTCCTTCATCTGAAGGTCGAGGTCGCGCATGTGCAGTCTCACGAGGCGGGAGACCTGTTCAATGACGGCCGCGGGGGCCTTGAGGCGGGTCAGAATGTCCCGTGCGATGCGTTCGCCCTCGATCTCATGCCCGTAATATCTGCCGTTTCGGAGCATGCAATAGGGTTTTCCCACGTCGTGAAGGAGGGCGGCGAGGCGGACGGAGGGGGCCGCATAGAGCACGGCGCGGAGGGAGTGCTCGAGGACGTCATGGTCGTGGAATTTTGCATTCTGCGCCATGCCCTCGCCGAGGGTGAGCTCGGGCAGGATCTCCGCAAGCACGCCCGTCTCCTTCAGAATGCACAGGCCGCGGTAGGGAGCCGTCCCGTCGCCCTGCCTTTCGTCGGCATGCAGAAGGAGCACGAGTTCGTGGTAGACGCGCTCGGGGACGATGTCGCGAATGAGCGTGCAGTGCTCCTTTGCCCCCGCGAGGCACTCCTCGTCGGGCGAAAATCCCGTCTGCGCGGCCTGCCGCGCAAGGCGCATGAGCCGCAGTCCGTCCTCGCCGAAGACGCGCTCCGCGGGCGCAACGGTGCGGAGGATCTTCCTCCGTATGTCCCCGATCCCGCCGAGCGGGTCGAGAAATTCTCCGCTTCGAATGTCGTAATAGACGGCGTTACAGCAGAAATCCCGCCGCCGCGCGTCCACCGCGATGTCGTCGGTGAACTCCACCGAGACTGGGGCGTGCACGCCCCGACGGTATTCGTCATGGCGGAAGCGGGTAAATTCGCACGCGACGCCGTCGCCGCTCTCGATCTTCACCGTCCCCGTGCGGGGATAGACCGCTTTCACGGCAAAGCCCGCTCCCTCTGCGGCGGCGATCAATTCCTCCTCCGTACAGGGGGAGGCGATGTCCCAGTCGGCGCGCTCCATGGGCAGGCCGCAGAGAAAATCCCGCACACTGCCCCCGACGAGATAGAGGGGGGCGGGGCAGGCCTCGGCCATGGCGGAGAACGCCTTCGGAAGAATGGTCTTCATACTGCAATTATACCATACTCCCCGCGGGAATGTCAACGGAATGCCCGCCCGTGCGGAGGACCTCTTCGGCCCCCGAAAGCGCCTGCGGCGGGACGATTTTTCATTTTCGCCGTCAAATTTGATTTTCGGTATTGCAAATTCTCCGTTTTTATTGTATGATTATTGTATTACGAAAGAGAGGTCGTACAGAAGATATGTTGCATTTGATGGTCAATCCGAACACGAAAAAGAGCATGAAGGTACTTTCCGAGGCCGAGGAGGTCCTGAAGGCCAACGGGGCGGAGTATGACGTCTTCCGCTCTGCGGCGAGCGGGGACATCGTGAAGGAGGTCCGTCGGCTCACCTCGGAGGGAGAGACGACTGTCGTCGCCGTCGGCGGGGACGGGACCCTCAACGAAGTCCTGACGGGCATCGCTGCCCCAGAGCGGACGGTCCTCGGGCTCATTCCCGCGGGCACGGGAAATGACTTCGCCGCACGGGCGAAGATCCCCTACGGCGCGGACGCCGTGGAGCTCCTCCTGCACAGCGAGCCGAAGTTTACCGACTTTCTCGACTGCGGCGAGGGGAAGAGGAGCATGAACATCGCGGGGCTCGGCATCGACGTCGATCTCTTGGAGCGCATCGAGAAAAAGCGCGCGGAGGGGAAGAAGATGTCCTACTTTTCCAGCCTTCTGCGCTCCCTCATGACCTACAAGCCCGTAAAGATGAAAATTGTCGCCGACGGGGAGGAGAAGGAGTACTCCGTCCTGCTCGCGGTGGCCTGCAACGGTTCGCAGTTCGGCGGAGGAATGCCCATCTGCCCGTCCGCCGTCATCGACGACGGCAAGATCGACCTCGTCGCCGTGGACTGCCCGAAGAAGATCGTCCTTCCCTACTATCTCATCAAGCTGATGCGGGGGACGCTTGACCGCAAAAAAATCTACCACCATGTGCTCTGCGAGGAGGCGGAGATCTGTCCCGAGGGCACGAAGAGCATCCAACTCGACGGGGAACTCGTCCCCGCGACCAGTCTTCATGTCAGGATCGTGAGCGGCAAACTGCGCATGTATCGAGGTTGAAATGGGAAACCTGTACAGAGACATTCTCGAAGCCATTCCTACGGCGGCGATCGTCGTCAATGAAAAATTGAAAGTGAGGTACTGTAACCGCGCCTTCCGCGCCTATTTCGGCGGGCGGGAGCGGGGAACTTTGGCCGACGCTATCTCCTGCACGGAGGAGGAGAAGTGCGGCGAAGGGGTCAAGTGCGCCTATTGCACGTTCCGCGAATACTTTCAGGAAGCGGTGCAGTCGGGCAAGAGCTCCTTCCGCAAACTCGTCTTCCGCAGGGGAAAGGAGGCCCTCACCCTCCGCATCAAGGTGCGGCCAATGGGGGACGGGCTCTTTCTCGGCATCGCCGACAACGCCTATGAGACGGAGATCGCGAGGGAGATGTCCTCCGCGCAGGACATTCAGCAGAGGCTCCTCCCCGCCGCGCGGAGCGGCGCGCCCTATTCCTTCATGTACATTCCCTGCCGCGAGATCGGCGGGGACCTGCCCGACGTCTATGAGGCGGCGGGCGCGACGATGGGCGTGCTTGCCGACGTCTCGGGCAAGGGGATCTCGGCGGGCATGCTCTCCGCCTTCGTTCGGGCGGGCTGGGACAGGAGCGAAAGTTCCCCCGCGCGCGCCCTTCTCGGCCTCAATGCCAAATTTCAGGAGCTCAACCTCGACGAAAGGTCGTATGTGACCGCCGTCGCCGTCCGCATCGAGAGGGAGGCGCATCGGCTCGTCTACTGCGCCGCGGGGCACAACGCGCCCATTCTTTTGAGGCGGCCGCAGGGCATCGACGAGATCGTCATGAGCGCCCCGCCCGTCTCCACGTGGATGCCCGATTACCGCTATGAGGACGCCGCCCTGCCCTGTGAGAGGGGGGACCTTCTCGTCCTGCTCACCGACGGCGTGACCGAGAGCAGGAATGCGCGGGGGGAGCAGTTTTCTCTCGAGCGCGTGGAGGAGATCCTGCGCGGCGCGGAGAACGCCCAGCGCTTCATCGAGCGGCTGAAGGCCTCGCTGAAGGAATTCTGCGGCGCCTTCAACGACGACATCACCGCCATCGCCTTCGACATTTGAGCGAAACTGTGAACGGCTCGCAAAAAACGCCTTCGAAATGACAAGATAAACCATTTTCAGAATTATTTTTTCAAAACATCTTGACAGCCTCGCCCAGCGGGGCTATAATTTGCTTGATTTTGAATTGAGTTGTTCGACTTGCGGCAATGTAATTTCAGGGGAGAAAGTGGCTGCATGAAGGGAGGAAAAGACAGACAATTCGTCAAAGGAGCGGTCGCGGGAACCGTCGCGCTCCTTTTTCTGCTGTCCTCCGCAGGGTGCAAAGCGGTGCCGAAAGCCGATTTTACCCTCTTTGTCACGGCGGCGGACATCAGCGCGGGGGCGTGGTTCCGCCTCACGCCCGAGCCCGCCGAGGGGACCTTCTGCACGGCCGCCAATGAGACGGTCGCGTCCGCCGAGGACGGCATCGTCACGGGTCTGAAGGCGGGGACGACGGTCGTCACCGAGTCCTCCCTCACCTCCATGCGCCGCTGCAATGTCACCGTGCGCTCCGACGCCGCCGCCGTGCGGGCGACAAGCGCGGACGCCGCGATCTCCGTCGGGGACACTTTGACGATCTCCGCGGGGGTCCCTTCGGACGCTGTGACGTGGACTTCCTCCGACACGGAAGTCCTGACCGTCGCGGACGGGGTCGTTACGGCCGCCGCCGCGGGCGAAGGGGCCGTCACGGCCGTCTATGGGGAGGAAAGCAGGACATACGCCGTTGCCGTCCTCGGCGAAGAGCAGGAAGGCCGCCGTCTCGTCTGGGCGGATGAGTTTGACGGCGATTCGCTCGACGAGAGCAAGTGGAGCTATCAACTCGGCGTGCAGGACGAATATGTCAACGACGGCTTCATCGCGCACGGGCCCATGTTTTGGGGCAACGAGGAACTTCAATATTATACCAAGGACGCCGTCTCCCTCGCGGAGGGGATCATGACGATCACGGCCGCGCGGAAGGAGGGTTTGGAGCGCGAGAGACAGTTTACCTCCGCCCGCATTCTGACGCGCGACAAGGGGTACTGGACATTCGGATACTTCGAGGCGAGAATGAAACTTCCCGCTTCCGCTGGTATGTGGCCCGCCTTTTGGCTGCTCCCCCAGCCCGAGAAGGGCATGGGTACGAACAACCGCTACGGCGGCTGGGCGGCAAACGGGGAGATCGACATCATGGAGGCCAAAGGGCGGCTTCCCTATGAAGTGGGGAACACGCTGCATTTCCACTCCAATCCGTCCACATATTCTTTCAGTACCGCACGGCTCTCGGAGCCCATTTCGGAGTGGCACACCTACGCCCTCGAGTGGAGGAGCGACCATATTTCATGGTTCGTGGACGAAAAGGAGACCTACCGCCTCGAGAATACCCAGTGGGACACCGTCTCGCCGCTCGGGCAGGCAAACCAAAGCGCGCCCTTCGATGTGCCGTTCTATCTCATCATAAATTTAGCGGTGGGCGGAAATTACGACGGCGGTGTGTCGCCCGATGCGTCCCTTGCCTCCGCCGCCATGCAGGTCGACTATGTGCGGGTGTATGCGTAAACGTATGTCTTCGCTTGGATCGATCCCCTGACCCGTGCTTCCGTTCCTCCTGAGGGCAACGCCCGAAGGATCCCCCCGACCCGTGCTTCCGCTCATCCTGAGGGCAACGCCCGAAGGATCCCATGGAGGTAAATGCGGACTTCGTTCCTCGGGATCCCTCGACACGCCGCCTGCGGCGGCGGCTCGGGATGACGCAGGGGCAACCCGCTCATCCT
>CANQOX010000048.1 GCA_947625595.1 uncultured Clostridia bacterium
GCCGCGTCGCCCTCGGCGGGCATGGCGTGAGCGAAGGCACCGTCGAGCGCAGATACGAGCGCACGAAGGAGAATTTCTTGAAAGTGATCCCCTTGTGCGATAGGGTCGCCGTCTACGATAATTCGGGTGACGCGCTCGTATACGTCGGTTACTCTTTGAACGGAGAACTTCACCGCACCAAAGACCCGTGCCCGTGGCTCGACGAATGGATAAAGCGGATATGACAAAAGCGAGGATATTTCCTCGCTTTTTCCAATAATTTCCCAATCAAGGATCAAAGGAGACGGGAAAACCCATCTCTTTTTATTATCAGAGATCAGTCTGACGGGGCGTCGGCGTTTCCCGCCTTGAAGTTGTAGACGGGCTTGACGACGCTCTCGATGGTCACGGTGGGGGAGATGAGGCGGACGATCTCCTCCATCGGCTTGTACGCCATGGGGGATTCGTCGAGCGTGGAGGCATTGACCGTGGAGGAGTAGACGCCCTCCATGGTCTCCCTGAATTCCTCCACCGTAAAGAGTTCTTTCGCCTCGCTCCGTTTGCAGATGCGGCCTGCGCCGTGCGGCGCGGAAAAGTTCCAGTCCTCGTTTCCCTTGCCGACGGCGATGAGGCACCCGTCCCGCATGTTCATGGGAATGATGACCCGCTCGCCCTCATGGGCAGAGATCGCCCCCTTGCGCAGAATGTTGTCCTTCCCGAGATAATTGTGGACGGTCTCGAAGGAGGCGGAACGGAAAACTTTGAGAAACCGAACGATCTCCTCGGCCATGCGTCTGCGGTTGAGACTTGCAAATTCGGTGCAGAGGGCGAGGTCGAAGAGGTAGTCCTCCATGTGCTGTCCGTCCAAATAGCACATCTCCGCGGGGATCTTGGTGCGGGGCGCATATGCCGCATTCACCGCGGCGATGCGTTCGGGAATTTTTTCGGGGGTCTCCTTATTTTCGCGGATGACCCTGTCCCGCGCCTCCGCGGCGCAATTTTTACAGTCCGAAACGGCGAGCCGCTGATAGTATTTCGCGACTTGCAGGCCCAAATTCCTCGATCCGCTGTGGATGACGAGGTATTTTTTGCCCTCCGCGTCGGCGTCGATCTCGATGAAGTGGTTGCCCCCGCCGAGCGTCCCGAGGGAGCCGTAGAGGCGGCTCAACTCCTTTAGACCCGCAAAGCACCGCAGACGCTTCACGAGGCCTTCCGCTTCGCTGTCCCTGCGCACGGCGCTGCCGAAGGGGATTTTGGCGCGGATGAAGGCGTCGAGCGCCCTGAGATCGATCTCAATGCCGCCGAGGGCGGTCGTGAGCATGCCGCATCCGAGGTCCACGCCGAGGGCGTTGGGAATGATCTTGTCGCCGAGCGCGCCCGTAAAGCCCACGACGCAGCCGTTTCCATAGTGGACGTCGGGCATGATGCGGACCCGCTTTCCCGCGAAGGCGGGGGAGCGGACATAGGTGTAGATCTGGTTGACCGCCTCGGGTTCAACGTTTTCGGTAAAAATTTTGAGATCGTTTGCCATAGGAAAAATCTCCCGCAGACCCGCGGGAGACCCTCTTTACTTCTTTCTTCCGAGTTCGCTCAAGGCAAAGTTCAGGAAATATTCCGCCGTGGAATTTCTGCGGATGATCTCCCTCGCCTCCTCGGGCGTACACCAGCGGACCTCCGAGATCTCTTCGTTCAGGGCGACCTCGCCGTCCTCGGCCATCACCAAAAAGCCGAGCATGAGGATATTTTTCGCCTCATGGTAGCGCGAAGCGAGATACTTCCACTTGACGGCCGCAAGGTTCGTCTCTTCCTTGAGTTCCCGCGGAATGGCCTTCTCCGCGCTCTCGCCCTTCTTGACGTACCCCGCAAACAGTTTGAAGTCATTGTCGCCTACGTGTCTTGCAAGCAATATCTTGTTTTCCTGACGGTTGGTCACCGCCATCGATACAGCTACGGGGAAGAAGGGGAACTTGAATTTCTGGCACTTGTCGCAGTAGGGGACAAGGCCTTCGTTTTCGAGAAAGCGAAGAGACAATTTTTCGCCGCAATCTCTGCAATACATACATTCACCTCCCTCGTATTTTAACTATTTTACGACGTTTTCAAGAAATTGTCAACCCATTCCTGAAAAAATGATGAAATTTTTTTGTAAAGAAATGTCATTTTTTTGTAGAAATTTGCAATTACGGGCCGAAACGCGCCGAACTTTCCTCGAAAATCTCCGCGCGATGCTTGACAAGCGGAAGCCCTCCATAGTATAATAAAATGTACTGCTCAATGGGCGTTTTGCCGTTTTCGGGACGCCGTTGCAGCTTCAAGGAGACGGAATATGCTTACATCCATCTGCGGGATCAATTGGGGCGACGAGGGGAAGGGCCGCATGGTCGATCTTCTCTCCGCCGATTACGACATCGTCTGCCGCTATCAGGGCGGCAACAACGCGGGACACACCGTCATCAACGAGAGGGGGAAGTTCATTCTCAACCTCCTTCCCTCGGGGATCTTGCGGGAAAACGTCGTCAACGTCCTCGGCCCCGGGATGGTCGTGGACATCAAACATCTGAACGAGGAGATCGCGCGCCTTCGCGAGAAGGGGATCAAGATCACCCCCGACAACCTCAAGATCAGCGACAGGGCCGTCATCACCATGCCCTATCATGTGCTCCTCGACTGCCTCGAGGAGGACCGCCTCGCGGGCAAAAAATTCGGCTCCACGCGGCGGGGCATCGCGCCCGCCTATGCGGACAGATACATGAAGAAGTGCTTCCGCATGGGGGAACTTCTCTATCCCGAACTTCTAAAAAAGAAGATCCCCGACATCATCGAGTGGAAAAATCTCACCGTCGCCCTCGGCTACGGCCACGCGCCTCTCACTTGCGAGGAGACGGAGGAATATTTCAGGCTGTACGGCGAGCCGCTCAAAGAGTACATCGTCGACACGGGTCTCTTCTTGAACGACGCGGCGCGGGCGGGGAAGAAGATCCTGTTCGAGGCCCAGCTCGGCGCGCTCCGCGACGTTGATTTCGGCATTCTGCCCTTCACCTCGAGTTCCTCGACGATCGCAGCCTTTGCGCCCATCGGCGCGGGGGTGCCCAACCTCAAACTTGACAGAAGCATCGGCATCATGAAGGCCTACTCCACCTGCGTGGGCGAGGGGCCCTTCACGGCCGAATATTTCGGCGAGAAGGCCGAGAAGCTCCGCGAAGCGGGCGGGGAATACGGCGCGGCGACGGGACGGCCCCGCAGGGTCGGACCCTTTGACGTCGTCGCCTCCAAATACGGCGTCCGTTGTCAGGGGGCGGATGAGATCGCCCTCACCAAACTTGACGTCCTCTCGGGCTACGAGGAGATCGAGATCTGCACGGCGTACGAGCTCGGTGGCAAAATTTTGCACGAGTTCCCGTATCCCGACGTTCTCGACAGCTGTAAGCCCGTCCTTGAGACCGTCAAGGGCTGGAACTGCGACATCACGGGTTGCAGGAGGCCGCAGGACCTTCCCAAGGAGGCCCTTGACTACATTCACCTCATCGAAGAGCTCTGCGAGTGCAACATCACCTACGTCTCCGTGGGCGCGGAGCGCGACGAGTATGTGAAGATGAAATGACCGCTCCCATCCCATTTGTCAAAATGCACGGGATAGGGAATGATTATATCTTCTTTGATTGTTTTGAAAATACTCTGCGGGATCCCTCAAATCTCGCCGTGAAGCTGTCGGACAGACACTTTTCGGTGGGGGGAGACGGGATCGTCCTCATTCTGCCGTCGGCGCGGGCGGATGCGAAGATGCGCATGTTCAATGCCGACGGAAGCGAAGGGAAGATGTGCGGCAACGCCGTCCGTTGCGTCGGCAAATATCTTTACGACGTCAGGGGCGTCAGGAAGAAATTTCTGCACATCGAGACTGCGTCGGGCGTCAGGACGCTCGAGGTCGTTGAGACGGACGGGACGGGGCGCGAAGCGCTCTCCTTCCGCGTGGATATGGGAAGGCCCGAATTTCTCCCCGCGCGCATTCCCGCACGCTTTGACGGCGAAACGGTCGTCTCCCAGCCGCTGACCGTCGGGGCGGAGACGTACCTTGTCACCTGCCTCTCGATGGGAAATCCCCACTGCGTCGTCTTTTGCGGGGACGTTATTTCCCTCGATTTAGAGCGCGTCGGGCCCCGATTTGAGCGGCATGCCGCCTTTCCCGAACGGGTCAATACCGAGTTCGTGCGGGCCGACAGAGACGGCCTTACGATGCGCGTATGGGAGCGGGGAAGCGGTGAGACGCTTGCCTGCGGGACGGGGGCCTGTGCGGCCGCCGTCGCGGCCGTCCTCAACGGGTATTTCTCGGAGGGACAGCCGATAGAAGTGCGGCTGAAGGGCGGAAGGCTCTTCATCTGCTACACGGGGGAGACCGTCTTCATGACGGGACCCGCCGCATTCTCCTTCAGGGGAGAGATCTGACGGAAATTTTCGGGGTTCGTCCCGTCATTGAAAGCAAATTACGTTCGAGGTGATGAACTATGACAAAGTATATCTTTGTGACGGGAGGGGTCGTTTCGGGGCTCGGAAAGGGCATCACGGCGGCGTCCCTCGGCAGGCTCCTGAAGATGAGGGGCTATAAAGTCGCCTCCCAGAAGCTCGACCCCTACATCAACATCGACCCGGGGACCATGAGCCCCTACCAGCACGGGGAGGTCTTTGTCACCGAGGACGGCGCCGAGACCGACCTCGATCTCGGCCACTACGAGAGGTTCATCGACGAGGACCTCAACAAATATTCCAACCTCACGACGGGGAAAGTCTATTGGAACGTCCTCAATAAGGAGCGGGCGGGGGAATACCTCGGGCAGACCGTCCAGATCATTCCCCACATCACCAACGAGATCAAAAATTTCATCTATCAGGTCGGCAAGACGGCGGGGGCGGACATCGTCATCACCGAGATCGGCGGGACGACGGGCGACATCGAGTCCCAGCCCTTCCTTGAGGCCATCCGTCAGGTCGCCCGCGACGTGGGGCGGGAGAACTGCTGTTATATCCACGTCACCCTCGTGCCCTTCATTTCGGGTTCCGAGGAATTCAAGAGTAAGCCCACCCAGCACTCTGTCAAGGAATTGCAGGGAATGGGGATCTCGCCCGACATCATCGTCGCCCGCGTGGACCGTCCCATGCCCGAGGGCATTCGCGAGAAGATCGCGATGTTCTGCAACGTCAGACCCGAGTGCTGTATCGAAAATCTCACCCTTCCCGTCCTCTATGAGGCCCCTATGATGCTCGAGAGGAGCAACTTTTCGGAGACCGTGTGCAAAATTTTGCACCTCGACCCCAAAAAGATCGACCTCACCGAGTGGGAGGAGATGCTTTCCCGCATCCATGCGCGGAGCAAGAGGGTCAAAATTGCCCTCTGCGGCAAGTATGTACAGCTCCACGACGCCTATCTGTCCGTCGCGGAGGCCCTTGCGCACGGCGGGTACGAGTCGGATGCGAAGGTGGAGATCAAGTGGATCGACACCGAGAAACTGACGGCGAAGAACGTCGAGAAGGAGCTTGGCGACGTCGCGGGCGTCCTCATCCCCGGGGGCTTCGGCGAGCGGGGCATCGAGGGAATGATCCTCGCCTGCAAATACGCGCGCGAACACGGCATTCCCTACCTTGGGATCTGCCTCGGCATGCAGATCGCCGTCATTGAATACGCAAGGAACGTCATGAAGATCGCCGACGCGAACTCCTCGGAATTTTTCCCCGAGGGCAAACACTCCGTCATCGACCTCATGCCCGACCAATACGGCGTGAAGATGGGGGGGACGATGCGCCTCGGGGCCTATCCCTGCAAGGTCATCGGCAGACAGATGAAGGCGGCCTACGGGAGCGATCTCATTTCGGAGAGGCACCGCCACCGCTTTGAGTTCAACAACGACTATCGGGAAGAGTTTGAACGCTCGGGCATGACGGTCGCGGGGACTTCCCCCGACGGGACCCTCTGCGAGGCCGTGGAGATCGACGGAAATGACTTCTTCATCGGCGTGCAGTTCCACCCCGAATTCAAATCCCGTCCCAACAGCGCGCACCCGCTCTTCCGCGAATTCGTGCGGGCGGCGGTCCGCTATCAGGAAAAATAGATGCAACTCAATCGGAATTTTTTGCGCTTAAAGAATTCCTACCTGTTTTCGGCGGTCGCGGAAAGGACGGCCGCCTACCGAAAAGCCCATCCCGAGCGGAGGCTCATCCGCCTCTCGATCGGGGACGTCACCCGCCCCCTTGCGCCCGCCGTCGTTGCGGCGATGAAGAGGGCAGCCGACGAAATGGGAAGAAGCGAGACCTTCAGGGGCTATGCCCCGAGCGGAACGAGAATGGGCTATCCGTCCCTTCTCGGCACGATCGTAGAGAGCTACGCGCGGAAGGGGGTCGCCCTCGGCGAAGAGGACGTCTTCATCTCCGACGGCGCGAAATCGGACTGCGGGAACCTGTCCGACCTCTTCTCGGCGGACAACACTGTCCTCATTCCCGATCCCGTCTATCCCGCCTATCTCGACACGAACGTCATGGCGGGGCGGCGGATCGTCTTCGCCGACGGGACAGAGGAGAACGGATTTTTGCCGATGCCGAAGAGGGACGTCAGGGCAGACCTCATCTATCTCTGTTCGCCCAACAACCCCACGGGCGCGGCGTACACGAGGGAGGAGCTGAAGGTTTGGGTCGACTACGCCCTCGAAAACGACGCCGTCATCCTCTATGACGCCGCCTATGAGTTCTTCATCGGCGAGGAAGCCTTTGCGAGGAGCATCTATCAGGTCGAGGGGGCCAAGCAGTGCGCCATCGAGCTGTGTTCCTATTCCAAGACGGCGGGTTTCACGGGCGTTCGGTGCGGCTACACCGTCGTGCCGCGGGAGCTCGTGCGGGAGGGGGTTTCCCTCAACCGTCTGTGGGAGAGAAGGCAGGCCGCCAAGTTCAACGGCGTCTCCTACGTCACGCAGATGGGGGCGGCTGCCGTCTTCACCGAGGAGGGGGAGAGGCAGATCGGCGAGGCCATCGCCTACTACCGCGAGAATGCGGCGCTCATCTCCGACGTCCTCGCGCGGCTGGGCATTCCGTTCACGGGCGGAAAAAATTCCCCCTACATCTGGATGAAATGTCCGCAGGGAATGGACAGCTGGACCTTCTTTGACTACCTCTTGAACAATGCAAACGTCGTCGGGACTCCGGGGAGCGGCTTCGGGCGGAACGGCGAAGGATATTTCCGCCTCACTGCCTTCGGCACGCACGAGGACACGGCGGAGGCGATGCAACGGATCGCAAAACTTTTGGAAGCATAAGAGAAATTTATGGAAACGAACAAAAAGAGCGCGGGCATTCTGTGCCATATCTCCTCCCTTCAGGGAAAATACGGGATCGGGAATCTGAAGGATGCCGCGCGGTTTGCCGTCTCGCTTGCGCAGAGCGGCGTGTCCTATTGGCAGATCCTTCCCCTCGTGCAGACGGGGTACGGCGACAGTCCCTATCAGTCCGTCTCCTGCACGTCGGGCAATCCCTATTTCATCGACCTCGACGCCCTCGGGAAGATGGGCCTTCTCACGCGGAAGGAGCTCAAGGACCTGCGCGACCGCTATAAGGGTACGGCGAAGGTCGACTACGGCGCCCTCTATGAGGAGAGGTATGCGACACTGCGGCTGGCCTTCTCCCGCTATGCCTTCGACAACGAAGATTTCCGCGCCTTTGTCAAGAGGGGCGCGTATGAGGATTACGCCTTGTTCATGACCGCAAAGACGGTCTATGGCGGGACGTTCTATGACTGGGACGAGCCCCTGATGCGGCATTCGCCCGAGGCCCTCGAGGCCCTGCGGACGGAGCATCATGAGGAATATCTCTTCTGGCAGTTTGTCCAGTATATCTTTTGGGGGCAATGGGAGGCATTGCACAATACCTGCCGTTCGCTGAAGATCGGCATCATCGGCGATATCCCGCTCTATGTCGCGGGGGACAGCGCGGACGTCTGGGCGCACCCCGAGCTCTTCAAGCTCGACAGCGGCCTCAAACCCCTCAAAGTGGCGGGCGTGCCCCCCGATTACTTTTCGGAGACGGGCCAGCTCTGGGGCAACCCCGTCTATGATTGGAAGGCGCACGCGAAGGAACATTACGCATGGTGGACGGGGCGGCTCATGGCCTCACTCGCCGCTTACGACCTCATCCGCATCGACCACTTCCGCGGCATCGACCGCTACTTCGAGATCGACGCCGACGCAGAGACCGCCATCGGCGGAAAGTGGGCGGAGGGGCCCAAAGAGAAGCTCTTCGAGGGCATCGGGAAGGAAAAGGACCGCATCATCGCCGAGGATCTCGGCATTCTCGACGACGGCGTCCGCACGCTTCTGAAGAAGACGGGTTTCCCTGGAATGAAGGTGCTTCTCTTCGCCTTTGACGGAAATCCCGACAACGAATTTCTCCCCAAAAATGTCCATAGGGACAGCGTCTGCTACACGGGCACGCATGACAACGACACCGTCAAAGGGTACGTCGATTCGCTCGCCGCGGAGGACTTTATCCTCTTCCGCGCAAGGCTCGCCATGGCCCTCGAGGAGAGAGGGGTCGCCATGCGCCTCATGAAGAACGGTGAGAACTTCCCCGAGGCCTTCATCCGCCTCGCCTTCGCGTCCGATGCGTGGCTCTCCGTCATTCCGATGCAGGACGTGATGGGGCTGGGCAACGAGGCCCGCATGAATTTCCCGGGGACACAGCAGGGGAACTGGCAGTTCCGCATCGACAGACCCGTCGGGCGTCCCTTGGCAAAACTGAAAAAATTGATAAAAATATATCGGAGGTAACTCACAATGGCAGAAAAGAAAGGATTCTTCGCAGAATTCAAGGCATTCATCACCCGCGGCAACGTCCTCGACATGGCCGTTGGCGTGATCATCGGCGGTGCGTTCAGTGCGATCGTCACGGCGCTCACCAACCAGATCCTCATGCCCGTCATCAACTGGATCCTCTTTGCGATCACGGGCGGACAGGGCATGGAGAACATCTACACCTACCTGCACAAGGCGTATTTGCTCGATGAAGCGGGGAAGGTAACGACGCAGATCGACCTTGCGAACTCCATCTACATCGACTGGGGCGCATTCATCACCGCGATCATCAACTTCCTTCTCATCGCGCTCGTGCTCTTCCTCATCATTAAGGTGATCAACATGATCCATGAGAAGGCGCAGGAGCAGAAGGCGAAGTACGATCCCCTGACCAAGGAAGAGGTCAAGGCGCTCCGCAGGGAGGGCAAGACGCCCGCCGAGATCCTGACGGCCGCGGCAGAGAAGAAGGCACAGCTCGACAGGGAAGCGGCAGAGGCGGCGGCGAACGCTCCCGCGCCCGCTCCCACGACAGAGGAGCTTCTGACGCAGATCCGCGATCTCCTTCAGACGCAGTCGGAAAAGTCCGCGGCAAAGAAGGAATAACGGCACATAAGAGCACATAAGAGAGGATACGGAGGACGGCTATGTTCGGATTTGGAAAGAAACGCGCGCAGGGGCCTGCATTTGCGGAGGCAGAGCGGCAGATAAAAAAGCTCTTTTCCGCGCTCGAGCTCAAGGCGGGCGTCGAAAAGCTGGAGAACGGGATCAGCATCTCTTCGACGGGGTTTTCGGTCTTACAGCATGCGGCCGAACGCTTTGACGTCGACTACTCCTATTATCCGAAAAACGGACACTCCAACCTCACGGTCTATGTCTATTTCGGCGAAAAGCAGGCGACGGCAGAGGCCCTGCGGCTCCTCAACGAGTTCAACCGCAAGAGCAGTTATTGGGTGGCGACCATCGAGACGGAGACAAACGTCCCGTATCTCTCGTTCGCCGCCTCCGTCTCCGACCCCGTCCCCGAGGACATCATGCGCCACGTCGATTGGCTGTTGCGCTTCCTGCCCGCGGGGGGCAATCGGGAGGCCTTTCTACAGCTTCTCTCGCCCGAGACGCCGCCCGAGACGCCGCAGGAGTAAACAAGCAAAAACGGAGCTTCGGCTCCGTTTTTTGATGCGTTCTCGGCGATTTTTTGAAAAAAAGCCGCATTCTGCGGCCGCGCAGTCACACATTTCCCGCCCTCCGACTACAATGAACGGGGAGAGAATATGCGCATCTGTTTTGTGACGGGAGGAACGTTCAACGAATTTGCCGACAGCTTCGAGGGGGAGCCGCCCGAAGTCGTCTGTTTCGGCTTTCAGGCGATCGGCAAGGTAAGCTATGAGCGCGAACTCAAGGGGGAGACCAACCTCTTTGAGGACGTTGCCCTGCTCTCCAAGGAGCAGAAAAACGTCGTCCTCTGCGGTTGCTACACCGATGCGCGGGGCGCAATGCGCAAATCCGTCGTCGCCGCCGAAAAGGGGAGGATCCTCGGCGTCACGGACATGGTGAACCGCCTCGACGGGAGCGAATTCCGAAGCGGTGCGGGCATCAGGATCTTCGACACGGGCGCGGGACGGATCGGCGTGGTCGTCGCCGAGGATCTGTACTTCCCGCAGGTCATACGGACGCTCTCCGTCTGCGGGGCCGAGGTCGCCCTGTCCGTCTTTGAGGAGCTCACGGAGAGTTTGGAACAGACCCTGATGCGGGCGCAGGCCTTCATGTTCGGGATCCCCGTGTGCCTGTGCGCGTTCGGCTATGCCGAGGCGGCGGACATCGGCGGAAGATTGAGCTTTTCCTCCCCGAAGAGCCCCTGCTTTTATGAGTTCAAGCGGGAGCAGGAGTACCACCTCATCGAGACCCGCCAGCGCGGCTTTTACAAGCGCAAAAAGGGGACTTTTTGAAAATGAGAAGCCCAACTCGTCGCCCCTTTTAGGTCGCAAAACGCAATTCTTGCGCATCAGCACAGTGTGCTGTGCGCTGCGTTTTGCGGTGAGTG
>CANQOX010000049.1 GCA_947625595.1 uncultured Clostridia bacterium
ATGTCGAGCGTAACGCCCTTCCCTTGGCTCCCCTGTAGGGGAGCTGTCGAGCGAAGCGAGACTGAAGGGTTTCAAAACCCCTTTCCCCTCGCAAGCTCGGGGACTTCCCCTACAGGGGTAGCGAGGGAATGCGGTGACCCACCCCCCTACCCCCCTCCTATGGAGGGGGCGAGAATGAGGTGGCTCTCGGCGCCCCCTTGAGGGGGAGCTGTCGAGCGAAGCGAGACTGAAGGGGTGTCATTCCCAATTCCTTGCCTTAGGCGGAATTCACTTCCGCCGTGGGCGACCCCATTCGGTACCCAACGGGAACCACAATGTCTTTCAAGGCATTAAAGTTCGTTGGGTGATAGGGCTATGGAATGCACAGCGCTGACCCCTCGCGCGTATTTGTTTTGCGAAGCAAAAGAAATACGCGCGAAACCTTTCACTCCATAAACTTCACCAAGATCTGATTCTGGACGTACAGATATTCGTCCTTGATCGCGGTCCTGTCGCCGTCTTCGTCGAAATATTCCCTTGTCTGCGCGAGGGCAGCCGCGAAGTCCTCCTTCCAGTCGCTTCCGAACGCCGCGCGGTATTTTTTCGCCGAAATGCCCTCGGCCGTGCGGAGGGCAAGCATCACAAATTCGAACTTGGCGTCCTTCTCCTCCGCCTTCTCATTCTCGACGACGGGCAGAAAGCCCGACAGAATGCACTTCATGTACTCGTCGAGGTCGAAAGTGTTGGTGAACCGCCGCCCGTAGAAGAAACTGCTCGCCGACACGCCGAGGCCAATGTATTCGCCCCTGCGCCAATAGTTGAGATTGTGCCGCGACTCGTGCCCCTCGAGACAGAAATTGCTCACCTCATAGCGGCGGAAGCCGTGTTTTTTCAGAAGGTCGTAGCCGAAATCGTAGAGTGCGCGGACTTCGTCGCCGTCAGGGAGTTCGCCGTTGAGGTAGTCGGTGTAGATGGGGGTGCCGTCCTCGGGGGTCAGGGCGTACATGGAAATGTGCGATGCGCCGCTTCCCACCGCGACCTCAATGGTCTTTCTGACGTCCTCGCTCGTCTGCCCCTTGAGCCCGAGCATGACATCGGCGGAAAAGTTTTCGCCCTTGAGAAGGTTGGCGCAGTAGAGATAGCCGCGGAGGGTGTGAATGCGCCCGAGCTCCTCGAGCTGGGCATCGATCGCCGTCTGAAGGCCGACGGAGAAGCGGTTGACGCCCGCCTTTTTGTATGTTGCGATCTTCTTTTCGCTCACCGTCCCGGGGTTCATCTCGATCGTGACCTCGGGGTCCTTGGTCAGATGAAAGCACTTGACGATCTGTTTCATCGCCCCGTAGATGTAGTCGGGTTCGATGACGGAAGGGGTCCCGCCGCCGAAGTAGACGGTGTCAAAGACCTCCTTTTCAAGCTCCTTGCCGCGCAGTTCGATCTCCTTGTAGAGGCACGCCATATAGGCCTCCGCGAAGCCGAGCTTGTTCGGGAAAGAGGTGAAATCGCAGTAGCTGCACTTCTGTTTACAGAATGGAATGTGAAGATAGATCCCGGACATGGGTCCTCCTTTTTGCTTACCTGCCCCCCTTCAAAAGGGTAGCTATTTCCCGCTCCAGCAGTACTTGGACAGATCGACATAGCCGTCTATGACTTCGACGCCCTCGGCGCGGAGGAGTTCGGCCTGCACGTCGATCCCGCCGAAGGCAAAGGCGGGCGCAAGGCAGCCCTCGCGGTTGACAACGCGGTGGCAGGGAATGACGACGGGCGTGGGGTTGCGGTGAAGCGCGTTTCCGACTTGCCTTGCCGCCCTCGGCCGCCCGATCGCATGGGCGATCATGCCGTAGGTGACAACTTTCCCCCGCGGCACAGTTTTGAGGTATTCATAGACAGATTGATCGAAAGTCATAGCGATAGATATGGATTGCAATGTTTTCGTCGCCCCTTATAGGGAGATGTCGAGCGAAGCGCCCTTCCCTTGGCTCCCCTGTAGGGGAGCTGTCGAGTGCAGCGAGACTG
This sequence comes from uncultured Clostridia bacterium, assembly GCA_947625595.1. GTDB lineage: Bacteria > Bacillota > Clostridia > Christensenellales > Borkfalkiaceae > Gallimonas. The sequence goes on from CANQOX010000049.1 coordinate 1,993, forward strand.
AAGGGTTTCAAAACCCCTTTGGCTCACTGCGTTCGCCACTGTCTCGGGCGGGTAGCACCCCGCCCTACTTCGCGCTACGCGCTCGTGCCGCGCTTGGAATCAAATAGAATGCGCGCGGGGCGGTCAGCATTTGCCCGAAACATATGGGCAAATGCAAAGAGAATTTTGCGCCAAAGATTATCAATCTTTGGCAGAAGTGCAAAATTCTCCCCTACAGGGGCAGCGAGGCTAACCGCTCATTCTGACCCTGAGCTTGCCGAAGGGGAAGAATCCCCTCAAACGAAGTCCGTAGGTCTATGAGATGTTTCGCTCCGCTACTTCGCGGCTTTGCCGCTCGTGCCGCGCTTGGAATCGAACAGAATGCGCGCGGGGCAACATGAGCGGTATCTTCTTGCTGCCCCTGTTGGGGAAGTCTCCAAGCTTGCGAGGGGAAAGGGGTTTCAAAACCCCTCTGTCTCGGCTGCGCCTCGACATCTCCCCTAAGAGGGGCGACAAGAGGAAAACGGTGACGATTTAAGGACGACACCCCTTCCGTCTCGCCACAAAGCGACGAGCTACACTCGCACGCGGGTGGGAACCCGCGTTTGGGCGGCATTTGCCCGAAACATATGGGCAAATGCTATATGAACTTTGCGCCAAAGATTATCGATCTTTGGCAGAACGCAAAATTCTTCCCTCAAGGGGTGGGCAAGGGGTGGGCGGGCAAAGAAATGTTCGAAACCTTTCTCTACTTATCCTTATTGGTCTTCAGAATTTCCATGAAGACTTCGGAGGGGACCTGCACGGTGCCGATCTGGCGCATGCGCTTTTTGCCCTCCTTCTGCTTCTCGAGGAGCTTCTTCTTGCGCGTGATGTCGCCGCCGTAACATTTGGCGAGGACGTCCTTGCGGACGGCCTTCACCGTCTCGCGGGCAATGATCTTCCCGCCGATCGCCGCCTGCACGGGGATCTCGAAGAGCTGGCGGGGAATGGCGTCCTTCAGATTTTCGCAAAGCGTTCTTCCCCGCGAATACGCCCGTTCCTCGTGGACGATCGTCGAGAGCGCGTCGCAGATCTCGCCGTTCAGGAGAATGTCGAGCCGCACGAGTTTGCTCGTCTGATAGCCCGAGAGTTCATAGTCAAAGCTCGCATATCCCTTCGTCCGCGACTTCAATTCGTCGAAGAAATCGTATACGATCTCATTGAGGGGAAGGAGATATTCGAGCTTGACCCTGCGCGTGTCGATGTACGACATATCCTTGAACACCCCGCGTTTGTCCCTGCAGAGGTCCATGATGGGTCCCAGATAGTCGGGCGGGAGGTAGATCTCCGCCTTTACGATGGGTTCCTCCATCGACTCGATCTCCGAGACGGGGGGGAGGTGGGAGGGGTTGTCCACATAGAACTCGCTCCCGTCCGTCTTATGGACGAGATAGGAGACGGAGGGGGCCGTCGTGATGATGTCGAGGTTGAATTCCCGCTCGATGCGCTCCTGAATGATCTCCATGTGAAGGAGACCCAAAAATCCGCAACGGAACCCAAACCCGAGCGCGACGGAGTTGTCGGGCTCAAAGGTCAGGGCGGCGTCGTTGAGTTTGAGCTTCAGAATGGCGTCCTTGAGGTCGAGGAACTTGCTCCCGTCGAGGGGATAGATGCCGCAGAAGACGACGGGTTGGACCTTTTTGTACCCGGGGAGGGGAGAGGTGTCGGGAAAGTTGGCAGAGATCACCGTGTCGCCCACGGCGACGTCCTCGATGGATTTGATGCTCGCCGCGATATAGCCGACTTCCCCCGCGAGCAGGGCGCCCTTCGGCTGTAACTGCGGGGAAAAGGCTCCCACCTCGGTCACGTCGTAGATCTTTTCCGAGAGACAGCCTTTGATCCTGTCGCCCACCTTGACACTGCCGTCCTTGATGCGGACAAAGAGGATGACGCCCTTGTAATTGTCATAGTAGCTGTCGAAAATGAGGGCCTTGAGGGGGGCGTCCGTGTCGCCGTCGGGCGGGGGAACGAGCTTGACGACGGCCTCGAGGATGTCGCGGATGTTCGTGCCCTCCTTTGCCGAAACGCAGGGGGCGTCCGAGGCGTCGAGCCCGATGACGTCTTCGATCTCCGCTTTGGTCTCGTCAATGCGGGCGGAGGCGAGGTCGATCTTGTTGATGACGGGCACGATCTCGAGGTTGTTTTCGAGGGCAAGGTAGACGTTTGCAAGGGTCTGCGCCTCCACGCCCTGCGTCGCGTCCACGACGAGAATGGCCCCTTCGCACGCCGCGAGGGAGCGGGAAACTTCATAGGTAAAGTCGACATGGCCGGGCGTGTCGATGAGGTTGAACTCATACTCCTGCCCGTCGAGGGCGGTGTAATACATGCGGACGGGGGTGAGTTTTATGGTGATGCCCCGCTCCCGCTCGATGTCCATGCTGTCGAGGAGCTGTTCCTCCATGTCGCGCTTGCTCACCTGTCCCGTGAGCTCCATGATGCGGTCGGCAATGGTGCTCTTGCCGTGGTCGATGTGGGCGATGATGCAAAAATTCCTTAAGTTCTTGTTCGGCTTTGCCATAGTTTTATTATAACGGTTTTTTTGATAGATTGCAATGAAAAACCGTCTGAAATCCAAAAATGAGCGAGAAGCGAGGAAACGCGGGGGATATGAGTACCCCCCATGGGGGCGCCCCTTGCCTTTACCCCCTCCGTGGGAGGGGGGTAGGGGGGTGGGTCACCGCATATCTGCGTTATTCAGAGGGAGCGAAGCGACCGAAGGATCCCCTCGGTCGATGCCCACCTCAGTCACCTGCGGTGACAGCTCCTCCGAGGAGGAGCCAAGAGAAACCCCTCTGTCTCGGCTACGCCTCGACATCTCCCCTATGAGGGGCGACGAGGGGTATCCTCCATGGGGCAAGTCACCGCATTTGCGCACTTGTATTTTTTCGTCCGAAGTGCTATAATCATGCCATGAACAGCAATTTTCTGCGCGAGACGCCCATTGCACACCGCGGCCTGCACGATGCACAGCGGCCTGAGAACTCCATGCCCGCCTTTTTGGCGGCGGCCGAAAGGGGCTACGCCATCGAGACGGATGTGCGCTTTACCAAGGACAGACAGCTTGTCCTCTTCCACGACGACACCCTCCTGCGCCTGACGGGCGACCCCCGCGCCGTCTGCGATTGCACCTATGAGGAGCTGAAAGAGCTTTCCCTCGGCGGGAAAACCGCACACATTCCGCTCTTTTCGGACTTTCTGCGGGAAGTGGGCGGGCGCGTTCCGCTCCTCATTGAGATCAAAAACATGCCGCATGTCAAGGGCAAGGAGATCGCCGCGGCGATGTACGGTTTTCTGAAAGATTACAGCGGGGAATATGCTGTGCAGTCCTTTGACCCGCGCTACGTTCGGGCGTACAAAAAGCTGTGTCCCTCCGTCCCGTGCGGCGTTCTCGGAACGGCCGAAAAGGGGGTCGCAAAGGGCGTCAAGGCACACGTCATCAAGCATATGTCTCTGAACTTTTGGGTGAAGCCCGACTTTATCAGCTATCGCAAGGAGGACATGTTGGAGCGAAAGGTGAAGTTCAAGGGGATAAGACTCGCATGGGTCGTCCGCTCGCCCGAGGAGGAACGTTCCGCCCGCACCGTCGCCGACAACATCATCTTCGAAAACTATTTGCCGCAGTTTAATTAAAAATTGAGTGCTTTGCACTCATTCTGAGGTGAAGCCGAAGAATCCCCTTAAGTCCGTAGGCAGCGGCGTCATGCTGAGAGGGCGAGTAAAACGCAGTCTATGGAAGCTGACCCGAAGCATCTCGCCGCTATCATGGAAACGCCCCGCGAGATTCTTCGGAAATTTCTCCCGTACTCTATTCCGCCCTCGCTTCTCAGAATGACGCGGGGCCACCTCGCTGCCCCTTTTAGGGGAGAATTTTGCACTTCTGCCAAAGATTGATAATCTTTGGCGCAAAATTCTCTTTGCATTTGCCCATATGTTTCGGGCAAATGCTGACCGAATGCGGGTCGCTACCCGCATGAGACAGTCCCCGAGCTTGCGAGGGGAAAGGGGTTTTGAAACCCCTCTGTCACTTCGTGACATCTCCCCTAAGAGGGGCGACAAGGGACGATCGTCCTGCCCCCGCCCCGCCGCGCGGTTGCCCCCCGCGCTCATCCTGAGGCGAAGCCGAAGGATCTCATAGACCCACGGACTTCGTTTGAGGGGATTCTTCCCCTTCGGCAAGCTCAGGGTCAGAATGAGCGGTCGCCCCCGAAGGGGTAGGTCCTTCATAAAAAACCGCCGCGGGTCGGAAACCGACCCGCGGCGCATCATATTTTACAGTATCATTGCCAATCGCAGACGTTGACCCAGCGCGCGAGGAATTCGGCCTCCTCGGGCTTCTTCTTCACCGACTGCGAAGCCGCGACAATGGGCAGGATCCGCTGGACATATTGGATCGCCGTGTCCGTCTTTTTGCAGAACAGGTGCAGATATTTCTCGGCGAGTTCGTCCCGCTTCTGAAGTTTTAAGATGAGATAGGTCCGCGCGGCGTCGGCCGAGCCGTTGCCCTGCGTGGCGTGCGACCAATCGATGATATAGGGCGTCCCGTCCTTCGTGATGATGACGTTGGAGGGCTGGAAATCGCCGTGGCAAAGCTTGTTATGATTGGGCAGGCCGTCGAGGCGGACGTGCAGATCGTAACGGACCGTCGCGGGGAAGCCGCTCGCGGAGATCTTGGCGTGCATCTTGTCGCGGAGATGCCCTAAAAGGGGGACCTTCTCCTTGCTCATTCTGATCTGCAGATCGACGAAAAATTCGAGATATTCGTCGATTTTTTCGGGGTTTCTCTGCATGAGATCCTCGAGGGTGTCCCCCTCGATGAACTCCCAGACGAGCGACCATTTCCCGCCGATGATCTCGACGCCCAAAACTTTGGGAATGTGGAGACCCGTCTCCTCCACCCGCGCCTGATTGAGGGCTTCGTTCAAGATCCCCGCCTTGGAATAGCTCTCATCAAAGGACTTGATGAGCCTGTCGCCGTCGCGGTAGAGCTTCTTTCCTGCGCTTTCGTGAATCAGTTCCATGCTTTCCTCCATATCGCGCGGGGAATTATCCCGCAATTTCTTTCATGGATATTATACACCAAACGGGACGGAAAGTAAAGACCCATTTTGAAATTCATGAACGTATTTGTTTGCACGGAAGAGAGGACTTTTGCGAAAAAAACCGTCCGCCGCAGACGGCGAACGGGGAAGAGATGAAATTTACTGCTCCGAATCGTTTTCGAAAGACGTTCCGTCGAGCAGGGCGCCGAGAAAGGCCAGCCTGTCCTCGAGGAAGAGGAGCCGCGCGCCGTCCTTGGTGGCATTCGGCTTTTCATTTTCGCGGCAAAGCCTGACTGCGCCGACGAGCTTTGCGCAGTACACCGCGAGAAGTGTCACGGAGGCGAAGGTGACAACGCCGAACACGATCGTGAGCGCGACGGGCACGACGCTGTCCTGCACGCGCAAGATGTTGTCCGCCGAGATGGCTGTCGCAATCGCAAAGGCGACGGTGAGCGCGAGGGCGATGCAGGTGCAGATGACGTAGTGCCTTTTGTTGGCGGCAAAGGCCTCCCTGCGCTCCTCCTGCTTCTCCATCACCTGCGGACGAAGAGAATCCGCCTCGCCCTGATAGTTTTCCCGTTCCCTGCGCAGTTGGTCCCCAAGCCGTTCGAGGACGAGAGCCCGTCCCCGCTCCATGCGCTTCAGATCCTCCCGCCGCTCATCGCTGTAGAGCTTCTCCGTGTCGGTGAAGTTCCTCGTGGCGGCCGCAAAGAGCCCGTCTGACGCCTCGCCGTTCCCGTCATCATAGACGGACGCCTGCGCAAACCGCTCCTCCGCTTCGTCAAATTTTTCCTCCGCGAGCAGGGCTTGGCCCTCCTCGATGAGCTTTCTGCACGTCTCCTGCGCCTCGATGCGGGCCTTTTCACGGCGGGCAAGTTCCTCTTCGGCCTGCGCCTGCGACAGCCCCGCGAGGCTCTCGTCGTATTCCTCGGGGAAATCAAAGGCGACTTCTTCCTCGCCCGTGTCCTCCACGGCGTCGGTCTCGCCGTCCGCCGTCCTTTTGAGGCGAATGCCTCTCCTCTCGTCCTCGTCAAGGATCCTTTCTTCCATAGCTATTCTCCTTCTCCCTCGCCCTCCGAGAGGACAAAGGGATTTCCAATCGGTTTGATGTTCTGCGGGTAGACGCTCTTTGCGACGAACGCCCGCCCCTTGCCGCGGTAGCGGCTCTTCGCCCATTCGGCCAGCTCTCTCGTCTCGAAGAGGGCAAAGGCCGCGCTTCCCGACCCCGTCATGGCCGCTCCGAGGGGGGAGAAGCTCTTTGCCGCGAGAAAGGCCTGCTCTGCGGCGGGAACGAGGGATCTTGCCGCCCCGTACAGACGGTTGGAAAAATACCGCGCCGCGTGGGGGAGGTCGCCCCGCTCGAGGAGGGCGGCCGCGTCGGGCGTGACGGGGGGAAAGGCCTCGCCGAGGTGGTCAAAGGCTTCATAGCACTCCCCCGAAGAGACGCCCTCGTCGGGACAGATCACAAGGAAGTGCATCTTCGGCTCCGCGGCGAGGGGAAGGAGGACGTCGCCCCGCCCCTGCATGCGGGCAAGCCCGCCGAAGAGGAGAAAGCCTGTGTCGCTTCCCAAGGCGTCTGCGAGCGATTTTACCCCACCCATGTCTGAAACCCCGTAGAGCTTTTTCATGCCGAGGAGCACGGCCGCCGCGTCCGCGGAGGACCCGCCAAGGCCCGCTCCCATGGGAATATTTTTGTAGACGGTGACGTCGGCCCCGCATGTGCCAAAGGCCTCCGAAAAGGCCTCCGCGGCCTTCAGGGCGTTGTTTTTCTCGGGCGGAATGGCTTCGCTCCCCATGCCGTGCATCGTAACGGAACTCAAGCGGTCCTTGCGCTTTCTCACTGCGACCCTGTCGCAGAGATCGATCGTGACGGCGAGGGAATCGAGGAGGTGGTAGCCGTCCCTTTTCCCCGTGATATCGAGGGTCAGATTGAGTTTTGCGTAACCGTTCACCCGAACAACGTTCATCACGTTCATTGTAGCACAGTTTTCACCGAATTGCAACAAAATTTCGCCCCGTCCCAGCCGCATCAGAATGCCTCGTCGCCCCTTGTAGGTCGCAAAACGCAATTCTTGCGCATCAGCACAGTGTGCTCACGCTGTCCCGCCCGCGTCATCCTGAGGCCCCAACGGGGCCGAAGGATCCCGTGAACGAAGTCCGTACCTCCCCCTCGGGATTCTTCGGTTCGCTCTGAATGACGCAGGGGGGGATTCTTCAGTCGCTTCGCTCCTTCAGAATGAGCGGTTGCCTCTCATCTTTTTAGGGGAGATGTCGAGCCATAGCCGAAACTGACTTGGCTCCCCTGTAGGGGAGCTGTCACGCGCCCTTGCGTGACTGAAGGGTTTCAAAACCCCTTTCCCCCTGCGGGGGGACTTCCCCTATAAGGGGCAGCGAGAGAACATGTCCCTATTCGGAAATTTCATTCACGCAGGCAGGTCGATGTCGGAGACGCCGTCCTCGATGAGATAACACATCTCCTCGTGTTCGTCGACGCCTTCGCGGATCTGCTGGGGCGTGAGTTTGATGTACTTGATCGTCGCATTGGCGAGCACTGTGCGGCTTTCGTCCATGATACAGCACTCCGCGGTGAGGAAATTCCCCGTCTCGCGCACGATCTTCCCCCGCCCGACGAGGGGAACGCCATAGGGCACGGGCTTTCTGTACTTTGTCTCGAGGGAAAGGGTCACGCCGTAGGTGAATTCCCCGCCCTCCTTTGCCCAAAGGGCGCGCAGTCCCATCTCGTCGAGCATGGCGGTGATGAGACCGCCGTGGACCCGCCCGGGGTAGCTCTGATGCTCTTCGCGGTAAGAAAAGAGGGTCGCGACGCTCCCGTCCTCCATGGAATAGAAAGGTGCGCGGACGCCATAGACGTTGTCCAAGCCGCAGATGGCGCACATTTTACTGTTTCTCTGTTTAGAAATGACCTTCATCTTTATCTCCCGAAAAAAGGAATTTGTTCATCTTCAGCAAAGCAATTATAACATAATATATTTTGAAAGGCAAGAAAAACGGGGAGCAGGCAGGTAAAATGCCGCCTCCTCCTGCGGTGGGCCATTTCTTGCCCCCTCCATGGGAGGGGTGGAGCGGCGCAATTCTGCTCAACAGCCCAGTGGGCTGTGAGCTGCGCCGCGACAGGAGCGCTGGCAAGCGCGACGGGCTTTGCGGCGGTCCCTGCCGCCGCAAAGTAGGGGTGGGTCACCGCCTACTCGCTGCCCCTTTTAGGGAAGAAGTTTGCACTTCTGCCAAAGATTGATAATCTTTGGCGCAAAATTCTCTTGGCATTTGCCCATATGTTTCGGGCAAATGCTGACCGCCCCGCCCGCATTCTTATTGCTCCAAGGGCGGCACGAGCGCGTAGCGCGAAGTACTGCGGGTCTCTACCCGCATGAGACAGTCCCCGAGCTTGCGAGGGGAAAGGGGTTTTTGAAACCCCTCTGTCTCGGCTACGCCTCGACATCTCCCCTATAAGGGGCGACAAGCAGTCGCTCATCCTGAGGCCCCATCAGGGCCGAAGGATCTCATAGACCTACGGACTTCGTATGGGGGATTCTTCACTTCGTTCAGAATGAGCGGTTTACCCCCTCCATGGGAAGAGGGTAGGGGGTGGGCAACGATGCTGGAACATACCTGCCTCATTGAATTTTGACCGCTTGATTTTTTTGTGCGTTTATGATATGATGATTGTACGATAAACAGTAATTTAGCGGAGAATTGACTGCCTGAAATGAAATTGCTTTGGAATACCGAGC
>CANQOX010000050.1 GCA_947625595.1 uncultured Clostridia bacterium
ATCGTTCTCGACCTCACCGCGCTCAAGGGCTTCGCGTTCTCTTCCGCGATCAGCGGCGACCTCGACCTCTTCAACGGTGGTACGGTCACCCTGACCTACACTGTGCCTGCTGGCACGGAGGCTTCCGCTCTCAAATTCAGCGGCGGCGGTTCGTCCGATGTCGCTGTCAACAGTCTCACCGCACTGGCGGCAGATAAGGATTGGAATCTCTACAACGGCTATGTCATCGACTCCGCTACTTTGACTGGCACGACGCTCACGGTCGTTGTGAAAGTGGACGGCGCGTCGCTTGCGAACTACGCACCCGCGACCTTCAAACTTTCCAATGCTTCCGATGCGATCGTCGACACCGTCGACTACAAGCTGGCTCTTGACGCTGCCTCCTATGAGGGCAAGGTCAAGGGTACTGACAGCCACTTCGCCTTCGTTCAGAACAGCGGCACACTTTCCGTCATCAAGGCCTTCCCTGTTGGCGACGGCAAACTTGAGGACGGCAAGATCGTCGGCAAGTTCACCCTCAACCTCAACAACGGCGACTTCGAGACCTTCAAGAAGAACGGTCTCATCGAGGTCAGCTACAGGGTCGTCGGCGGCGAGCTTGTCTTCCTGAATGCGCCCGCAGGCGTGACGGGAAGCGTTACCTTCCTCGGCACCTACGGCGACAACCGTGACACCGACAAGGGTGCGTTCGTGATCGTTTCGATCCCGACGAGCTCTCTCGGCATCAGCGGCGATTACTACTTCGACTTCGTGGAAGGCGCCTTCGATCCTACGGGTGCGCCTGCGAAGATCCACAAGGTCCACCTCTTCGATATCACGCCAGAGGACTTGAAGAAAAATGGCATGACGGCCGCCATCGTTGCGACTGCGGACGGCAGCTGCTATGAGCTCGGCCTGTACGGCTGGGAGATCAAGGACGGCGACAAAGTGCTCTGCTATGCTGGCGCTGCGACATCGGGCGGCGCGCACGTTGACGGAGACCACAATAACGTCTGCGACCTTTGCGGCGGCACGATGGCGACAGATAAACCGCTTGCTGAATGGGAAAGTGGCGCGTCCATAATAGCGCACACTATCAATCAGGGCGATGTGATCGACATGGTCGCTACCTACAAGCCTGATGCCAAAGACATTCCTACGACTACCTTCGGCATGGTTGGTCCCTATGTGAGCGTCGTGAAGGGGAACAGATACTGGCTCCGCTCGGACGGCTACCTTGAGATCATTCTTGGCGATGACTGGGCAAACCGTGGACATCTTCCTTATGATGAAGAGCTTCGTCCCGACGGCGTTCAGACTGCGAGCACCGATCTTGTGAACAACGTCCTCAATGGTGTTGTTACCAATGACGGCACTACGATCGATACGGTCAATGTTGCGAACTTTGCAAGTTGGCTCGCTGGCAAGACCGTCCGCTACGTTGTTTCCTACACTGGGACGACGATCACGGTCGATGTTTCCTATGCCAACCCCGATGATTCGATCGCGCTTGACTACAAGATTTATATCTATGAAGTGACGGGTTCGGCTACTGTCCAGTTCCTCTGCGATGACGGTGTTGAAAAAAATAATTTGACGAACCTTGGTATCGTCAGCAATCCTACGGTCACCACGTCGAGCAGCGTCAACTCTGCGATCGACACCGTCACAAGCGCGACCGTCGGCACTCATGCGGCTCCCGACAACATCACATATGCTACCTCCAAGAAGGACGGCTATGTCGTCGTTGCGCTCAGCGGCGTCGCGAAGAAGGAAAGCAACACCTTCTATGCGGCATTTGACATCAACTTCAAGCAGGCCCTCGTCGAGACAACAACTGTGAAGCTCGTCGACAAGGATGGCAAGGCGATCACGGGTGCAACCTGCACGCTCGCCGCAGATCGTTCCAAGGTCTCTGTCTACCTGCCTGTTGCGAATGGGTTGAAGGATGCCTATCTTGACTTCACCAACTACAAGGCAAGCACGATGCAGGCCGACATCAAGCTCGACCTCACTGACCTCGCTTGCTCCGACATCACGGCACAAGTGACCAACAACGCCACGACCATTGCGGAAGGCACGATCGAGATCGTTTTCACGGGCGACGTCAAGACGACCGATACCCTCGTCGTCGGCGATGTCTCCAAGGCGCTCTCCGAGCTTGCGACGAAGGTCGACCTCGGCAATGGCTACTCCGCGCAGTATGATTCCACTGCGAAGAAAGTGACGCTCACCAAGCACGCGATCGACTTCAGCAAGGTTGTCACGGGCGTCACCGTTCGCCTCGAGAGAGACGGCGTCCTCCTTGTGAGGAACGTCATTGATGCTGCGCTCACCGTTTCGGGCGGCACCAAGCTCGACGGGACCGAATGGTTCGCAAAGGCTGACGGTACAACGCTTATCCTCTTCACCAACAGCGGCACAGGGCTCACGCTCAATGTCAATGCAGGGAAGGAGACTGACATCGCGAACCTCGGCAACTTTGACGTCTCTATCAGCGGCTCGAACTTCGTCGCTTCGAATGTGCTCACCAAGGCGGGCAAGGTCGTGGTCAGCAAGGCTGGCTCGACGTCGCTCACCGTTCTCGTCTTCGATCTCTCCGTCTTCGGCGTGGAAGCTGCTACCCCTTACGGCTATCAGGTCGCAGAGGCTGAGAAGTACTACACGGTGAACGCTTCCCGCGTGATCGCCGAGGCCGATGTGACGGGCACGTCAGAAGTTATCTTTAAGGGCGACTGCGTCAACAGCAAGGTCGAAGCGACCAAGACGGCGGACGAAATCTTCTACTTCGATGTAGTGATCTCTGCTACGGCAGGTCATACCTTTGTTGACAAGGCAGATGCCGATAAGAAGGGCTACGACGTTGTCAAAGAGTGCTCCGTCTGCGGTATCCTTGAGTATGTAGAGAACACAGATGTGACCCAGAGCTGGGGCAACATGGGCGCTTGGGAAGGCGGCGACACAGGTTATATCCATGTCGGCGTTGTGCACAAGGGCGGCCTCTATGAGGTAACCGGTGAGCTCAAGTCCAATGAAGTTTATAACTGGGATCTCATGACGCCCGGTCTCAACAGCAAAGCTCCCGAAGGAAGCGATACGACATGCGGTGCGGTCGGTCTCCGTATCGACCACTGGGTCATGAACATGAGCGCAGAGAAGGATATGGCGAACTTCAAGGGCAACGCTCAACCGACCGCGACTGCGGGTCTTGAGTACACTGTCTACAATAACAAGACGAACAAAGCGGTAGGCTATGATGATGTGGCTGATATTTTGAGGACGAACTTTGACGGTGCGACTGTGACCTACACATTTGACTATCTGCAGGCAAGCAGACTGATCGTTGCATGCAGGGTCGTCAATGGCGATGCAGTGGACGTCACCGTGAGCTTCACCCTTTCGGAAGGCCTCCTCGATAGCTACTATGTATTCCTGCACCCCGATGGATGCAAGTACAACGCTTCCACATTGACGAATGTCGTGCCCAAAGACAAGGAACCTTCTGCTCCTCTTTCCAAGCATGTGCATGACTTCATTACTGATCCCACAAAGCACAAGTGCGAAGCCGACAATACGCTTAACCCTGACGGCAATGCCCATAAGGGCAGCTTAGAAAAAGGCGTTTGTACGGAATGCGGATTTGTGTGCTGGCATAAAGATCAGGAAGACACCTGCGAATACTGCGGTGCGACCTACAGCGATACTGCAACGACGCTCACCTACACCACTGCAACATTTGGCAACTGGCCAGACGATAGCACGCTTACCTTCATGACGCTTGCCAAGGGAAGCACGATCACTCTTGAAGCGACCTATGCGAACGCAGGCGATGCAAGCTGGAACGGTTTCGTTGTTGAGGTCATGAAGAACAATAATTTCCATTACTTCATTCGTCCCGCAGGCGACTATGCGAACGCAGGATGGACTTGGGGCGTTGCGAACAGTGGTGAGAATGTGACTGCTCCTGGCTTCACCGATGCAGCTGACTATATTGCATTGAAGAAGACAGCGAAGACGAAACTCACCGTTTCGCTCGATGAAGCAGGGACGACGTTAACCGTCAAGTATGAGCTGCTCAATGATACTGCTGTGGTCGACACCAAGCAATACACTGTCGCTGGCCTCACTGCGGAAGATACCTACACGGTTGCACTCGCTCTTGACGGAGCTACGGCAAACGGCAACATCGTCCTTACAGGGGCAACTGGTTGGAATCTCGGCTAACCTCAATCCAAACTCACGATGCGTGAGTGAACAAAAAAGAGACCTACGGGCAACCGTAGGTCTCTTTTTTTGTCGTCGTCGTCGCCCCTTACCCCCTCCCGAGGAGGGGGGTAGGGGGGTGGGCAACGATTCTGAATCATGCCCACCTCAGTCACCTTCGGTGACAGCTCCTCCTTGGGAGGAGCCGAGGAGCCCGCGTCATTCTGAGCGCAGCGAAGAATCCCGAAGAACGAAGTCCGTACTTTCCTCCACGGGATTCTTCGGTCGCTCCGCTCCCTCTGAATGACGCAGAAGGAAGGCACCCCCTACCCTACCCTCCCCCCTCAAGTATAAGGGGGGAGGCGGAGTATTACGCTTTCCCGCCTGCCCCCTCCATGGGAGTGCCGCCCTTTACCCCCTCCGTGGGAGGGGGGTAGGGGGGTGGGTCACCTTATTCCCTCGCTGCCCCTGTAGGGGAAGTCCCCGAGCTTGCGAGGGGAAAGGGGTTTTGAAACCCCTCTGTCACTCACTCTGTTCGTGACATCTCCCCTATGAGGGGCGACAAGACATTCTGATTATGCCCCGCCGCAATTTTTACATTTAATTTTTCATTTTTGATCCAAAATCAATTGACAACCCTATCTCTTTGTGTTAAACTGTCATTACGCACCGAGTGGGTGTAATTTTTTTGTATGGAGTTCACACATCATGGCCGTTAAATCAACGAGAGCGAAGATCACGTTCGAATGCACGGAATGCAAGAACCGCAATTACGACAGCTTCAAGAATAAGCGCAACGATCCCGACCGCCTCGAACTCAAAAAGTATTGCCCCGTCTGCAAGAAGCACACGGTCCACAAGGAATCCAAGTAAGCGGGAGGGAGATCATGTCGAAGAAGAATTCTGCGGATACGCCCGAGAAGGGTGGAACGCCCGCCAAGGCCGACAGGCCTGCGAAGGCGGACAGGCCCGCCAAGAAGGATAAGGACAAGAAGCCGAATATTTTCGTCCGCATGGGGAGAAAGCTCAAGGAGACTTTCATGGAGCTCAAGAACGTTTCTTGGCCGACCTTTGGCAAGGCGCTCAAGGCGACGGGCGTCGTCCTTGTCGTCGTGCTCGTCTTTACCGTTCTCGTCACATGCGTGAATGTCGGCTTCACCGAGCTTCTGAAGCTCATGACGCAGTGGGGGACCTGATAGATGGCAGTCGATAGCGAGCCGAAATGGTACATTCTCCACACCTACTCGGGTTACGAGGCGATGGTGAAGGAGAGCCTTTTAAGGCTGATCGAGAACAACAATTTAGGGGACATGATCACCGACGTGAAGATCCCCACCGAGCAGACCATCGAGGAGAAGGCGAACGGCAAGAAGAAAGTTGTCGAGCGGAAGCTCCTGCCTTGCTACGTCTTCATCAAGATGATCTATACGAACCAGATCTGGTATCTTGTCACCAACACGAGGGGGGTGACGGGCTTCTGCGGGCCGCAGGGCCGTCCCATTCCCATGAAGGAGGACGAGATCAGGAAGATGCACCTCGAGGATTTTGTCGTAGACGCCGATTTCAAGGCGGGCGACAGGGTCTCGATCGACAGCGGTCCGCTGGAGGGCTTCATCGGCGTCATCGTCGAGCTCAATGACGAGACGCAGCGGGCCAAAGTCGCGATCACGATGTTCGGCAGGAAGCAGGAAGTCGAGGTCGAGTACATTCAGATGCAGAGGATCTCGGAGAACGCGGTGGAGATCCCCCGCGACGACGATGAGTGAGGGGACACTTCACGTTAAGGCGCCATGCCCCTTGCCCACCCATTGAGGCGTGGGTGTCACGAAGTGACGGAAGGGGTGGCGTACAATCATTCAGGAATCATCGGTGCATAGGGCTCAAAGCGGAGTCCGCAAGCAAAGAGGGCTCCCAAAAAAAGACGAAGTATTTTTTTGGGAAGAGGAGGCGCGACGTAGCGCACTTGCCCTTTGTGCGGGCACAAAGGGCTCAAAGCGAAGTCCGCGCCGACGAAGTGGAAGACGGTAAATCTTTTCTGCCGCCGATAATACCACTGACATAGAAGGAGTTTTTTATGGCAAAGAAGGTAACAGCAGTCGTAAAACTGCAACTTCCCGCCGGGAAAGCGACCCCCGGTCCGCCCGTGGGTTCGACGCTTGGCCCGCACGGGGTCAACATTCCCGGGTTCACCAAGGAATTCAACGCACGGACCGCGGCGCAGGAGGGGCTCATCATTCCCGTCGTCATGACGATCTATCAGGACCGTTCGTTCACGTTCGTCCTCAAGACGCCGCCCGCACCCGTCCTCATCAAGAAGGCGCTCGGGCTCGAGACGGCCAGCGCGACCCCGAACAAGACGAAGGTCGGCAGGCTCACCAAGGCGCAGGTCGAGGAGATCGCGAAGATGAAGATGCCCGACCTCAACTGCACGTCGCTCGAGAGCGCGATGAGCATGATCAAGGGTACCGCCCGCAGCATGGGCATCACCGTCGAGGAGTGAGGAGGGCAGAAAGATGCGTATCGGAAAGAGATATAAAGAGAGCCTGAAAACTTTCGACAAGAGCAAGGCCTACGATCCCGCGGAGGCGGCAGAGATCGTTCTGAACAACGCGACGGCGAAATTCGACGAGACCATCGAACTTCACGTCCGTCTCGGCGTCGACCCGAGGCAGGCCGACCAGCAGGTGAGGGGCGTCCTCGTCCTTCCCCACGGCACGGGCAAGACGAAGCGCGTCCTCGTCATTGCGAAGGGCGAGAGAGCGGATGCGGCGCTTGCCGCGGGGGCTGATTTCGTCGGCGCAGAGGACATGGTCCAGAAGATCCAGACGGAGAACTGGTTTGGCTTCGACACCGTCATCACGACGCCCGACATGATGGGCATCGTCGGCCGTATCGGCCGTATCCTTGGCCCCAAGGGCCTCATGCCCAACCCCAAGTCGGGCACGGTCACCATGGACGTCGCCAAGGCCGTGCAGGAAGTGAAGGCAGGTAAAGTTGAGTACCGTCTCGACAAGACTGCGATCATTCACTGCCCGATCGGCAAGAAGAGCTTCGGGAGGGACAAGATCACCGAGAACCTCACCGCGCTCATGGACGCCATTATCAAGGCGAAGCCCGCCGCGGCGAAGGGCCAGTACATCAAGTCCGTGACGATCACGAGCACGATGGGCCCCGGCGTCAAGGTGAGCTACACCAAGATGTAAGCCGCCGACAGAACTTGCGGAAAAACGCTTGACTTTTGTCGGGCAAAATAGTACAATCAAAATACCGCAGACAACGGGCGCCCGCTTTGGGCTCAATGTCCCGTCGAGGTACACTTCTTAATTTCGTTTAAGAGCCGCTCCGTACCTGTCTGCGTACGGGGCATTTTTTCCAAATTCAGACAGGAGGTAAGTATGTCGGCAAACTTTGAAGCGAAGAAGATCGTCGTCGACGAGATCAAGGAAAAGATCAACGCGAGCAAGGCCGTCGTCCTTGTGCATTACGAGCGCGTGACGGTCGCGGAGTCGACGGATCTGCGCAGAAAGTTCCAGTCCGCCCAGTGCGAATACAAGGTGTACAAGAACACCCTTGTGCGCAAGGCGTTCGAGGAACTCGGCGTAGATAAGTTCCACGACGATCTCAACGGCGCGACGGCGTTCATTTTCTGCCCCGACGAGACGAGCGGATGCTCCATTCTCGCCAAGGCTGTGAAGGACAACCCCGCGCTTCAGGACAAACTCGTGCCCAAGAGCGCCTATGTCGACGGCGCGTATTTGGACGCAGAGGGAGTGAAGAGGTTGGCGGCAATTCCGTCGAGAGAGACGCTCATTGCCAAGATGCTCGGGTGCTTGCAGTCGCCCATTGCGAATTTCGCCTATGTTTTGAAGGCGATCGCGGACCAAAAATCAGAATCATAAAAAAATAGGAGATCAAAAAAAATGGATGTTCAGAAATTGATTGAAGAAGTAAAGGCGATGAGCGTTCTCGAGCTCAACGAACTTGTGAAAGCTCTCGAGGAGGAGTTCGGCGTTTCCGCCGCGGCTCCCGTTGCCGTCGCAGGTGCGGCGGGTGCGGCCGAGGCCGCCCCGCAGGAGGAGGAGAAGACCGAATTCGACCTCGTCCTCAAGGATTTCGGCGCGAACAAGATCGCCGTCATCAAGGTCGTCCGCGAACTCACGGGCCTTGGCCTTGCAGAGGCGAAGAAGGCCGTCGAGGGCCTCGGCACCATCAAGGAAGCCATGCCCAAGGCCGACGCAGAAGCCGCCCTTGCCAAGCTCAAGGAAGCTGGTGCGACCGCAGAACTCAAGTAAGGTTTTGAAATTGAACGCTGTCTCGGCGTCTTTCAGAGAAAACAACGGATCCGCTCCGTTGTTTTTTCATGTTTGGCGTTTCTTTCCTTCTTTTACCCCCTCCATGGGAGGGGGTGGGGGTGGGCCACCGCACGATAAGCCTTCCCCCCCGCGGGGGAAGGTGGCACGGCTCTGCCGTGACGGATGAGGGGCATTCTGATTGGGAACTCCCCTCATCAGTCTCGCTTCGCTCGACAGCTTCCCCCCACGGGGGGAAGCCTTGGGACAACACGAAAGGGGAGACGAAATTTTTCTCTTGACAGATTTGTTTGCATGCGTTATAATATGGCAAAGGTTAAGAGTATGAAAGCGATCGGCAACTTGTTCTGGTGGATCTTCGGCGGCCTCGAGACGGCCGTCCTTTGGCTTGCCCTCGGCCTCCTCTGGTGCCTGTCGATCGTCGGGATAAAGTGCGGCCTGCACTGCATCCGCATCGGTTGGGAGAGCCTGTCGCCGCTCGGCAAGATCATCGACACCGACTTCGATCAGCACCCTGTGCTGAATATCCTTTGGCTCATTTTAGGCGGCTGGCTGCTGTCCCTCCTGTACTTTCTCTTCGGCTTGATCCTCTGTCTCACGGGCATCGGCATGCCCTATGGCATGCTGTCGGCAAAATTTTCGACGATCGCACGCTTTCCCTTCGGCGGGACGATCACAAAGTGAATGCACGGAGCATGGTCAAAATTCGGCCTTTTCGGCCGTTTTTTTGTCCAACGGAGAATTTTTCACACCGAAATCACCGAAAGCGCTTGACGTATCCCGCAAGAACGGGTAAAATAAAACTGTATTCTCATAGGAGGATTTTTTATGAAGTTTCTTCACCGCTTTGCCGCGGTCCTGTCCGCCGCAGTCCTGTCGGCAGGTGCGCTTGTGATGTTCAGCGGCTGTACGAGCAGCAATCCCACGGTCACCATCACCTATTCGTTCAACGGGAGCGATTATGACGTCGAGTACACGCTCTCCCGCTCTGACGCGCCCAAGACCGTCCAGCACTTCATCGAGCTCGCCGACGCGCACTACTACGACGGTACCTGCATTCACGACTACACCTCCACCGCGATGTACGGCGGCGGTTACATCTACAACGATCAGAATGAGCTCGAGGAGAAGGACTACTTCGCGGCCGTCCGCGCCCTCGAGAAGGAGGGCCATACCTTCTCCCAGTCCGTTTGGTACAAGAGCGGGGACAAGCAGATCCCTCTCTACACCGTCTACGGTGAATTTACGGACAACGGCGTGACGAATGAGGGGAAGCGCGACTATTCGCATTCCAAGGGCGCCCTCGTCATGTACTATTCGGACAAGGCGACTTCCGCCAAGGGCATCGACGTCACCGTCGAGCGCAACGACGACGGCAAGGAGAACGACGGCGAGAAAGTGGAGTCCAAACACTACGCGAAAAACAGCGCGACTTCGCTCTTCTACACCTATCTCGGCACGTCCAACACTTCCCTCGACAGCAAATATGCCGTGTTCGGCAAGGCCAACCTCGACCAGCTTCAGAAACTTCTCGACGCGATCGAGGACATCACGCCCGAGGACGATGAGAACACCGACGAGGACGAGAGCGTCTTCACGAAGGAAGTGCAGAAGCGTCTCGACACGCTCGACCATCAGGGAACGGTGGACGTCTTTGCGGACATTGCCGACGTATTCGAGAGCGTGAGAAAGGGCGGCCCGAACGCGACGTTCAACGTCCCCGACGACCACCCCATTCTCATCAAGACGGTCAAGGTCACAAAGTATTGATCTCAAATCATCAGAAAAGCGGAGCCTCAGCTCCGTTTTTTTGTTTACCCCCTCCCGAGGAGGGGGGTAGGGGGGTGGGCAACGATTCTGAATCATGCCCACCTCAGTCGCCTTCGGCGACAGCTCCTCCTCAGGAGGAGCTTTTTTACTGCCTACTCTCCGCATCATCCTGAGCGGAGCCCGTAGGGCGAAGTCGAAGGATCCCGTGAACGAAGTCCGTACTTTCCTCCTCGGGATTCATCGCTACGCTCTGAATGACGCGACCCTCTCGCTGCCCCTGTAGGGGAAGTTGCGAACGCAGTGAGCCAAAGGGGGTTTGAAACCCTTCAGTCTCGCTTCGCTCGACAGCTCCCCTAAAAGGGGAGCCAAGGGATATCCCCTCCCGAGGGGGTGCTGCTCTTTACCCCCTCCATGAGGTATCCTTTTCTCGCCCCCTCCATTGGAGGGGTGGAGCGACGCAATTCTGCTCAACAGCCCAGTGGGCTGTGAGCTGCGCCGCGACAGGAGCGCTGGCAAGCGCGACGGGCTTTGCG
>CANQOX010000051.1 GCA_947625595.1 uncultured Clostridia bacterium
GGCGCTCTCGCCTTTCTCTTCGTCTTCCTGCTCTGGCTGTACTGGATGATGCTCTGCTTTGTCGCGGGCGTCATCTTCAACCGCGCCCGCCTCGGGTCACGACAGCTCGAGCGGAAAAAACTCTGACCGCCCCGAGATGCCCGAAGGGAGCGGCTTTTCGGCTTTTTTGTGAAAAAGCGCGCTTTCCCGCCCCGTGTGCGGAGAAAAAACTTCGCACATTCCTCAAAAATTCTGTAAAAAGCATTTACATTTGATCAATTTTGGTGTAAAATAGAATAAGAGGAAGTATTATAATCTATACGACCAATTCAACGGTTTTTGTGAGGAGACCATGGACGAGAGATCAGATGAGATGTTTTCCCGCATTCTTGAGGGAATGTTCAAGGGCTTAACGGCCAGGATCAAAGAGTCGCAGGCGGCCTTGGAGAAGGAATTCAGCTATGGCGTGTCCCAGCAGGGATTTTCGCATGAGGCGCTTCTCGCGGCGATCGACGGGGGCGTTGAGAAGCTCCTCACCGAGATCAAGTACCTTGCCCAGCAGAACCTCGACATCTACGACTACATGCGCAAAGAGCATGCGAAGATGGAGGAGGTCCTTCTGAAGGAGATGGAGGCCCGCACCGACGCGCTCGTGAGAGCCCTCGATGAGAGGCTGGACGCCGTTTGCGAGAAATTGCTCACCGCCGCCGATGCAAAGCTCGACGAGAGAGTGGGTTCCATCGATGCAAAATTCGATGAGAAACTTTCTGCCATCGATGCAAAGCTCGATGAGAAATTTGCCGCCATTGAGACAAAACTCGATGAGAAACTGGGCTGGATCGATTCGAAGCTTGATGAGGAACTTGCCGCCATCGAGAGCGCCGAACCCGCGGAGATCGACTACGACCTCTTCGCGGAGAAGGTCGCAGATCTTGTCAAGCAGCCCGAGGACGCACCCGAGGAGCCCGCAGAGGAGCCCGTCGGGGAAGTCGCCGCCGAGGAGACCGCGGCGGCAGACGGGACGGAGACGGAGGAGACCGCCGAGGAAGTCCCTGCAGAGCATGCGGAGGCCGACGGGCAGTACTTCGACGACAGCAACTTTGCCTATGACGTCCTCGCCGAGAAGATCGTCACGATCATGCCCGAACCCGACTACGACCTCATCGTCGACAAGCTCGTCGCCGCGCTTCCGCATGTCGATTCCGAGTCCGTCGCCGAGCAAGTCACGGCGCTCATTCACTACGACCCCGAGGCCTTGGCGGGCGACATCGCCGAGCACCTCCCGTTCACCGACTATGACCTCATCGCCGAGAAAGTCACGGCCGTGCTTGCCGAGCACGACTTCACGCCCGACGACGAATTTGCCGACAAAGTCGCGCGCCGCGTCGTGGAGCTCTTGGCCGCAGACGAGAGGGATCTCGACCGCATCGCAGAGGAGGCGGCAGTGACGCCGCTGGAGGAGCTTGCCGCGGCCGCAGAGCCCGCGCCCGAAGAGGAGCCCGCTCCCGCCGAGAAGCCGATGCCCGCGCCTGCACCTGCTCCCGCGGCCGTCGTCCTTCCCACCGTCGAGGACGAGAGCAAGACGATCCGTTACAAGCGGAGCTTCGTCGCCAAACTCATCGAGAGCGAGGAGGACGTCAAGGGGTACTATTCCGACCTCAAGAACGCCATTCTTTCCTACGGGAAAGTGCGTTCGCAGATCAACTGGACAAACGACCGCTTCTTCATCGGGAACGATTCCATCATCAAGATCGGCATGCGGGGCAAGACGCTCGTCATGTATCTCGCCCTCGATCCCAACGAGTTCCCCGAGACAGTTTATCATCAGAAGTTCGCGGGGGACACGAAGATGTACGAGATGACCCCCATGATGGTGAAGATAAAGACCAAGGCTGCGGTCAAAAAGGCCACAAGGCTCATCGACCTCTGCATGGAGAAATTCGGCGCCGTGAAGGAGGACAGGGAACCTGTCGATTACGCCGCCGAGTACTTCTTCCGCACGGAGGAGGAGCTCCTCGCCGAGGGGCTCATCAAGACGGCGATCGTCGATAAATCGGACTTGGATTTTTAAGTCTAATCCCCGAGAGAGCTGATGCAACCGTCGGCTCTCTTTTTATTCAAGGAGACAGCATTTGAAAGGAAAAAAGAACAGCAGGGCAAGCGACGCCATAGAGCTTGCCATTTTGAACGGACTGGAGTCCTACACAAGAGAACAGGAAAAAAAGCAACATACAGGGGAGCTTCGCACCGCGGAGGCCATGGAGGAGGCGGGCTACCGCCCTCCGAAGAAGTCCCGCGCCAAGGGCAAGGGGACGCGCATCGACGTCACCAAGGCCGCTCCCGCGCCCGCACCCGCTCCCGCGAAGACGGAGCGAAGACCCGTCGCCAAGGCCGCCCCCAAGACGTCGGAGGCAAAGCGGACGGAGACTGCGGGGAAACAGCCCCCCGCGCCCAAGAAAGGGGAGAAGGGGGAGAAAAAATCGAGAAAACGGCCGCTGAAGGTCCTCTTTTTCGGCGGCGTCGGGGAGATCGGGAAGAACATGACCGCCCTCGAGTACGGCGGCGACATCATCGTCATCGACGCGGGGATCATCTTTCCCACGGAGGAAATGCCGGGGATCGACCTCGTCTTTCCCGACATCTCCTATCTCATCAAGAACCGTCAGAAGGTCAAAGCGCTCTTTCTGACCCACGGCCATGAGGACCACATCGGCGGCGTGCCCTATTTTCTGAAGGACCTGCCCAATGTGGCGGTCTACGGCACCAAACTCACCCTCGCCCTCGTGGACAACAAGCTCCGCGAGCACCGTCTCAACAACGTCACCGAGAACGTCGTCTCCCCCAAGGAGAAGGTCAGGATCGGGGCGTTCACCGTCAATTTTGTCAACGTCAACCACTCCATTGCGGGGGCTTTGGCCCTTGCGATCGAGACGCCGTACGGCATCGTCTTCCACAGCGGCGACTTCAAGATCGACCCCACGCCCGTCTCGGGCAGGCCCATCGACCTCGCGGAGATCGCCGAGTACGGAAAGAAGGGGGTCCTCCTCTACCTCGGCGAGTCCACCAACATCGAGCGGGCGGGCTACACGATGAGCGAGAAGGTCGTCGGCACCACCCTCGAGCATCTCTTTGCCGAGAATGCCGACAAGCGCATCATCATCGCCACCTTTGCCTCCAATGTGCACAGGTTGCAACAGATCGTCGACATCGCCGTCAAATTCCGCCGCAAGGTCGCCCTCTCGGGGCGGAGCATGCTCTCCGTCGCCGACGCGGCCTCCAAGATCGGCGAGCTCACTATTCCCGAGGGCGTCCTCGTGGACGTCGAGAAGACAAAGAACTACTTTGACAGGGAGATCGTCATCGTCTCCACGGGGTCGCAGGGGGAGCCGATGTCCGCGCTCACCCGCATGGCCGACGGCGAATTCAACAAAGTGACGATCGGCCCCAACGACACCATCATCATCTCCGCCAACCCCATTCCCGGGAACGAGAGAATGGTCTACCGCGTCATCAACAATCTCTACAAGCGGGGCGCAAACGTCGTCTATGAGAGCCTTGAGAAGATCCACGTCTCGGGCCACGCCTGTCAGGAGGAGCACAAGATCATCCATTCCCTCCTGAAACCGAAATTTTTCATTCCCGTTCACGGGGAGTACAGGCATCTGAAGCGTCATGCCCTCCTCGCCGAGGAGATGGGTATGGACCCGTCGCACATCTTCGTTCCCGAGATCGGAAACTGCGTGGAGTTCACGGAGGACACGATCAGACAGGGCGAGAGCTTTGCGGGCGGCTCCATTCTGATCGACGGCAACGGATTTGAGGACCTCGAGAGCGGCGAAGCGCTCAAAGAACGCCTCCACATCTCCGCCGAGGGGGTCTTCATCATCGCCGTTTGCCTCTCGGACGGGGCCGTCCTCGGCGAACCCGTCATCACGAGCAAGGGGTTTGTGTTCACCGATGAGAAGGCCTATCTGCGGGAGCTTCAGAGCGTCGTCATGAAGGCCCTGAAGGGCGTCCCGTCGAGCGCGGGCGCTGCGGAGGCCGAGAACGCCATTCGCCGCGCCGTCCGCAACCATATCTTCAAGAAGAGCAAGCAGTCGCCCATGATCGTCCCGATCATACAGGAAGTGTGAGGGAGTGCGGCGGCGAAGGGGGAAAGTTATGAAGCGGAATCTGTTTGTCTACATCGGCCTGCCGATCCTTTCGGCGATCTTCCTTGCATTCGGCATCGTGCTCCTCGTCTTGGGCGGCAAGCCGCAGGAGATCGTCGGCGGCGTCTTCCTGCTCGTCTTGGCCGTGTTCGCCCTGCTTCTCTTCACCAAGATCGTCATACAGGACAATCTCAACATCAAGTGCGGCAAACTGTGCGAGGAAAGGCGGTACGACGAGGAGAAGGCCCTCATCGAGAAGAAGATGAAAAGTCCCTTCTTCTTCCTCGTCCGCACGGTCGCCCTCATGCGCTATGTGCGCGTCAGCATGGCCCTCGACGACCTGCCGACGGCCAAGCGGTACATCGACCGTCTCCGCCACGGTGGCGGGGCGGGCTGGAAGTACATGACGGCGTATTTCTTCATTCTCATCAAGCTCGACGAGGGCGACATCGCCACCGCGCGCACGGAGTATGAGGAATTCCGCACCCAGTGCGCCCATGCCGAGATCTATCGGGAGCAGATCGAAGTCCTCGGAGCCATCTTCCGCCGTCTCTTCGGCGCGGGCGGGACCGAGCCCCTCCCCAAGGCCGCTGTCGAATCGCCCTTCCCCGTCGTGAGCAGGGTCCTCGGGCGGGTGTATGAGGCAAGGAGCGCGGCGCATGCGGAGGAATGGGGGGAGGGGGAATGAACGCCCGTCTTCTGTCCCTTCGGGAGGAGGCAAAGAAGGGGAGGGATCCCGCCTGCGCGGACGAGACGTTTGCATTCATTCTGACGCTTGCGGAGCGCGTCGGCGCAGAGAATATTTTGGAGATCGGCGCGGCGGAAGGGCTCACTTCCATCGCGCTGCTTCTTTCGGGGGCAGAGCGGGCGACGGCCATTGAGAAGGACCCCGCGCGGGCAGAAAAGGCGCGAGAGAACGCCGCGATGTTCGGCGTACAGAGCCGCCTCACCCTCCTCGAGGGGGACGCCGCGGAGATCCTGCCCCTCATGGGCGGGCAGTTCGACCTCATCTTCCTCGACGGGCCCAAGGCGCAGTATCAGAAGTATTTCCCCGACTGCAAGCGGCTCCTGCGGACGGGCGGGTATCTCCTCTCCGACGACGTTCTCCTGTTCGGCTGGGTGAGGGGGGAGCCGCCCAAAAAGCGCAGAATGCTCGTCGAACACATTCGTGCATACCTTGCAATGTTGCAGTCCGATTCCGATTTTACGACCTGTATCGAGGAATTCGGCGAAGGCCTCGCCGTTTCGCAAAAAATACGATGAAAGCAGAACTTTTGGCCCCTGCGGGCAACCTCTCCAAACTGAAACTTGCCTTCTGTTACGGCGCAGACGCCGTCTATCTCGGCGGCAAGGATTTTTCCCTGCGCACCTATGCGGACAACTTCACCCCCGCCGAACTCGAGGAGGGCGTCGCCTACGCCCACGCCCGCGGCAAAAAGGTGTACGTCGCCGTCAATATCTTCGCCCGCAATGCCGACCTCGGGCAGATGGAGGCCTATTTTCGCCGCCTGAAGGAGATCGGCGCAGACGCCGTCCTCGTCTCCGATGCGGGGGCCTTCGCCCTCTGCAGGCGGGCCGCGCCCGATCTTCCCATCCACATCTCCACGCAGGCGAATACGATGAACGCCGAGGCCGCGCGCTTCTGGCAGGAACGCGGCGCAAGCCGCGTCGTCCTCGCGCGGGAGCTGTCTTTGAAGGAGATCGGCGAGATCCACGCCGCCTGCCCGAAGCTCGAACTCGAGGCTTTCGTCCACGGGGCGATGTGCATTTCGTACAGCGGCCGCTGTTACATGTCCGACTACATGGACGGCCGTCCCGCCAACCGCGGCGCATGTGTGCAGGCGTGCAGGCGGGCCTACCGCGTACAGACGAGGGAGGGCGCGTCGGACGATTTCTATGACGTCGAGGAGGACGGTAAGGCGGCCTACGTCATGAACAGCAAGGACCTCAACATGAGCGCACACCTCGGGGAGCTCTCGGAGGCGGGCGTCTGCTCCTTCAAGATCGAGGGGCGCATGAAGGGGGAGTTCTACCTCGCGACCGTCGTGAACGCCTACCGCCGCATCATGGACGGGGGAAATTCGGACCTCCTTCAGGAGGAACTTCTCTCCTGCCCGCACAGGCCGTACATCACCTGCGAAGAATTCAACGGCAGTACCATGTCGCAGGCCGTGGATAGCTCGCAGACGGGCGGCGCATACGATTTCATCGGCATCGTCACGGACATGGTGGGGGCAAAACCCGTCGTGGAGATGCGCACACGCTTTTTTGAAGGGGAGGAGGTCGAGATCCTCTCCCCCGATGAAAATTTCGGCAAGAAGTTCGCGATCAAGGGGCTCTGCGGTCCCGACGGTCCCTGCGCCGACGCCAAACTCGTGCAGGCGAAGTACACCTTCGACTGTCCCTACCCCCTCGGCAAAGGGGACATTCTCCGCCGCAGGCGGTGACGGGGTGTCTCGTTGCCCCTGCTCTTTACCCCCTCCATGGGAGGGGGGTAGGGGGGGTGGGTCACCGCATTCTAATTAAAAATTGAGCGCTTTCCGCTCATTCTGAGGCGAAGCCGAAGAATCCCCTTGAACGAAGTCCCCTTGTCGCCCCTCATAGGGGAGATGTCGAGGCACAGCCGAGACAGAGGGGTTTTGAAACCTCTTTCCCCTCGCAAGCTCGGGGACTGTCTCGGGCGGGTAGCTCCCCGCCCTACTTCGCGCTTCGCGCTCGTGCCGCGCTTGGAGACAAATAGAATGCGCGCGGGGCGGTCAGCATTTGCCCGAAACATATGGGCAAATGCAAAGAGAATTTTGCGCCAAAGATTATCAATCTTTGGCAGAAATGCAAAATTCTCCCCTAAAAGGGGCAGCGAGGGAGAAGCGTCATTCTGAGAAACGGGGGTTGAACGAAGTCCGATGATTTGACCCGAGGAATCTCGCGGGGCGTTACACTGTAGCGGCGAGATGCTTCGGGTCTGTCTCTTTTGACTTCGTACGGCTTTCCTTCTCAGCATGACGCCGCTACCCAAAGACTTCGTTCATGGGATTCTTCGGTCACTTCGCTCCCTCAGAATGAGCGTATTCCCCCCGCGCAGAAAGCGCGGGGGTTCCTTCATTTTTGGCCCTTGCCCTCATATAATGTAATATGATCCAAAGACGTTCTCTTCGGCTCAAGGGTTTGCTCATCGCCGTCGCGGCCTTCGCGCTCTGCGTCGCGGGCTTTCTCGCGCTCATCATCTCTGCGGGACGGCCGAGGGAGGACGTCTCCCTCGACTTTGACTGCCATTTCCTCGTCCGCGGTTGCAGTGACAGCACTTCCGCGGCCGTCGTGGGCGAAGTTTATTCGGCGGGCGGGGCGGGTTTTCTCTACGGGGATAGCGTCATTCTCGCCTGCTACTACACCAAGGCCGACGCGAGGCGGGTGTGCTCTCTGATGGAACAGGCGGGGGAGGAGGTCTTTGTCCTCTCCCGCTCCTTTGAAAATTTCACCCTCCGCGGCGACGACGCCCGCCTTGCGGAGAAGGTGAAGGGCAACGCCGAGACGGCGCAGTCTGCCGCCCGCCTTCTCTATGACACCGCCAACGGTCTGGAGCGGGGCGGCATGAGCCAGACGGCGGCCAAGGCCAACCTCAAGGGCGTCTCTGACGCGCTCGAGGGGTTGATCTCGTCCAACGAAGAGGGGCTCTTCGACCGCTGGGACCGCACGCTTGAGCCCATCGCCCGACAGGCGCGCGAGAGGGCGCGGGGGATCCTCTTCGCCAAGGACGTCCGCTATTTGCAGGTCTCCCTCTCCTGTGCCCTCCTCGACATGAAAGCGTGCTTTTGAGTTTGCGAAAAAGTGTCAAAACTCTCTCTATGAACTGTCTCTTCCTCTACAATCCAAACAGCGGGAGGGGAAAGCTCCGCGCCCGCCTCCCCTATATCGAGAAGAGGTTGTCCGAGAAGTACTCCAAGGTCGGGATCGTCGCGACGAAGGACGCCGAGGACCTGACGGAGAGGGTGAAAAGCGCCGCTTGCGACGTCATCATTGCGGGCGGGGACGGCACGTTTCACGCCGCCATTCAGGCCGCCGAAGGCAAGACGCTCGGATACCTCCCCTCGGGCACGGTCAACGACGCCGCCCGCTCCCTCGGCATTCCACGCAGTCTTAAAAGGGCCCTCGGCGTCATCCTGAAGGGCCGCTCCGCCGAGATCGACTGCATGCGCGCGGGCGGGGAGTGCGTCTCCTACGTCGCCGCGGCGGGGGCCTTCACCGACGCCACCTATAATACGCCGCAGGCGCAGAAGAAAAAACTCGGCCCCCTCGCCTACGCGCTCTACGGCGTACGGCACGACCTTCCGCTCAAAGTCTTCCCCGTCGCCATCGACTGCGACGGCAGGACGACGGAGACGGACGCCGTCCTCGTCCTCATTCTCAACGGCAGATCGGTCGCGGGCTTTCCCGTCAATCGGGAGGGGAGCATGCGGGACGGAAAGTTGGAGGTCGCCGTCATTCGTCAGGTCAAACGTCCCAACTTTTTCCGCAGGGCGGGCGCCCTCTTTTCGCTCGGGGCGGTCTTTCTCTTCGGCATCCGCATCAGGAAGCGGGACATTCTCTTCCTGCAGGGGGAGCGCGTCGGGATCGCGACGGAGGGGGACGTCGTCTGGGACTTCGACGGGGAAAAGGGCCCCGCGGGCGACCTCTCCGTCACCCTCCTTCCGAAACATTTCCGCCTCTACGTCCCCTGATGTTACGATGAAAAAATCTCACACTCACCCCTCCGAAGAGGGGGAAGAAGGGCGCCAAAAATCGGCTCAAACACAGTTTTCGACAATTTTGTACAAAAATAGACGAATTTTGTAAAAATTTCTCCGATTTTTGTACAAAAATGACTTTACTTTTTTGAAAATGTGTTTTATAATGCGTTTACACTCCAAAAAGGGGTGCAAAGAGGTAGTTATGAAACGCATTTTGATTCTTGAAAACAACGAAGCCTTTGCGAATGAGCTGAAGGATTACTTCGGCGGAAGGAGCGATTTCGAGGTCTGCGGCGTGACAGGGGACGGTGCGGAGGGGCTGAAACTCCTCGATACCCAGTCGCCCGCCGTGACGATCCTGAGCCTCCTCCTTCAGAATGCGGACGGCTTCACCGTGCTCGAGACGGCCAAACGCCTCGGCAAGAAGACGGATTTTATCGTCCTCGGAAATTTCTCGGACGACAAGATCATCAACCGCGCGATCTCCCTCGGGGCGAGGTATTACTTCATGAAGCCCGTCTCCGCACAGCTCGTGGGGGATAGGGTGCTGGAACTCTTTGCGGACGCAGAACCCGCCAAGGAGACCTTCGAGCGCAGGCGTGCGGGGTCACTCGAGGAGCGCATCTCCAACATCTTCATCTCCATCGGCATTCCGCCCCACATCAAGGGCTACAAGTACCTGCGCGAGGGCATCAAGATGGCGGTCGAGGACCCCACGATCATCAACAACGTCACGAAGGGCCTCTATCCCATCATCGGGGAAAAGTTCGAGACGAGCGCGAGCAAGGTGGAGCGCGCTATCCGTCACGCCATCGAGGTCGCATGGAACAGGGGACGGGTGGAGGCCATCAACGCCATCTTCGGCGCGCGCGTCTACATCGGCTCCGAGAAGCCCACGAACAGCGAGTTCATCGCCCTCGTCGCCGACAAACTCATTCTCGAGAACATGGTATGAAAAAACCGCCGCAATGCGGCGGAATTGCACCAAACCTGCCCCAAGGCCCTCATTTCCAGCTCTGCACGAGGGTCTTCAGGAGCTCTTTTTTGGCGGGGGAGAGGGCGCAGTACTCCGAAAGAAAGGCGTCCGCATCGGCCGAAAAGGGGGCGCGGATGTCGCTTCTCCCCACGAGATAATCGAGCGAAACGCCGAAATAATCGGCGATCACAAGTAACTTCTTGACGGGCGGGATCTCGCCCGCGCTCTCCCACATGCCGACGCTCCCCGTGCCGACATTCAGCTCCCGTGCGAGCTTGGCCTGCGACAGGCCGCGTTCCTCTCGGAGCTCCTTGATACGAAGTGAAAAGCTCATAATTTCCTCTGATAAAATTTTATCATAAAGTATGAGCAATAAAATTATTCCCAACCATATTCTCCCAAAATATGAGTATTTCATTGACAAATACTCATATTTTATGATAGAATGCAAATAAAAACAGAGTGAGTGGAGAAAATGGTGCCGATCTTTGCCACGCTCGTGGAGGGGGACATGCGGTCTCCCGCATTCAAGACCGCGCTTCGGGCCGCAGACGCGGGGGAGCTGACGCGTGCGATGGAATATCTCATGGGGACGGAGGGGAACGGCCGCAGGCTCGGCCGTCTCCGCGCCGCCCTCCGCCGCCGCGCCTCCCGCGACAAGAAGTAGGGCGCAGTGAAAGCGGTGTAAAGTTTACGGATCCCCGTTCAATGGGATTCTTCGGCTTCGCCTCAGAATGAGCGGAAGGTCAGGATGAGCGGGAACAAATTGCTCATCCTGAGCCGCAGGCGAAGGATCTCATAAACCTACGGACTTCGTTCTT
>CANQOX010000052.1 GCA_947625595.1 uncultured Clostridia bacterium
ATCTTGTACTCCTTCCTGTACTGCTCGAGCTGTTCGGGCGTGAGCATCTCCTCGAGCTTGTCCGCATCCTTTTTCATGCTGCGGAACTTCGGAATGTAGATCGTCTTGCCATTCTTCCCCACTCTCTCATGGCGGTAGAACACGGGACCGAAGTCGCTGAACTTCACGACGAGCGCGAGGATCAGATAGAGCCATGAAAAGAGAATGAGAAAGAGCCCCGAGGCAACGATGTCGAAGGTACGCTTTACAAACAGATAGCATCCGTAACGGAAACCGCGCTTGCCGTTTTCGGCCGTTCCGCGTTCTTGCGAGCTCATAGACAACTCGCCTCCGCAGGAACGCATCCAATCGGTCGGGGAACAGAACGGTTACATATTGTCCCCCCCCTTAAAATATTGAAAAACCCTATGAAAATGATCTTCAAATCGAGCCAAACGCTCCTTTTCTCGATGTACTCAAGGTCAAGGCGCACCCACTCATCGAATGAGAGCGCGTTTCTGTCTCTTCGGATCTGCCAAAGGCAGAGGAGGCCGCCCTTCACCTCAAGGCGGCGCTTCTGCTCCTCCGTGTACTGCTCCACCTCCGAGGGAAGGGGAGGACGGGGCCCGACCACGCTCATCTTCCCGATGAAGATGTCCCAGAGCTGGGGAAGCTCGTCAAGGCTCGTCTTGCGGAGGAATTTCCCCACTTTGGTGATGCGGGGGTCGTCCTTCATCTTGAATGCGGGCGGGTCGGCTTCATTGAGGCCCATGTCGATGAGTTTCTGCTTCATCTCCTCGGCGTTGGGACACATGGTCCTGATCTTATGGAATCGGAAGACCTTCCCGTCCTTTCCGACCCGATCGGAGACGTAGATGGGGTTGTGGCGGTCCTCCAACCACTTGATGAGCATGATGAGGAGGATCAGCCATGAGAGAAGGATGAGCGCAAGCCCCGAGGCAACGATGTCGAAGGTACGCTTTACGAAACGATAACAGAACCAGCGGAATCCGCTCTTCTTGCGCGGGGGCTTCTCCCCCCTCTTCTCCGTGCCTTCGTCCATATGTTTCTACCCGTAAAAAAGCCCTTTCTTCCGAAACAGCCGACAATGTTTTCTCTATTATACTGCATGGCCCTATCAAAGTCAAACGATTTTCGGGCATCATCTTCGATGATATGCTCTCGGAAGCACAAGGTTTTTTTCTCTCTTTTTTGACCGAATTTTGCAGAAAAATTCCTTTCCCCCTTGCGAAGCGGGAAGGATTGTGCTACAATGTTCCATGACAAAAGGAGGCAAACATGAAACTTTCAGAGACACAACGCAACGCATGGCGCATCACGGTGGATTACACCAACATGACCGACAAATATCTCGGTGACAAGGGCATCTCCCAGAGGGAGCTCGACGCGCACAGGAAACTCGCGCGGGCGGCGCACGCCTATGTCAGCGAAAACAGGGGCAAGGACGAGCTCTTCATGGGCTGGACGGAGCTCCCCTACAATCAGACGGAGATCGTCGAGGACATTCTTAAAACGGCCAAGGAGATCCGCAAAAAGTTCGATTATTTCGTCGTCCTCGGCATCGGCGGGAGCGCGCTCGGCCCCATCATGGCCTTCAACGCCCTCTGCCACCTTCACTACAACGACTTGCCCAAGAGCAAGCGCAGGGGTCCCAAATTCTATGTGGAGGACAACGTCGATCCCGTCCGCATGAAGGAACTTCTCGACGTCATCGACGTCAGGAAGACCTGCTTCAACGTCATCTCCAAATCGGGCGCGACGAGCGAGACCATGACGCAGTACCTCATCATCGCCGACCTTCTCAAGGCGGCGGGCGAGGACGTCAAAGATCACGTCGTCTTCACGACGGACGCCTCGAGGGGCAACCTTGTCAAGATCTCGAAGGAACTCGGCGGCGTGAAGTCCTTCGTCCTCGGCGACGGCGTGGGCGGACGGTTCTCTGAACTTTCCCCCGTCGGCCTCCTTCCCGCGGCGGTGCTCGGCATTGACATCAAGACCCTTCTCAAGGGCGCGGCCTACATGGATAAGCTCTGCAGAAGGCCCGATCTCAAGAAAAATCCCGCACTTGTCTCGGCTTTACTGCAATATATCTCCATGCAGAACGGCAAAAATATCGGCGTGCTCATGCCCTATTCGGACAATCTGAAGTTCGTCTCCGACTGGTATGCACAGCTCTGGGCGGAAAGCCTCGGCAAGAACGAGACCCTCTCGGGCGAGAAGTGCAACGTCGGGCAGACCCCCGTCAAGGCGCTCGGCGTCACCGACCAGCACTCGCAGGTCCAGCTCTACACCGAGGGACCCTTTGACAAGGTCGTCACCTTCCTCTCCGTCGGGGAGTATAAGGAAAAGTTCCCCATTCCCCACGGCTGTGAAAATATCCCCGACGTCGGATTTTTGGGCGGGCACACGATGGAGGAACTCATTCAGGCCGAAAACAGGGCGACGGCGTTTGCCCTGACCAAGGCGGGACGGCTCAATTACACCATCAACCTCCCCGTCGTCAACGAATTTACGCTCGGACAGCTCCTGTACTTCTTCGAACTGCAGACGGCATACGCGGGCGCGATGTTCAACATCAATACCTTCAACCAGCCGGGGGTCGAGGCGGGAAAGAAGGCGACGTTCGCGCTCCTCGGCAAGCCCGGGTACGAGGGCCAGAAGGCCGAACTCGCAGGCGCCGCCCCCGACGAAAATTACATCATCTGACGCGACTGTGAGAAGTTAAAAAATTGAGCGCGGCGGGACTGCTGTCCCGCCGCGCTCATCCTGAGGCCCCAACGGGGCCGAAGGATCCCCTGAACGAAGTCATCGACCGACAGCTGTCCCGCCGCGCTCATCCTGACCCTGAGCGCAGTCGAACCATCACCTTATTCTCGTCGCCCCTTTTAGGGGAGATGTCGAGGCGTAGCCGAGACAGAGGGGTTTTGAAACCCCTTTGCCCCTACGGGGCACTTCCCCTAAAAGGGGCAGCAAGCCCCCCATCACCGCAGTCCCTCGGCGCCCCCTTGAGGGGGAGGCTCTTACCCCCTCCATGGGAGGGGGGTAGGGGGGTGGGTCACCTCATTCCCCCCTTCCCCGCGGGGAAGGCGCACAACAACATCAAAAAATCGGCACACATGTGCCGATTTTTTTGTGATTATTCAACTGTCGGAAGATTGACCTTTTCACCTTTATAATTTATCAGAACATTGAATACATCTTTTTCCCCATGTTCCCGATTGCTCGATTTCGTATTTGTTTCATACTCAAAGTAGATTGCAGAAAGTTTACCATCACCGTTAAACTTCACAATGTACACCGCATCATTTCTGACAGAATTTTTCAGAATATATCCTTTCAGATTTGTGCTGTATTCATAAGAACTATAGGAAAGAGAAATCCCCATGTTCGACAGTACTTCACTGATCTTTCCATAGGCGATCGACGAGTAGGATTGCCTCTTTGCCCACTTGTCGTCATCGTTTTTGTAATAAACTGTATACCCTGTTTCGGTGTACTCCGCGTATTCCTCTTCGGTCTCATCAAGGGTCTTGATCTCCTGATCCAGCGCGGCGGCGATCTTCTTATAATCGCCCTTCATCTCGATCTTCCTGTTTTCCTTCACATATTCTTTTGCACCGTTTTTGATTACCTTGACCGTCTGCGTGCCATTCACGCTCCCAGACAAAATTTCGTCGATGTACTCGCACTTTCTCTCCTCCGTATGTTCCTCCGTGCACTCGATCGTATAGATCGCCTCCGTGTCAGTGAAGTATTCGAGCGCGGAATTCCACTGCTTTTCCGTGACCTCTTCTCCCTTGACACTCTCTGCGCTCGCGCCGCAGCCAACAAACCCGACGCACATTGCGGCAGCCATCGCGGCTGTCACGATACAAACCATAGCCTTTCCTTTCATAACATTCTCCTTTTTTTCGCCGATTTTCGGCTTTTTCCTATATTATAGTCATATTTATGACTATTGTCAAGAAAATAACATGAAATTATAATAAAAATATGATCAGCTACGCTCCGTTTTGGCAAACGCTAAAGGAGAAAGGCGTATCGACGTATACGCTCATTCATGAATATAATATCAGCAGTGCAACGATCGACCGTATCAAAAAGGGAAAGGGCATCACCACGGCGAAGATCGATGATTTTTGCGAGATCCTGCATTGCCGCGTCGAGGACATTATTCGATATGAGAAATGACCGCAAATCTCTGCGGTCTTTTTTTATTTATTCAAGCAGATATATTGCATCCGAGATAGAATCGGCTCCCCTATAAGGGGCAGCAAGCCCCCCCATCACCTCATTCTCTTGGTTCCCCCTTGAGGGAGAGCTGTCACGCGTCCTTGCGTGACTGAGGGGGTGTCGTCCTATTCCGTCATGGTGAGCGCAGTCGAACCATCACCCTATTCTCGTCGCCCCCATAGGGGAGATGTCGAGGCGTAGCCGAGACAGAGGGGTTTTAACCCATTTCCCCTCACTTCGTTCTGGCACTGTCTCGGGCGAGTAGCACCCCGCCCTACTTCGCTTACGGCTCGTGCCGCCCTTGGAGCAATAAGAATGCGGGCGGGGCGGTCAGCATTTGCCCGAAACATATGGGCAAATGCAAAGAGAATTTTGCGCCAAAGATTATCAATCTTTGGCGCAAAATTCTCCCCTATAAGGGGCAGCAAGGCCCCCATCACCTCATTCCCCCTTCCCCGCAGGGAAGGCGCACACACCAAACACAATCAAAAAAATCGGCACATATGTGCCGATTTTTTTGTGATTTGATGTAACTTACGCCTTGTTGGCGGAGCCGAGAACGTCGACGATCTTGTGCTTGACCATGGCCTTCATATTGGCCCTTGCGTCGCCGAGGTACTGCCTCGGGTCGAAGTGGTCGGGGTGCTCGAAGAAGTGCTTTCTGCACGCCGCCGTGAAGGCCACGCGGAGGTCGGAGTCAATGTTGATCTTGCAGACGGCGAGGGCGGCGGCCTTCTTCAGCTCGCTCTCGGGAATGCCGATGGCGTTGGGCATGGAACCGCCGAACTGATTGACGACGGCGACCTGATCCTGCGGCACGCTCGAAGCCCCGTGGAGCACGATCGGGAAACCGGGAAGACGGCGGCCGATCTCCTCCAAAATGTCGATGCGGAGCTTGGGATCCTGCCCTGGTTTGAACTTATAGGCCCCATGGGAAGTGCCGATCGCGATGGCGAGGGAATCGATCCCCGTGCGGGACGTGAATTCCTGCACTTCGTCGGGGGAAGTGAACATGGCGTCATCTGCGGCGACGTGAACATCGTCCTCGATGCCCGCGAGTTTGCCGAGTTCGGCTTCGACAACGACGCCGTGGTCGTGCGCGTATTCGACGACTTTGCGGGTGATGGCGATGTTTTCCTCCCAAGGCTTGCTCGAGGCGTCGATCATGACGGAGGTAAAGCCGTCATCGATGGACTGTTTGCAGATCTCGAAGTCCGCGCCGTGGTCGAGGTGCATGGCGATGGGAATGTCCGTCGTCTCGACGGCGGCCTGCACGAGGTGGCGAAGATAGACGGGGTTGGCGTACTTTCTCGCGCCCGCAGAGACCTGCAAAATGACGGGCGAACGGCATTCGCTCGCGGCTTCGACGATCGCTTGGATCATCTCCATATTGTTGACATTGAAGGCGCCGACGGCATAGTGGCCGTCATACGCTTTCTTGAACATTTCTTTGGTTGTGACTAAAGGCATTGGAAATCTCCTCCCTGTTTTTTCCTCAATTATAATGCTTCTCGGCCAAAATTGCAATAGGAAATTCAAAATTAAAAATTCAAAATTAAAAATTATGGCGGGGAAGGGGTTCTCGCTGCCCCGCCCCCGCTCATTCTGAGCCGCAGGCGAAGAATCCCCTCAAACGAAGTCAAACGCCGCCACGCGCGAAGCGCGTGGCGGCGAAAGCGGCGAAATTCGTCATGCCGACCGAAGCGGAGGCATCACCGCATTATTTATTGTAGTATGTCACATTCCCCTCTTTATCGATCGTCCCATCCGTGCAGGTTATCGTGTATTCCCCTGTGCTGTCATTCCACGAGAAATCTTTTTTGATCGCTTGCCACTCCTTCACCGTTCCCTTGAATTGAATATCCGTCAATTCACTACAAAACGCGAACGCCTGTTGTCCGATCGAGGTCACGCCCTTCCCAATTGTCATACTCTTCAGCCCACTGCATTCACTGAACGCAAAATATCCAATCGAGGTCACGCTGTCGGGAATGGTAATGCTCGTCAATCCGCTACAATAATAGAACGTACCACGTCCGATCGAGGTCACGCTGTCGGGAATAACACTGTTTTTACAACCTGTAATCAATGTTTTTGATTCAATTTCAATCAAACAATCCTGTTCGCTCCGATAGACTTTATTGCCTTTTGCTACAATGATATGTTCAAGTCCAACGCAACCGTGGAACGCCTCCGCTCCGATCGAGGTCACGCTGTCGGGAATGGTAATGCTCGTCAGTCCGTAGCAATTACAGAATGCCCACTCTCCAATCGAGGTCACGCTGTCGGGAATTTTCAAGTCTCCCGTCAGCCCACTGCAACCATCGAACGCATAATCTCCGATCGAGGTCACGCTGTCGGGAATTTTCAAGTCTCCCGTCAGCCCACTGCAACCATCGAACGCATAATCTCCGATCGAGGTCACGTCGTTACCGATTATCACTTTCGTCAACCCACTGCAACCATAAAACGCATAATCTTCAACAGAGATTACGCCGTCGGGAATGACAATACTTGTCAACCATGCAAAATAATAAAACGCGTATGGGTAGAGTTTATACTCTGTTCCGCTTGGAGATTGGTTGGGCAACGTCAATTCGGTCTTGTTTCCGTTGTATCCAAGCAAATAACATTCCCCATCATCTTCATAGAACAGGAATCCGTCATCAGTGATCGTCTGCTTGCTTTTCTCGGCTGTTGTGTAAATATTTTTTATTCGATATGAATTAGACGATATGAGACCATTACTTAAGTTAGAATAATTCCAAACCTCGACAAGTTTGTTACATCCTCCAAATATACCACTTCCAATCGAAGATACACCTCGCCCAATCGTCACGCTCGTCAGCCCAATGCAATCATAAAACGCAGAATTCCCAATCGAGGTCACACTATCGGGAATGGTAATGCTCGTCAACCCACTGCAACCTCCGAACGCACCTTCTCCAATCAAGGTCACACTGTCGGGAATGGTAATGCTCATCAATCCACTGCAATAAATGAATGCATATTGATAGATTCCATATTCTTTTCCGCTCGGGGATTTTTCGGGCATCGTCAAATCGCTTCTGTCCCCGTTGTATCCGAGCAGATAGCACTCTTTGTCATCGTCATAGAAGAGAAATCCGTCATCAGTAGTCGTCAGCTTACTCGTCTCGTCTGCCGTGTAGACATTCTTCGCGTAATACGCTACATATCCGTTCGTCGCTTCTCCTATGGCAATATCTAAATCAGAATAATTTCGCACTTCTATAAGTTTGTTGCAATACTCAAACGCAACGTCCCCTATTGAAGTCACGCTCTTGGGGATTATAATGTTTGAGAGCGATATGCAACCGCCGAATGCGTAACGCTTGATTTCGGTCACTCCTTCTCCAATCGTTACACTTCTCAACCCCATGCAGTAGCCGAACGCACTTTCACCGATCGTGATCACACTGTCAGGGATCACAACGCTTGTTATCCTTGTTTCTGGTGATGTCGGCCCATCAGCCGCAAACGCACCATCAGCGATCGCCGTCACCTTCAGATCCTGAAACGTGGAAGAAATGACGATATCCGTATCACTCGCGGTACCAAGGCCCGTGACCATGGCGGTACGTTCTCCGTTTTCGCTCTCGACCACCTCATATTGCAGACCCTCTGTCGCTTCCTCGGCAGGGTCAGGCTCGGGCTCGGGGTCAGGGTCGGGGTCGGGATCGGGGTCAGGGTCGGGGTCGGGATCGGGATCAGGGTCAGGGTCAGGATCGGGATCGGGATCGGGGTCAGGATCGGGATCAGGATCGGGATCGGGATCGGGCTCAGGAGTGCCTTCGTTCGGGTTCTGCGGAGTTGTCTGCCCAATATCTGTGTCACTATCACCGCCGTTTCCTCCATTGCCGCCGCAGGCCGCAAGGCCGAAGCAGAGACAGAGCATAGCCGCAAGGGCTAAAAGCAGTGTGAAAAGTTTGCGTTTCATGGTTTTTCTCCTTTTTTTGTGTTTTTTGCGGGCTTTGATCAGCGTCCCCACTCCCTACGCCCACTCCCCGAAGGGTAGGCTCATGCCGCCCCGCGTCATTCTGAGAAACGGGGACAAAACGAAGTCAAACAAGCGGAACCGAAGAATCTCGCGGGGCGTTGCAAAGTAGCGGCGAGATGCTTCGGGTCATCTTTTTCTGACTTCGTAATGCTCTTCTTCTCAGCATGACGCCGCGACTTGGGACTTCGTTCTTCGGGATCCCTCGACACGCGCTTCCGCGCGGCTCGGGATGACGCGGAAAGCGGAGGGGCGAGGCCGCGGCGCCCTCTTAAAAAGGGGGCAGGCAAGAGGGGGAATAAAAAATAAGGACGCTCCACATTGGGAACGCCCGCAATGAGTATCCCGATGTGTTGCGCCACAACTTTTCATATATCATTAAACATACGGAAAAGAAGGATACACCTTGCCAAAGTTGTGTAGCCATATGTTCAATGAAATATTCAATTGTGGCGCAGTTTCAGTATACCACGGGTGCGGAAAAATTGCAATGATTTTTATATTAAAAATTGTGGCGGGGAAAGAGGTGGGCAACGAGGATATAGTAACCCCTACCCCTACCCCGCCCCCTTGAAAAGGGGGCAGGCGCCTCGTCGCCCCTCTTAGGGGAGATGTCGAGGCGTAGCCGAGACAGAGGGGTTTCAAAACCCCTTTCCCCTCGCAAGCTCGGGGACTGTCTCGGGCGGGTAGCACCCCGCCCTCGGTCAGCATTTGCCCGAAACATATGGGCAAATGCAAAGAGAATTTTGCGCCAAAGATTATCAATCTTTGGCAGAAATGCAAAATTCTCCCCTACAGGGGCAGCGAGGAAGGCATTTCCTCGCGTCATTCAGAGCGTAGCGATGAATCCCGAGGAGGAAAGTACGGACTTCGTTCTTCGGGATCCCTCGACACGCGCTTCCGCGCGGCTCGGGATGACGCAGGGAAGGCCAGGATGACGCGCAGGGCGGTCGCTCCGCTCCCTCAGGATGACGCAGGGAAGTCAGGATGACGCAGGGGGGCGGGATGACGCGAGGGCGGGATGTCGCGGAGGCTTCATTGTTTGATTGACAGGACTATTTTATAGTATTCTGTCTTGCAATTCCTTCAAAAAGATCTCGGCGCATTTGGGGAAAACTTGATATTTTTTCCAAGCAATATCAAGGTGGGAAACGAGCTTCGGGAAAAGCGGACGGAAGCAGAGTTCGCTTGTACCCGACGTATTGATGATGTGTTCAAGCCCCACGGCATACCCCACGCCCTCGGTGACGAATAGCGAGGCATTATACATAAGGTTGTATGTGGCGACGATATTCAGTTCCTCTGACCGTCTTTGAAACCAATCGGTGATGACGCTTTTCCCAAGTGAGTGGCGGGAGCGAATAAGTGGCGCGTCCCTCAGATCTTCGGGCGTGACAAATTCCTTTTCCGCGAGCGGGCTGTCTTTCCGCATAAGAACGCCCCAAGTATCTACGAGGGGAAGGCGGAGATAGTCATACTTTGTTAGGTCTGCGGGTTCAATGAAGATGCCGAAGTCGATAAGCCCTTTATCGAGTTTCTCCGCAATTGCCGCCATATCCCCGCTGAACAAATGAAATTTGACGGCGGGATATTTTTCCCTCACGGCGCGCGCCGCTTTCGCTACGATTTTGAGAACGTAACTTTCGCCCCCGCCGATATAGACGTCGCCCCGAATTTCTGCAGACGGCGAAGAAAGTTCCGCTTCCGTCTTTTGATACAAGTCTAAAATCTCTTCGGCGCGCTTTTTGAGAAGTTCTCCCGCTTCTGTGAGCGTGATCTTTCTGCTTCCGCGGAGAAAGAGCTGCTGCCCGAGTTCTTCTTCCAAATGCTTCATTTGCCGCGATAAGTTGGGTTGGGATACATACAATGCTTCCGCCGCCTTCAAAATACTTTCTTCCCGTGCAACCGCCAAAAAATATTTGAGTTCTCTCAGTTCCATAAAAAACTCCTTTGAGAATATTATATCGACAAAAAACTATACTTGTCAAGCATAGAAAATCTATAAAATATAAGTATTTGACATATTAGATGCTTTCGTATTATAATATTGATGTAAATTTGAGGCGAATATGACGAGAGAACAATTTATATCGGAAATGAAAAAACAAACCTACATTATTGCCAATTCCGACATGCACCTTCATATGCACGAAATGTCGCAACGCGCGCTTGCGTTTACGGCGGAGATCAACGGAACATATCACAGGCCCGAGGAATTAAGGCGGTTGTTTTTTGAACTCATCGGGAAAGAATATGACGAAACTTTTGGACTGTTCCCGCCCTTTTCCACCGATTATGGACTGAATATCACGCTCGGCAAGCGTGTCTTTATCAATTCGGGCTGTTGCTTCCAAGATCAAGGCGGGATAGA
>CANQOX010000053.1 GCA_947625595.1 uncultured Clostridia bacterium
CAAAGGAAAGAGCGGGGAAGGCTCCCCGCTCTTCAATATTCCTTTTTCCCGAGCAGATAATCGACGGAGACGTCGAGGATCTCGCTGATCTTCGCAAGATTTTCAAGCGTCGGCTCCGAGGACCCGTTTTCATAGCGGATATAGGAGGGCTGGGAGATCCCGAGCCGTTCCGCCATTTCCCTCTGCGTCAAGCGGCACATGAGCCGCATT
Organism: uncultured Clostridia bacterium; assembly: GCA_947625595.1. Taxonomy (GTDB): domain Bacteria; phylum Bacillota; class Clostridia; order Christensenellales; family Borkfalkiaceae; genus Gallimonas. The sequence continues at coordinate 211 of CANQOX010000053.1, forward strand.
TCTTTTAACCTTTTTTGGAAAATCTTCATGATACTACTTGACAAGTATAGCAGTTTGCTATATAATCAATTCGAAAATATAGCTGTTTGCTATCAAAAAAGGAAAAGCATATGAAGAGGATCAAATCGGCAGGGATCGGGATCGTGCTTGCGGTCGTCATGGCGGGCTCCTTCGCGCTCGCAGGTTGCTCCGAGGGGCAATGCACCATTCAATATTCGGACGATAACGGTCTGCACACCCTCACCGTCCAAAAGGGACAGCTGTATTCGCTCGAGACCATTCCCTATCGGTATGGGTACGAGTTTCTCGGCCTGTATGATGCGAAAACGGACGGGGAGCAGTGTGTGGACGAAAACGGGGTGTCCGTTTCCAAGGCAAAGAAGGACATTACCCTCTATCCCCGCTTTCAGCCCATCGAGTTCACCGTCATTCTCGACTACGGAGAGGCGGCCGTGACGGGGGCCCGCTCCTTTCAGGTGAGTTATAACGAAGCCCTCCCCGAGCTTCCGACGGGACTGACGCTCGCGCACAGCGAGTTTACAGGCTGGTACACCGAGAAGGACGGCGGGGGAACGCAGGTCGCCGACGCGTACGGGCTTCTTCCCGAGGCGACCCTTCTCAACGAAAAGTATTATTCCCTCGACACGGACGAGCGGCGCACCTATCTCTATGCGGGATTTGACCTTGAGACATATCCCGTGACCTTCCACTTCGACGGCTATCCCGACGAGACGATAGAAGTTGCATACAACACGCCCGTCTCACAGGTCGTCCCCGCGACGAGAAATGCGGAGAAGCAGGCTGTCCTTCTCTGGAGCACGGAGGCAAACGATACGGAAAAGGCGCATCTCTTCAGCGGAAAGATCACGGGGGAGATGGAGCTGTATGCCGCGGAGTGGGCGCCCGTTATCGAGTTTGAAGGGGACGGTGCGGAGGTTTCGCCCCTCGTTGCGCGGGCGGGGGCGGATATCACTTTGCCCACGCCCGAAAAGCCTCTCGCGACCTTCATGCACTGGGAGGACGAGAGCGGCTCCGTCCGCAACTTCACGAAGATGCCCCAATCGAGCGTCTCGCTCAAGGCGGTGTGGCAGGGCAAGATCGAATTTGACGAAAACGGCGGCACGCTCGTGGACGACATCTCCGAAGAGGCGGGAAGCGCGATCGCACTGCCGACGCCGACGAGGGAGGGCTATCTCTTTGCGGGGTGGTACACGGCGGGAAAGGAGCCCTACACGGCGAAGACGATGCCCGCCGAGGGAATTGCCCTGAAGGCGGGGTGGTATAGGCAAAAGACGAAGGAGATCGTCATTCTTTCCGCGGACAGCGATTCCTATCTGATCCATTGGCAATACAATATCGCCGTCTCTGAAAAGAATAAGGAGAAGGGCCCCGACGCGAGCCGCAGGATCACCGTGGATCTCTCGGAGATCGTCCCGAAGAGCGGCGCAACGATCTTTCTGTCTCTGCACTGGAAATCGTACATGTCCTGCAAAGACACCGTCTCTCAAGCGGGCTTCTATTTCTATGACGACGCCGTGATCAGCGATGCAAATTTAGTGGGAATGACAATGACTTCGGGCATCACCTCGGCCGGGAAGGATTGCTCCTATGAAGGCGTTTTGATGCTGCGCTCCGATCGGCTCTATCTCTGCTATGTCGGCAAGAGCGGCCCCGATAAGCCAGATGGCTATGCGGGCGACTATCTCCATTTCGATGACATCTATGCGGAGATAGGATATCCCGACACCTCTCGGTTGTACCTTTGAAGCATTTTTGAAATTCTGCGCCGTGCGCTTGCCAAGCGTGCGGCGCTTATGTTATACTTAAGGCATGAAACATCTCATCGACTGTGCCATGGGGCGCGAAAAATGCGACCTCGTCATCAAAAATGTCAGAGTGTTCAACGTCTTTACGGGGGACATTCAGAGTGGCTGTGTCGGCGTTGCGGACGGCAGGATCGTCGGCGTCGGGCCTTACGAGGGAAAAGAGGAGTACGACGGCGGCGGGAAATACCTTTTGCCGAGCTTTCTCGACGCACATATCCACGTCGAGAGCAGTCTCCTGTCCCCCGAGGCCTTCGCCGCCCTTGCGGTGAGGCACGGCACGGGGACCATTGTTGCAGACCCGCATGAGATCGTCAACGTCTGCGGCATTGCGGGGGCCGAATACATCAAGGAGGCCTTCAGCCGCCTCTCGGTGGAGGGGGTACAGCCCCTCGACGTCCTCCTTCAGCTTCCCTCCTGCGTGCCTGCGACCCCGTTTGAGACGAGCGGCGCACAGATCAGCGGCAGGGAGACGGAGGAGGAACTCGGGCGGGAACTCTTCCACGGCCTCGGCGAGATGATGAATTTCCCCGGCGTCATAAACTGCGATGCGGACGTTCTCAAAAAGCTCGAGGCCGCCAAAACCCTCGGCAAGGTCGTCGACGGCCATGCGCCCGCGCTCGGCGGGAACGCGCTCGACGCCTACCTCTGCGCAGGCATTTCGACCGATCACGAATGCCTGACGGCGGCCGAATTTTCCGAAAAAGTGGGGAAGGGCATGTATGCGCAGATCCGCATCGGTTCCTCGACGAACAGCGTGGAGGAGGGGGTCAAGGCGGTGACGGAGATGAACTTCCGCCGCTTCCTCGTCTGCTCGGACGACAAGCATGCCGAGGACCTTCAGAAGGGGCACATCAATGGCGCGCTCGCCCGTCTCGTCAAGGCGGGCCTTCCCGCAAAATTTGCGATACCCATGTCCACGATCAATGTCGCGGAATGCTACCATGTCCGCGGCGTTGGCGCGATCGCGCCCGATTACTTTGCAGACATGGTCCTTGTAGACGATCTCGAGAGCTTTGAAGTCGCCGCCGTCTGGAAACGGGGCATTTTGGCCTTTGACGGCGAGATCCGCTTTGACGCCTCCAAACGCTATCTCCCCGTCTCGGTCAGGGACACCGTCCACGTCGGGGACGTCTCGCCCGAGGACTTTGCGATCGAAGTGAAGGGGAACAGGGTCCGCGCCATCGAGATGACCCCGCAGAGCCTCTACACCGCCGAGAGGATCGCCGAAGTGAAGGCGGGCAGGCTCGACGTTCGGGGAACCGACCTTCTCAAACTCGCCGTCGTCGAGAGGCACTTTGCGACGGGCAGAATGGGGCTTGGCCTCGTCAAAGGGTACGGCCTGAAGGGGGGCGCGATCGGCATCACCGTCGCCCACGACAGCCACAATCTCATCGTGATGGGGGACGATGACGGGGCGATGGCCCGCGTCGTTGCCCTCTTGAAGGAGGCGGGCGGCGGCATGGCCCTCGTCTCAAAGGCGCGGGAGGAAGTTTTCCCGCTCGACATCGCAGGATTGATGAGCTCTGCGCCCGTCGGGGAAGTCGCCGCAAGGACGGCTGCCCTCCGCGCCGCGGCGTACGGAATGGGGGTGAAGCGCGGGTACGACCCCTTCATGTCCCTCGCCTTTCTCGCCCTCCCCGTCATTCCCAAACTCAAACTCACCGACAGGGGCCTTTTCGATCTCGAAAAGGGGACCTTCGTCCCTCTCGAACCCGAAGAAAACGTTTGACTTTTTCCGCGCGTTTGCGTATAATGAAAGGGTAGGGGCGCCCACTGTCTGCCCCAAATAAAGGAAAGGAGAAAAGCCGTGAAAGGACGAAGTAGCTGTTTGGACGGAGAAATATGTCGGTCTTTGTTCTTTTCGGCGCGCTTGAAGTAACAAGGACTTTTTCTCACGTCTGCGCTTTTGATCCAAATCAGCCAATGGAGGTGCAGCAATGACAAACGAAATCAAGGACCTGCTCGAAAGGCAGGATTATGAAGCCGCCGCTGTTCTCGTGGAGAAACTTTCCCCCGAGGAGGCGGCGAAAATTTTATCGGAGGCGGAGGACGTCATCTCCCTCGCCCGTGCGCTCGAGAGCGACTTTCTCGCCGACGTCATCGTCCTGCTTGACCCGCCCGTCCAGCAGAAGATCGTCGAGGGACTGCACGACGACGAACTCGAGGAAGTCATGGAGGACGTCTCCGTCGACGACACCGTCGACATCATCGAGGACCTGCCCGAGGTCGTCGCCCGCAGGATCGCCGAGGAGGACGAGATCCTCGCCCTCCTCGAGGAGAAGAAGTTTTCGGTTTTGAAGCCTCTGCTCTCCTCGATGAACGAAATTGACCTTGCAGAGGTATTCGAGCATGTCAAGGAGGAGGACCTTCCCGTCCTCTTCCGCATTCTGCCAAAGGATCTCGCGGCGGACATGTTCGTCGAGATCGACAGCGACACGCAGCAGAAACTTCTCAAGAAACTCTCCGACAAGGAGATCAAGGCCGTCATGGACGAGCTCTTCCTCGATGATACCGTCGACCTCATCGAGGAGATGCCCGCCAACGTCGTCAAGCGGCTCCTCGCCCAGAGCGACAGCGAGACGCGCGCCTACGTCAACGAACTTCTCAAATATCCCAAGGACAGCGCGGGGTCGATCATGACCATCGAGTATGTCCGTTTCCTCCCCGACATGACGGTGGACAGGGCCTTCGACACCATCCGCGAGACGGCCATCGACAAGGAGACCATCTACACCTGCTATGTGACGGATACTTCCAATAAGCTCATCGGCCTCGTCACGGCAAAGGACCTCATGCTCGCCAAAAAGACTGCGCTCATCGGCGAGATCATGGAGGACAACGTCATCTATGTCAACACGCAGGACGACAAGGAGGAGGTCGCCCGTAAGATCTCCGATTACGGCTTCCTCGCCATTCCCGTCGTGGACGATGAGCGTCGGCTCGTCGGCATCGTCACCGTCGACGACGCAATGGACGTCATTGAGGAGGAAAACACCGAAGATATCGAGCGCATGGCGGCAATTTTGCCCGCGCAGAAGCCCTACCTCAAGACGAGCGTGTTTTCGATCTATAAAAACCGCGTGCCGTGGCTGCTCATTCTCATGGTGAGCGCGACCTTTACGGGGCTCATCATCAACAGCTTTGAGGGAAGGCTCAACGCCATCAGTCCCGTCCTCTTTGCCTGCGTCCCCATGCTGATGGACACGGGCGGAAATTCGGGCTCGCAGGCCTCCGTCACGGTCATTCGCTCCCTCGCCTTGGGAGAACTGACGCTGAAGGATTCGTGGCGGGTCCTATGGAAGGAACTCCGTGTGTCCATGTTGCTCTCTGCGACCCTGTCGCTCGCGTGCTTCTGCAAATTGCAGCTCATCGACAGACTGCTCTTCGGGTATGAAGGGTACACGGTCGTCTTGAGCGCCGTCGTCTCGCTCGCGATGTTCGCGACCGTCGTCATCGCAAAGCTCGTCGGCTGTCTGCTCCCGCTTGCCGTCAAGGCCGTGAAGCTCGACCCCGCCGCCGTCGCTTCGCCCTTCATCACGACGATCGTCGACGCCGTTTCGCTCATTCTCTTCTGCGCCCTCTCCGTGGCGATTTTGGGATAGGGAACCCCTTTGTCACTCACTTCGTTCGTGACATCTCCCCTGAAAGGGGCGACAAGGAAGATCGCTCGTGATTCAGCGCAACTGAAACATTTCAACAACAAAACAGCAGGAACGGTGAACCGTTCCTGCTCTTCTCTTCTGTGCTTCTTTTGTAAAAAACTTATTTGCCGAAGTATCTCTTGAGGAGGCCCTTGAAGCCTGCGCCGTGGCGGGCTTCGTCCTTGGCCATCTCGTGCACGGTGTCGTGAACGGCGTCATAGCCGAGTTCCTTTGCACGCTTTGCGAGCTTGAGCTTGCCCTCGCAGGCGCCCGCTTCGGCCGCCGCGCGGAGCTCGAGGTTCTTCTTCGTGGAAGGGGTGACGACCTCGCCGAGCAGTTCGGCAAACTTGGAGGCGTGGTCGGCCTCCTCATAGGCGTAACGCTTGTAGGCCTCGGCGATCTCGGGATAGCCCTCCCGCTCCGCGACCCTCGCCATGGCGAGATACATGCCTACTTCACAGCATTCGCCGTTGAAGTTGGCGCGAAGGCCGTCCATGACCTCCTTGTCCTCGACGACGCCGTCGCCGACGTGATGTTCGCAGGCAAAGCCCTCTTCCTCGACGGGAACGAACTTCTTCGCATGGCAGACGGGGCACTCGGTGACGTCATCTTCGACGATCTCACCGCAAATCGCACATCTTTTCATAGTGAATATCTCCTTAAAATAAAATTCGTACCTGTATTATATCACAGCTTTCGGGAAAAGACAAGATAAAAATGAAAAATGATAAAATAAGTGGGGGAGGCGACGTTCTCCGTTTTTCCCGCCAAGGGGCGGGGTAGGGGTGGGGGTTCATTTTGATGAGGGGATTCTTCGGTCGCTACGCTCCCTCAGAATGAGCGGGGAAGGCGGGGCAGGATGAGCGTTTTGCGCTCATTTTTTTTCTTTCATACGTATTTCAGAATGTCCCCAAAGCGTTCGGCGAATTCCTCTGCGCCGACGGCGGCGAGCTGGGCGCGCGTGCGGTAGCCCCAGAGGGCGGCAAGGGGGCGCATGCCCGCATTCTTTGCCGTGAGAAAGTCGGTCTCGCCGTCGCCGATAAAGAGAACGTCCGCAGGACTGACGCGGAGCGTGAGGGCGGCGTATCGGGCGAGGGAGGGGTCGGGTTTGACGGGAAAATCCCCGCTGTCGCCCGCGATAAAATCGAACATGTCTTCGGGAAAGTACTTCCGCATCACCTTGACGGTCGCCTCGTGCGGCTTGTTGGTGATGACGGCAAGTTTCAGCCCCAGCGACTTCAGCTTCGCAAGCGTCTCCGCCGCGCCGTCATAGGGCACGGTCAGATCGCAGCTGTTTTCCGCATACAGGGTGCGAAATTCGGCGAGATGTTCCCCGAGCGGGGACCCTGCGGGAAGGACGCGCTCCATGAGTTTTTTCGCCCCGTTCCCGACGGCCGCGCGGACCTTGTCGAATGAAACGGGGGGATAACCGTGCGCCGAGAGGACGCTGTTGACGCAGGCGAAAAGGTCGGGCAGGGTGTCGAGCAACGTCCCGTCGAGGTCAAAAAAGACTGCCTTCATCACATCTTCTCCGGGACGCCGATGCCGAGGAGGGTCAGCGCATTCGTGAGGGCGATGAGGGCGGCCTCGGTGAGGGCAAGGCGGAAGGAGCGGAGTTCGTCCGTCTCCGCCTGCATGATCTTGCACTCGATGTAGAATTTGTTGAATTTCTGCGCGGCGTCCACGGCAAAGCGGGCAATGATGCTCGGCTCGCAGTTCTCGGCGGCGGACTTCACCGCGTCGGGGAAGGAGGCGATGGCCTTGAGCAGTTCAAACTCCTGCGCATTGGGCTCGACGTCCGTACATTCGGCCTTCGCGCCCGCCGAAGCGGCCTTCTCGAGGACGGAGGCGGCCCGTGCGCATGTGTATTGCACATAGACGCTCGTCTCTCCGTCGAAATTGAGGGCCTTGTCGTAGGAAAAGACGATGTCCTTGATCTTATTGTTGTAGAGTGCGCCGAAGATGACGGCCCCGACGCCGACTTTCTCGGCCACCTCGTCCCTGTTCTCGAGGTCGGGATTTTTCTCGGCGAGAATGGCTTTGGCCTTCTCCACACAGCGGGAGAGGACGTCCTCGAGCCAGACGACCTTGCCCTTCCGCGTGGACATCGCGCCGTCCTCGAGGGAGACCATGCCATAGGCGACGTGGACAAGGTCCTTCGCCCACGGCTCGCCCATGAGTTCGATGACCTTGAAGAGCTGTTGGAAGTGAAGATTCTGCTGATAGGCGACGACGTAGAGGCACTTGTCGAAGTCGTACGTCTTCTTGCGGTAGAAGGCGGCGGCGAGGTCGCGCGTCGCGTACAGGGAGGCGCCGTCCGAGCGGAGCACGATGAAGGGGGGCATGCCGAATTCGTCGAGGGCGACGACCTGCGCCCCTTGGCTCTCGGTGAGAAGGCCCTTTGCCTTCAACGCTTCGACGACGGCGGGGATCTTGTCGATGTAGAAGCTCTCGCCGAGGTAGCTGTCAAATTTGACATGGAGGCGGTCGTAGATCTTCTCCACATAGGACAGGGTGAGGGATTTGAACCACGCAAAGAGCTCCGTCGCCTCCTCGTCTCCGCTCTCGATGAGGCGGAAATACTCCCTCGCCTCGGCCTCCATCTCCTCGGTGGCCTCGCTGTTGAAGCGCACATACAGGTCGTTCACGGCGTGAATGCCGCCCTTCTCGACCTCCTCGCGGTCCCCCCAATGCTTGTAGGCGCAGATGAGCTTGCCGAACTGCGTGCCGTAGTCGCCGAGGTGATTGATGCCGACGGCCCTGTAGCCGAGAAAGTCAAAGATGCGGCAGAGCGCGCCGCCGAGCACAGTCGTGGAGAGGTGGCCGATATGGAAGGGCTTGGCGATGTTGACCGAAGAATAGTCGATGCAGACGGTTTTTCCCGCACCCATGTCCGAAGCCCCATATGCGCATTTGCGGCCGAGGACCTGCCCGATGACGTCCCGCGCGAGGCCCTTTCTGTCAATTTTGAAGTTCAGATAACCGTTGACGGCCGAGACGGAGGAGATAACGCCGTCCGTCTGGAACTGCCCCGCAAGTTCCTCGGCGATGAGGGCGGGGGACTTTCGGAAGATCTTCGCAAATCTGAAGCAGGGCAGGGCATAGTCGCCGAGCGTGAGATCGGGAGGGACGGCGAGGGAGGCATAGATTTCCTGCCGCCCGACGCCATCGATATGCAGTCTGTCCGCAATGTATGCTTTATGGTCCATAGTTTCTCCTTTTCTCAAGCATTTTACCATATTTTTCCCTTGAAGGCAACTGAAAGACTTGCCGATTCGGAGAAAATGTTTTATAATGAAGTGATCGAAGCCCTTTCCAAACGGAGATAAAACCATGAAACTCGGAGTTGTGGGACTGCCCAACGTCGGCAAGTCCACCCTGTTCAATGCCATCACCCACGCAGGCGCGGAGATGGCAAACTATCCCTTCTGCACCATCGAACCCAACGTCGGCGTCGTCGCCGTCCCCGATGAACGGCTCGAGAAGCTCGCCGCCCTCTACAACAGCAAGAAAGTGACGCCCGCCGTCATCGAATTTGTGGACATCGCGGGCCTTGTCAAGGGGGCGAGCCGCGGCGAGGGGCTGGGCAATAAGTTCCTCTCGCACATTCGCGAATGCGACGCCATCGTGCACGTCGTCCGCTGTTTTGAGGACGAAAACGTCACGCATGTCGAAAATTCCGTCGATCCCGTCCGCGACATCGGGACCATCAATTTGGAGCTCATTCTTGCCGACATCGAGGCCGTGCAGAAGAGGCAGGACCGCATCCGCAACGCCGCCCGCGGCGGGTCGGACAAGGCGGCGGCCGCCGAATTTGCCTTCCTCGAAAAGCTCATGGCCCACCTCGGGGAGGAACTTCCCGCAAGCTCCCTTCCCGTCACCGAAGACGAGAAGGCGATGCTCGACAATCTCTTCCTTCTCTCCTCCAAGCCCGTCATTTACTGCGCCAACATCTCCGAAAGGGACATGGGCGAGGGCGAGGAGGACCTTCCCCTCGTGAAGAAGGTCCGCGAGTATGCCGACCGTCACCATGCGGGCGTCATCGTCGTCTGCGCCAAGACGGAGGAGGAGCTCGCCGAGATGGACCCTGACGATGCGCAGGTGTTTCTGGAGGAGTTCGGGCTGAAGGAGAGCGGGCTCAACAAGCTCATCAAGGCCTCCTACGCGCTCCTTGGGCTCATTTCCTATCTGACGGCGGGGGAAAAGGAGACCCGCGCTTGGACGATCGCGAAGGGGACCAAGGCCCCGCAGGCGGCGGGGAAGATCCATACGGACTTCGAGAAGGGCTTTATCCGCGCCGAAGTCGTGGACTGGGAGACCCTGCTCGAGTGCGGCGGCCTCGCGGGCGCCCGCGAAAAGGGCAAGGTCCGCTCCGAAGGCAAGGACTATGTGATGAAGGACGGCGACGTCGTCCTCTTTCGATTCAACGTGTAAGGTTTCGAACGATTTCTTTTGCTACGCAAAATAAATACGTTCGAGGGGTCAACGCTGTGCATTCCACGGCATACCACCCCACGAGCTCTTGTGCCTTGAAAGACAGTAAGGTTCCCGTAGGGTACCAAATAGGGGCGCCCACGGCGGAAGTGAATTCCGCCTAAGGCAAGGAATTGGGAATGTTTCGCGCGATTTCTTTTGCTACGCAAAATAAATACGTTCGAGGGGTCGGCGTTGTTCATTTCACGGCCGTATCACCCCACGAACCGTGATTCCTTGAAAGACAGTAAGGTTCCCGTAGGGTACCAAATAGGGGCGCCCACGGCGGAAGTGAATTCCGCCTAAGGCAAGGAATTGGGAATGTTTCGAACATTTCTTTACTCGCCCCGCCAC
>CANQOX010000054.1 GCA_947625595.1 uncultured Clostridia bacterium
GAATCCCGAGGAGGAAAGTACGGACTTCGTTCTTCGGGATCCCTCGACACGCGCTTCCGCGCGGCTCGGGATGACGCGGAGAGCGGTGAGGGGGTGTCTCGCTGCCCCTACAGGGGAGCCGAGGGGCTACTGCGTCATTCTGAGCGTGGCCACTGCGTCATTCTGAGCGTGGCCACTGTGTCATTCTGAGCGTGGCCACCGCGTCATTCTGAGCGAAGCGAAGAATCCCGAGGAGGAAAGTACGGACTTCGTTCTTCGGGATCCCTCGACACGCGCTTCCGCGCGGCTCGGGATGACGCAAAGAGCGGTGAAGGGGTGTCTCGCTGCCTTTCCCGTTTGCTATATCACACCCTCCCATTCGAAAAAAATCAAATTTTCTTCCCTGCGGCGGGGCGGTTTTTGGTTGACAAATTTTGATTTTCGGCATATAATTCAGACACAATGTGTTGCTCGCAAGAGGCGTAAATCCGATTGGATCTGCGCCTCTTTTTTTGTGCGAAAGGGAGTTTTTATGGAAGAAAACAAGACAAATAAGATGTCAGTCGGGTCGGTCTGCGGGCTGATCTGGAAAATGGGCCTTCCCATGATCGTGTCCATGATCTTGCAGGCCGTCTACAACATCGTGGATACGGCCTTCGTCATCAACATGGGGGAGGAGGGGGTCGCGGGAAATCTCGCGCTCACCTTTGCCTTTCCCATTCAGCTTCTCATCATCGCCGTAGGCGTCGGGACGGGCGTCGGCATCAACGCGCTTCTGTCCAAATCGCTCGGCGAGGGCAACCGCGAAAAGGCGGACAGGACGGTCGGCAACGGCATCTTCCTCGGCCTTGTGATCTACGCCGTCTTTCTGCTCTTCGGCCTCTTCGGGGCGCGGCCCTTCATCGCCATGCAGGCGCAGGGAGATGAACGGGTGACGGAGATCGGAACGCAGTATCTCACGATCTGCACGACCTGTTCGATCGGCGCGATCGGCTTTACGCTCTATGAGCGGTTCCTGCAGAGCACGGGCAAGACCCTCTTTTCCACGATCGCACAGATCTCGGGCGCGGCGGCGAATATTGTCCTCGACTACGTCTTCATCTATCCCCTTGGTTGGGGCGTCGCGGGAGCCGCGTGGGCGACCGTCATCGGACAGGTCCTTTCCCTGCTCGTGGCGATGTTTTTCCATTATTTTTTCAACCGCGAACTTCACAACGGGTGGAAAAATATCCTCCCGAGCGGCAAGATCATCGGGGAGATCTATCATATCGGCCTCTCTGCCGCGCTGATGCAGGGGCTTCTTTCGGTGATGATGCTCGGCGTCAATCTCATTCTCGGTACGGCCGAACATGCAGACGTCATTCAGGGGAGCTTCGGCATCTATTACAAGATCATGCAATTCGCCCTCTTTGCCTGTTTCGGCCTCTCCAACACCATCATTTCCGTCCTCTCCTACAACTACGGAATGGGGGACAGGGAACGCTCCCGCGCCTGCATCAAATGGGGGATCGTCAACACGCTCATCGTCGCCGCGCTCATCACGGCCCTGTTCGAGGGGCTTGCTTCGCCCCTTGCGAGCCTCTTCGGCATGGCAAGCGGGACGGGCGGGCAGGAGATCATCGCCGTCGTGGTCGCCGCCATCCGCATCGCAAGCGTCGGCTACCTCTTCATGGGGTTGAACATCGCCGTGCAGGGCGTCTTACAGGCTCTCGGCTACGCGCTTGCCCCGCTCGTCATCTCCCTTCTGCGCCTCGCCGTCTTTGTCTTTCCCGCCGTGTGGCTGTTTACGCTCTCCGCCCGCGCGGCCGAGTTCGTCTGGTGGGCCTTCCCGATCGCGGAGGCCTTGACTGCCGCCTTTTCGTTCCTTTTCCTCTTCTCCGCCATGCGGAAAAAGTCGCTCGGGAAGCAGGGGGAGACAGAGTTGGGTGAAAATAAGGCGAGCCCTGTCGGAAATTCGCAAATTCCGCCCTTTACTGCTTGACATTTCAGGGAGATGAGACTACAATATTGAATGGTAAATTCCCATGGAATTGGTGGACGATATGGAAGAAAAAAACATTCTTGATATGATCTCCGAGGCGGAAGCAGAGGCGCTCACGATCCTCACAGAGGCGCAGGAGCGGGCGGCCGCGATCGTCACCGATGCCGAGAAAAGGGCAATGGAGATCTCCAAGGGCACCGAGGCCCTTGCGGCGAAGCGCACGGAGAAGATCCTCACGGACGCTGTGCAGGAGGCCGAGAAGGCCTATCGCGAGGCGATCTCTGCCGCCGAGCGGGACGCAAAGGAGTACGCCGACGGCATTTTGGAGCACGTCGAGCCGCAGGTCGCCGAGATCGTCGGGAGGATAACGAAGTGATCGCAAAGATGCGAAAACTGCATCTTGCCGCGCTCTCCTATGACCGCGACGACATTCTGAACGCATTGGAGCGCACGCATGCCGTCGAGATCAGGGAGAGAGAGGGGGCTGTTCCCTCCGACTCCGCAGGGGAGTTGCGGGACTATCTTTCCCGCCTCGAATCGACGCTCGAGACCCTGACGGGCTATGCCGAGCGGCGGGCGAAGGAGGAGAAAACGGAGACCGTCAAGGACGGCTTCGAGGTCAGCTATACCGAATTTATGGCGGCAGGGGAGTTCCGTCCCCGCGCCGACCGCATTTTGGAGTTCACTTCGGCCTCCCTCGACGAGATCGCCGCCGCAAAGGCGGAGGAAGTGCGCCTTGGCCGCGCCATTGCGGCCGCCCTGCCCTATGCCGCGCTCAAGAGGCCCTTTTCTTCCTACCGTGACAGCAAAAATTTCGTCGTGCGGTTAGGGCTTGTCCCTGCTTCCGCATGGGAGAACGCCGCGCCCGCGCTCGAAGAACAGCCCCTTCTTGCCTGTGAGGCTGTCCCCGCCGAGGAGGGAATGGTCGTGTGCGCCGTCGCCCACAGGAGCGCCGCACCCGCGCTCGAGAATTTCCTGACCTCCTGCGGGTTCGCCGCCTGCCCCTATGCGGGGGAGACGACGGGGGAGGAACAGCTCTCGTCCCTCCGCAGGGAGCTCTCTGTCGCAGAGGACAGGGAAAGGGCCGCCGAGGAGACCCTCTTCGGACTGGCCGAGGAGCTGAAAGACTTCAAAATTTACTGCGACTTCGTCGGTTTTGAACTCGAGAAGGCCGAAGCCTCCGAGAAAATGCTCTGCTCGGCCCATACCTTCTTTTTGGAGGCCTTCCTGCCCGCCGACGAGGAGGAGAAGGTCAGGGCCGCCCTCGAGGCGAAGAGCCTGCCCCTTTTCTTTGAGTTTTCCGACCCCAAAGAGGATGAATTTGTGCCCACCCTTGCGACAAACAACGAGGTCGTGCGCAATTTCGAGACCATCACCAATATGTACTCCGCGCCGAATGCGAGGGAGTTCGACCCGAATACCGTCATGTCCTTCTTCTACTCCGTCTTTTTGGGGTTCATCATGGGGGACGTCGGCTACGGGCTCCTCATGATGCTCGGCGGCGGATTTTTATATTTCAAAAACCGTGGGAAGGAGAGCGGGATCAAGTCCCTCGCGGGCGTGTTTGCGATCGGCGGGATCTTCGCCTTCATCTGGGGATTTCTGTTCAATTCCCTCTTCGGGATCCAGATCCTGCCCTATACGGTCATGCCCGATCTGGGCGTCTCGATGCCCGATCTCGGCATGGAACTCCCGGGGGCGCATGCCGCCGCCCGACCGTCGTCGTGGACCTTCATCGGGATCTCCATTCCCGCCATTCTCATCATCAGCATGATCCTCGGGATCATTCAGCTCTTTGCGGGGTACCTCTGCAAGGCTTGGCAGCACTGGCGCAAGGGCCGCATCTTCGACGGGATCTGCGACGGGCTCACATGGGCTGTATTTTCCCTCGGCGCCCTCCTCGCCGTCTGCGGCTTCGTGGACGAATTCAACGTTCCGCAGTTCAAACTGGTCGGCGGGATCATGGCGCTCGTTGGCGTCGTCTTGGCGGCTCTGACGGCGGGCAGGCACGAGAAGTTCATCGGAAAGTTCACAAAGGGCTTCGGCTCCCTCTATGGCATCATCAACTATGCGTCGGACGTCTTGAGCTATGCGAGGCTGTACGGCCTCATGCTCTCGGGCGCGGTCATCGCCCAGCTCGTCTCCCACTACGCGCTCTATTTCATCGTCGGCGGAAACTTCGCCCTCGCGATCCTCGGCGTCATTCTCATGGTCGTCGGGCACGTCTTCAACCTCGCAATGGGGCTTTTGAGCGCGTATATCCACGATGCAAGACTGCAATATGTGGAGTTCTACGGCAAATTCTTCGAGGGCGAAGGGGAGCTGTTCACCCCCCTCGGCTCCAAAAAGAAGCACATCAGCGTCTCGGCATGAGGGAAGCCCCGCGCGTCAAGAGACTTTTTCAAATCAAGGTAAAAACGAATTCTATTCGGAGGTCAATATGTTTACAACAGGTTATGTCATTGCAATGATCGGCATCGCGCTCTGCGTCCTGCTCTGCGGCGTGGGCTCGGCGATCGGTCTTTACAAGACGGGTACAGCGGCTGCGGGCGTTCTCTCCGAGAACCCCAAGCTCTTCGGCAAGGTCATGGTGCTTGTTCTTCTCCCCGCAACGCAGGGGATCTACGGCTTCATCGTCGCCCTCATCGCGTCCAACCAGCTCACCACCATTCAGGAGGCGCTCATCGTCAATGAGGCGGTCGCAGGCGCAGGCGGCATGGTCGCAGAGGGCTGGGCGATCTTCGGCGCCGTCCTTCCCATGACGGTCTCGGGGCTCTTCACGGGCATCTTTCAGGGACGTTCCGCCGTCAACTGCATCTATGCGGTCGGCAAGCAGGAATCCCTCGGCGGCAAGCTCATTCTCTATCCCGCGATGATCGAGTTCTACGCGATCCTCGGGCTTCTGATCTCCATGATCCTCGTGAACGCCGTCCCTCCGCTCAACTATCTTCCCATCGTGACGGATCCCACCGTACCCGCGGCCGTCGCCGCCCTCTTCTGATATGGGAAGGGAGGAGATCGTCGCCCGCGTTCTCTCCGACGCCCGTGCGGAAGCGGACGGCATTGTGGAGGCCGCACGGAAACGGGCGGAGGACATCGTCCGCGCCGCCGAGCTCGCCTCGGAAGGGGAGATTGCAGAGGCCGAGAGGGAGGCAGAACAGCGCGCCGCGCTCATCACGGACGGCAGGGCCGCAACGGCCCGCCTTGACAGCCGCAAGATCGTGCTCGCCGAGAAACGGCGGGTCATCGACGGCGTCTATCTGCGCGCGCTCGCATCGCTTGTCTGCCTTGAGAGGCGCGAGAGCCTTCTCCTCGCCGAAAAGCTCCTCACGGAGAACGCCGAGGAGGGGGACGAGATCGTCTTTTCGGAGAATTATCCCTACGCGGAGGACGTTTTGTCCCTTCCCGTCGTGCAGGAGAGAAAGCTCACCGCGAGCGGCGAGCGGCCCGCGCTTTCGGGCGGCTTTCTCCTGCGCGGAAAGAGCTCGGACAAGGACGTCACCTACGCCGCGATCCTCGAGGCCGACAGAGAGGAACATCAGGCCGACATCGCACGCGCGATCTTCGGCAACGCATAATTTATGACATTCGACACCACCTTTACAAACGGCGTCATCGCCGTCAGAGAGAGACAGCTCTTGGGCGAGAAGGTCCTCCGCTTTCCCGAAATGGGAGCGGGGGAGGTCCTGCGCGCCCTCTCGGAGAGCGGTTTCGGCGGCGGAGAGAGCGAGACGGAGGCGATCGTCGCCCATGAGGAGGGTGTGCTCGACGAATTTATCCGCACCTACGCACCGAGCGAGGCGGAGAAGGCCTTTTTCCTCGCCCCGCGCGACTTTCATAACATGAAGGCCCTCATCAAGGCCGAGCGGCTCGGCGTCTCTGCGGACAGTATGCTCGCGCCCGAGGGAATGCGGACCTTGGAGGAGCTGAAACAGCTTCTCGAGGAGAAAAAACCTCCCGTCCCGCCCATCGGGGACGACGCGACGGGCACGGAGATCGGCGCGGCCGTCGATCGGGCGATGTATGCCTACCTCTTCAAGGTCTGTTTCATGCGCCCCGTCCTCAAAAAGCTCCTCGCCTTCCGCGCCGACATGACGGATATTTTGACTGCCTTCCGCGCAGAGTCGCGGGAGGAGGCGGAGGCCCTCTTCGTGGGCGGCGGCAAGCTGAAGAAGAAGCACTTTGACAAGATCTTCTCGGAGGATCCCGAGATCAGAAAGCACGCCCTCGACAGGACGGCCTATGCCGCCTTCTATGCCGCCTGCCTTGCGGCGGAGGGGAGAGAGCTCCCCTTCACGGAGGCCGAGCGCATGAAGGAGGGGTACGAGGTGAGGTATTTCTTTGAACGGCGGTTCGCGCTCTCGGGCAAGGAACCCTTCCTGTACTATGTCTTCCGCCGCAGGGCGGAGATCGGCAATGTCCACATGATCCTCGTCTGCCTGAAGGCGGGCGTGGACGCGCGGGAGATCGGAAAACGTTTGATCGGGGTGAACTGATGCAGGGAAAAATGGCGATCGTAGGCGGCGCCGAGACGATCACGGTATTCAAGGCGGCGGGCGTGGACGCATTCCCCGTCACCGACGAAAAACATGCGAGGGAGACCCTTCGGCGGGTCGCCCGCGACTATTCGGTCATCTTTCTGACAGAGGACTACGCGCTCCTTCTGACGGATTTTTTGAAGCGCTTCGACGAGGAGGCCTATCCCGTCGTTCTGCCCATTCCCTCGGGGAAGGATACGGGCTACGGAAAGGCGTTTCTCAAGAGTGCGATGGAACGCGCCTTGGGCGTGGATATCCTGTTCAACGATTGAGCGCACAGCCCGCAACGGGCGCATCGGAGGCAATATGGTAGGAAAAACAGTAAAAATATCTGGCCCGCTGATCGTGGCGGAGAATATGGCGGATTGCAAAATGTACGACGTCGTGCAGGTCTCTGACCTGAAACTCATCGGCGAGATCATCGAGCTCCGCGGCGACAGGGCCTCCATTCAGGTCTATGAGGAGACTTCGGGTCTCGGCGTGGGGGAGGACGTCGTCTCTACGGGCGAACCGCTCTCTGCCGAGCTTGCCCCCGGGCTCATCACGGGCATCTTTGACGGCATTCAGAGGCCGCTCACGACGCTGTATTTCGAGTACGGCAGCCGCATTTCGCGCGGCGTCTCCGTCAATAAGCTCGACAGGGAGAAAAAATGGCACTTCACCCCCAAAGTCAAGGCGGGGGACAAAGTCAGCGCGGGGGACGTCTTGGGCGTCGTGCAGGAGACGGAGATCGTCGAGCACCGCATCATGGTCCCGTTCGGCAAAGACGGGGTCGTCGCCGACATCGAGGAGGGGGACTTCACGATCGAGGAGACGGTCGCCCGCATCAGGACGGAGACGGGGCTGTGTCCCGTCTGCATGCTTCAGAAGTGGCCCGTCCGCAAGGGTCGGCCTTACCGCGAAAAGCTCACCCCCGACAAGCCCATGGTGACGGGCCAGAGGGTCATCGATACGCTCTTCCCCATCGCAAGGGGAGGTGTCGCGGCCGTCCCCGGGCCCTTCGGCAGCGGCAAGACGGTCGTCCAGCATCAGCTCGCCAAGTGGGCGGACGCGGACATCATCGTCTACATCGGTTGCGGCGAACGCGGCAACGAGATGACCGACGTTCTCAATGAATTCCCCGCCCTCAAGGACCCCAAGACGGGGGAGCCTCTGATGAAGAGGACGGTGCTCATTGCAAATACGTCCGACATGCCCGTCGCGGCCCGCGAGGCCTCGATCTACACGGGCATCACCATTGCGGAGTACTTCCGCGACATGGGATACAACGTCGCCATCATGGCCGATTCGACGTCGCGTTGGGCGGAGGCCCTGCGCGAGATGAGCGGCCGCCTCGAGGAGATGCCGGGCGACGAGGGCTACCCCGCCTACCTTGCGAGCCGCCTTGCGGAGTTCTACGAGCGGGCGGGCGTCGTCAGTCTTCTCGGGAGCGAAGAGCGAAAGGGCTCCGTCACGGCCATCGGCGCGGTCTCTCCCCCCGGGGGCGACCTGTCCGAGCCCGTTTCGCAGGCGACGCTCCGCATCGTCAAGGTGTTCTGGGGGCTTTCCGCCTCCCTCGCCTATAAGAGGCATTTCCCCGCCATCGATTGGCTCGTCAGCTATTCGCTCTACGCGGACAAGATGAAGCCGTGGTATGACGAGAACGTCGGCAAGGGCTTTTTCAAATACCGCCAGTTCGTCATGACCACCCTGCAGGAGGAGGCCGCGCTCGATGAGATCGTCCGTCTCGTCGGCATGGACGCCCTTTCCTCGAGGGACCGCCTCGTCATGGAGACGGCCAAGATGATCAGGGAGGACTATCTGCATCAGAACGCCTTCCACGAGGTGGACACCTACACCACCATGCACAAACAGCTCCTGATGCTCCTTCTCATCTATGAATTTTACACGCTCTCCGAGGAGGCCGTCAGAAATTACGTCTCTTTGGACGACATCTTGGCCCTGCCCTTCATGGAGAAGATCGGCCGCGCGAAGTACATCAGAGAGGACGACCTCGGCGCGTTCGACGCGATCATCGGGGAGATGAGTTCGCAGATCAAGGCGCTTTCACAGGGAGGAGAAGAGGATGTATAAGGAATACAAGACGATCAGAGAGGTCGTCGGCCCCCTGATGCTCGTCGCGGGCGTCGAAGGGGTAAAATATAACGAACTCGTCGATATTCTCTGCGAAAACGGGGAAGTCAGGCAGGGGAAAGTGCTCGAAGTCAACGGCGACAAGGCCGTCGTTCAGCTCTTCGAGAGCTCGCAGGGATTGCAGATCGCGCGCGCCAAGGCCCGCTTTTTGGGGCATGCCCAACAGCTTGCGGTCTCCAAAGACATGCTCGGCCGCGTCTTTGACGGCATGGGGAACCCCCGCGACGGCGGCGCGCCCGTCATTCCCGAGAAGATGCTCGACATCAACGGCGAGCCCATCAATCCCGCCGCGCGCGATTATCCCAATGAATTTATCCAGACGGGCGTCTCGGCCATTGACGGCCTGAATACCCTCGTCAGGGGGCAGAAACTTCCCGTCTTCTCGATGAGCGGCCTTCCCCACGCCGAACTCGCCGCGCAGATCGCACGGCAGGCGAAAGTGAGGGGGTCGGACAGCAAATTTGCCGTCGTGTTCGCCGCCATCGGCATCACCTTCGAGGAGGCGCAGTACTTCGTCGAGGACTTCAAGCGCACGGGCGCCATCGAGAGGACGGTCCTCTTCACAAACCTTGCGAACGACCCCGCTGTCGAGCGCATCGCGACGCCCCGCATCGCGCTGACCTGCGCCGAATATCTGGCCTTCACCTGCGAAATGCACGTCCTCGTCATCATGACGGACATCACCAACTATGCGGAGGCGCTCCGCGAAGTTTCGGCCGCCCGCCGTGAGATCCCCGGCCGCCGCGGGTACCCCGGGTACCTCTACACCGACCTTGCGACGCTCTATGAGAGGGCGGGCAGGATCAGGGGTTGCAAGGGTTCCATCACGCAGATCCCCATTCTGACGATGCCCGAGGACGACAAGACGCACCCCATTCCCGACCTCACGGGCTATATCACCGAGGGGCAGATCATTCTCTCCCGCGACCTCTATAAGAAGGGCATCAATCCGCCCATCGACGTCTTGCCTTCGCTCTCCCGTCTCAAGGACAAGGGCATTGGCAGGGACAAGACGAGGGAGGACCACGCCGACACGATGAACCAGCTCTTCGCCGCCTATGCGCGCGGCAAGGAGAGCAAGGAGCTCTCGGCGATCCTTGGCGAAGCGGCCCTCTCCGACGTCGATAAGCTGTATGCAAAGTTTGCCGACGCCTTTGAAAAGGAGTACGTCGCGCAGGGATTCGATACCGACCGCTCCATCGAGGAGACCCTCGATCTCGGCTGGAAACTGCTCAAGATCCTTCCCAAATCCGAACTCAAGCGCATCCGCGAAGAGTACATCGAGAAGTATATGAAGGAGTAAGAGGGGGAGTTAAGTCGAACATTTCTTTACTCTCCCCGCGGACGCGCGGAGACCCTCCCCGCGCGTCATTCTGCCCTGCGCGTCATCCTGAGCCGCCGCCGAAGGCGGCGTGTCGAAGGATCTCGCGGGGCTTCGAAAAGAAATGTTCGAGCGAATCTTCCCTGTGCATCAATCGAGTTGATTGCGGAAGGCACTCTGCAAAGACATTAAGGTTCCCGTGGGGTACCAAATGGGGTCGCCCACGGCGGAAGTGAATTCCGCCTAAGGCAAGTGATTAGGAACGAACCCCCACCCCTTGCCCACCCCTTGAGGGGTGGGTGGCTCGCCGCTTTGCGGCGAGACGGAAGGGGTGTCGTTCTCAAAT